>CAZIDL010000003.1:0-73809 GCA_964537825.1 uncultured Weeksellaceae bacterium
ACTCAAAATCGTGTTCCTTCGGGAGTGTGGGTTCGAATCCCACCTCCGGCACTTTTCTTTCCCCGGGTTTCATGGCCTCTGAGCGCTCCTCCATATCCGTGCTCATCCCTATCATCGTTTCTCTGGCTCTTGCTGTAGGGATCTATACAGGTGTGTGGCTCGATGATCAGCAGGGAGGACGACGCCTTAATTGGGTTAAGAAGACCGGTTCGGACAGTCTGAGATCATCTACTGGTAATGCCACGCTGGAGCGGATCATGGGATTGATCCAGGAGAAGTACGTGGATACCATCGGTCGCAAGGAATTGGCGAAGAAAGCCGTCAAGAAATTGCTATCCGACCTGGACCCCCACTCCTTCTACATTCCTGAAAAGAAAGAGAAAAAGGTTAATCAACCGCTGGAAGGGAATTTTGAAGGGATCGGGGTTCAGTTCATGATCCGTAACGATACCGTCGTTGTCGTAACCCCTATCTCCGGAGGACCTTCTGAATCCCTGGGCATCCGACCCGGCGATCGGATCGTGAAGGTAGAGGGGGAAACGATCGCTGGGATCGGGATCGAGAATCAAGACGTGATCGATCGTTTAAGAGGAGAAAAGGGGAGCAAGGTGGAGGTCACCATCTACAGGCCCGCTAGTGATTCCCTTATCCCCTTCGAGATCACCCGGGGAAAGATCCCCATCCATAGCGTTGATGTCGGATACATGGTCGACGATCGTACCGGGTACGTTAAGATCAGCCGCTTTTCGCGCTCTACCCACGAAGAGTTCAGGAAAAAGAGCGAACGGCTCCTAAAGAACGGAATGGACCGAATGGTCCTGGACCTTCGCGGGAATGGCGGAGGTTACTTGCGTTCCGCGATCCGGATCGCAGATGAGTTCCTCAAAGCCGGTAAGCTCATCGTCTATACGGAAGGGAAATCCCATCCGAAGCGGGAGCACAAGGCCACATCGAAAGGTGCCCTTCACGATATCGAGGTCGCCGTTCTCATCGATCGGGGTTCGGCATCGGCCAGTGAGATCGTTGCTGGTGCTCTTCAGGATCACGGGAGGGGTGTGATCGTTGGTCGCCGGTCTTTTGGAAAAGGGTTGGTGCAGGAACAGATCGACCTGCCGGGAATGGGGGCCCTTCGGCTTACGGTCGCCCGATATCATACACCCACAGGGCGATGCATTCAAAAACCTTACGGCAAAGGGGAGGATTACGACAAGGAACTTTACGAGCGCTACAAAAAAGGAGAGCTCCTCAATAAGGACAGTGTCGAATTTCCCGATTCGCTCAAATACGAGACGGCTTCAGGAAGGGTCGTCTATGGTGGTGGCGGGATCATGCCCGATCGCTTTGTGCCTTTGGACACGCAAGAAGTGACCCCGCATTTCAATGATCTGATCTACAAAGGGGTGGTGAACGATCTTGCCTTCGATCATGCGGATAAGAAGCGCGAGGAATTAAAAAGGAAATATGCGGATGCTCAAGCGTACCGTCAGAAATACAAGGTCCCTGAAAGCCTTGTGGATAAAGTGCTGGATGAAGGAGCATCCAAAGGGATCGAATATGCGGAAGGAGAACGGAGGAGAATGAGAGAGCGGCTACTAAAACGTTTAAAAGCATTGATCGGCCGTAACATCTGGAACGAAAAGGCCTACTTCCCCATTATCCTGCAGGAGGATACGGTCTTTCAGGAGGCCCTCAAGGCTTTGAGAGAAAGGGGGGGCTGATCCCTTTTATCCAGCCGTATCGGTCTTAGCCGTGTCATCCTCGCTTCGATTCAGCTTTTCCAGGCTCTTTTCAGCGGCTTCATCAGCGGATTCTTTGGCCTCCTTTTCGATCTCCTCGTTCGCTTTGTCATCATCCCCACCACAGGAAGCGAAAAGAAAAGAAAAACATAGAAAGAAAAGAAAAGCACGGAACTTCATTCGTGTTGGCTTTTGGCAATTTGCACAAAAATAAGCGCTCTTTTACAGTAGGGTGATTGAACTAAATGGCCTCCAGGACTGTTTATAATTATCCCTCTTCCTCAACAACGGCCGAGGGTATTCATTCACGCACAGTTCATTGTTGAACGCAGAACAAAAAGCAAAAAGCCATGGCTTTTGAAACACCCGATCTTCCGTATCCCTATGATGCGCTCGAACCGAATATCGATAAGGAAACGATGACCCTTCATCATGATAAGCACCACGCAACTTATACGAAAAAGCTGAACGCGGCCATCGAAGGAACGGATGCAGAGAACAAGGATATCGAAGAGATCCTCAGGAATGTGAGCAAGTACGGCACCGGTGTTCGGAACAACGGCGGTGGACATTACAATCATTCCCTCTTCTGGAAGATGATGTCCCCGGATGGTGGTGGACAGCCTGAAGGAGAGCTTGCTGAACAGATCGAGAAGGACTTCGGTTCTTTCGATTCCTTTAAAGAGGAGTTTAAGAACACTGCCACCGGCCATTTTGGATCCGGTTGGGGATGGCTATGCCTTGGCCCGGACGGGAAGCTTTTCACCATGTCCACCCTCAATCAGGACAATCCTATCATGGATGTCGTCGACACCGATGCGGTGCCGATCCTCGGCATCGACATGTGGGAGCACGCGTTCTACCTCAAGTATCAGAACCGAAAGCCGGAATACGTGGACGCTTTCTGGAATGTTGTCAACTGGGATGAGGTGAGCCGCCTCTTCAAGGAGGCCAAGGAGAAGGTCGGATCCTTGGCATGATCCGCTCCCCTTTTCCTGATCTGTTCTTAAAAGGGTCGCCGCTTCTCTCTTAGATGCGGCGACCTTTTTTTGTAGCTTGTCCCTCGAATGAGCAGCTCCTGCTTATGAGGGCCCATCTCCTTTTCGTCCTTCTCTTTCCCTTCCTTATGGGAAGTTCATCCCTTTCTGCTTCTGCCTCTACACCCCCCACCGATGTAGTGATCAAGCTATCTACTGAAAGGCCTGATACGAGTGAGCATTCGCATTTCAAAAAGATCCGTCCGGTCAGCATGGATTCCGTGGATATCCCTCACAGCCGTCCCAAGCGGGGGATCGCTATCGCACTGACGGTTCTTTTAGGACCGCTCGGTGGCCACCGGATCTATCTTGGTACCGACCCGAAAGTCCCTGTCCTTTACACCGTCACCCTTGGTGGAGGGCTCGGCCTTCTTCCGTTGATCGACCTGGTCCAATTGATCGTTACGAGGGACTTCGAGAAGTTCTTCAATAAGGGTAAGGTCTTTATGTGGATCGAAAAGAAGGAAGGAACGGAATAGGTAGCGCTTATTCCCTTATTCCACCGTGACCGATTTAGCCAGGTTGCGTGGTTGATCAACGTTACATCCTCGCATTACAGCGATCCGGTAACTCAGTAGTTGAAAGGGGATCACGGCCAGGAGAGGGATAAGATGATCGTCCACTTCCGGGATCTCGATCGTGTGATCGGCCAATTCTTTCACGGTTGTATCACCTCGTGTAACGATAGCGATCACTTTGCCCTTACGAGCTTTTACTTCCTGGATGTTGCTGACCACCTTTTCGTAAGAGGCATCCTTCGTGGCGATGAAGAAGACGGGCATGTTCTCGTCGATAAGGGCCAAGGGGCCGTGCTTCATCTCTGCGGCCGGGTAGCCTTCTGCGTGGATGTAGGAGATCTCCTTGAGCTTCAAGGCGCCTTCGAGCGCTACAGGGAAACTGTACCCCCTTCCGAGATAAAGGGCGTTCTGTGCATCTTTATAGCTAGTGGAGATCGTTTCGATCGTTTCCTCCATGCCGAGCACTTCTTCGATCTTATCCGGGATATCATTGAGCTCATGGAGAAGGCGGTGGAACTTGGAACGCGATAGCGTTCCTTTTCGGTTACCGACCGAGAGGGCCATCAATGTGAGGATCGTGACCTGGGCAGTGAATGCTTTTGTGGAAGCAACTCCGATCTCCGGTCCGGCGTGGGTGTAGGAACCAGCATGCGTAACCCGTGATATGGAGGATCCGACCACGTTGCATATTCCGATGATCGTGGCTCCTTTGCTTTTTGCAAGCTCCACTGCAGCAAGGGTATCAGCGGTCTCACCGGATTGGGATATAGCGATGACCACGTCATCCTCGGTTATGATCGGATTCCGATAGCGGAATTCGGATGCGTATTCTACTTCTACTGGTACCCGTGCGAGGTCTTCGAAGAGATACTCTCCCACGAGTCCTGCGTGCCAAGAGGTTCCGCAAGCCACCATGATGATCCTGGAGGCTTGTACGAACTTTTCTTCATGGTCTTTAATGCCTCCGAGCGAGACCATCGAACGCTCCGGATCGATCCTACCACGCATGCAATCCCGGATAGACCGTGGTTGTTCGTTGATCTCTTTGAGCATGAAATGCTCGTATCCCCCCTTTTCGAGCTCTTCGAGCTGAAGTTCCAGCTCCTGGATATAAGGGGTTTTTTCCTGATCCTGTATGTTCTTGATCCGGAGACCATCCTCAGGGCTCACCGTAGCGATCTCTTCGTCCTCGAGGTAGACGACATTCTTGGTATGTTCCACGATCGGTGTTGCATCCGAAGCGAGGAAGTATTCCCCATCTTCCTCTCCGATGCCCACGACCAGTGGCGAACTTTTCTTTGCCGCGATCAGTTGTCCGGGTTCCTTCCTGGATATGACGACGATCGCATAGGCACCCACAACCTCGTTCAGAGCTAAGCGTACAGCCTCTTGCAGACCCACCTTTTCCTTTTCCTGGATCTCTTCGATCAGATGGACCAAGATCTCGGTGTCCGTCTTGCTGTAGAATTCGTGCCCCCTTTTGATCAGTTCTTCCTGTAGGGAATTGTAATTTTCGATGATCCCGTTATGGATGATAGCAAGTTCGCCTGAGCCGGAAATGTGGGGGTGAGCATTAACATCGGTGGGTGTTCCGTGTGTTGCCCAGCGCGTATGGCCGATCCCGATATGGCCATCCGTGTTCCGGTCACCGATGTGGGTTTCAAGGTCCGATACTTTGCCTGCGGTCTTGTAAGTGTTGAGGGTGCTGTCATCGATCAGGGCCACTCCAGCTGAATCATACCCTCTGTATTCCAAGCGCTTCAATCCTTTTATCAGGATCGGGTAAGCATCCTTGGGGCCGATATATCCGACAATACCGCACATAAGCGAACGTATGGATGATCAATATTCCGTATAAGTGAGTTCCAGTACGGGCGGATCTGATGATCCCGGTCCTTTTAGTACGGAACGAGAAGCGGTGTTGGCTGCAGCTTCTTGCAGAAAAGGAATGGTCGTGTTGATGTACAGGTTGTTGGGGACCTCTCCTTTGATCATTGCCTGTACATGTCGGGTGATACGCATTTCGTAATTATATTCCTTCCCGTCGAAAGTTCCCCCTACGAACTGGGGCCCTTCTTCGATCCGGTCCTTCGTGAGTTGGAATTTTCCTGATGCATCGCGGTAAAGAACGCGAAGAAGGTTGGAGGGTTGGAAAGGGATCGAATTAGGAACTCGGTTAACTGGAAGTTTGAGGACGGCTTTATTCACTGTAATATCCCGTTCCTTCCCGAAAGCTTCTAGGTCAGAGAAGCGGAGCTGTGTACCTACTTCGCTCGGCCCCACGACATAGCAACGATCCACGGAATTACTAAAGCCTCCGTCAAGTTCTTTTTCCAGATCGCTTCCCTTCGGCTCATGATCGATGCGATTGAAGTGAGTTCCATCCACTTCCAGGTCGAGTGTGTTGGTGTCGTTCTGGGCCGTATTCCTGTAATAGATCTGCACCCGGGAATGTTCGTGAGGGACCCTTGCGAAGATGATGGAACCTTCTCCTTCTTGTTGGGAAGGTGTTCGGGAGGTGACCATGATCCCGTTGATGAGATCCGTAAAAGCCTCATCATCCGATAGCTCTTGGCTTCCAGAGCGATCAAGGATCTTCTCACCGAAGCTGTCCTTGAGGCGGATCCGCAGTTGAGGTGGATAGGTTTCGCTACCTCCGTCAACTGTTACATCCTGATTAACGGAAGGTGCCGTCGTTTCGGTCCCGATCGGGTTGATCGAATGATCGAGCGAATCCCGGTGGTCCGGTTCGATACCGTTCATATCCTCGAGGACCTGGTAAACTTTGAAATCCTGGGAGGTTGATATCTCGCCGTAATATCCTTCGTAGCGAAGGCTGAATACGATCGAATCAAGGGTTAGGTTTGCAGGATCGCCAAGATCGATGTTCGTTGCCGGGAGCAATAATTGGGTATAAAAGGAACTTCGGGTCGAGCCGGTGCGTGGGTCTTTAAGTTGTCCTAGCATGGCCGGCTTGCTTTTCACAGCCGGAACGGCAGGCATCCTTACACTCCGGGCTTCTACGTGAAAGCTATCTGTAACCCCGCTCTCAATACGTTGATCCTCGGCGATCACATCCTTTCCGAGGGTCCGTTCCTCTTTCTTTTCACACCCGTTCAGGAGAAGGATGAAAGCACCGAGGGTAGCGGGGAAGAGGAACGGAAGAACGAAGGTCCGGCCTTTCATCATAGGTCACTCAGCGAGGACCTTTTTATCATCCAGGACCTTGTCGTAGAGCTCGTTGTAGGCTTCGACACAGGAGTCTTCATCGCAGGGGCCGAGGAATGGTTTGTCGACCCCGGCCAGTTCTTCCTTGATCGTGCTATCGATCCCTTCTTCGGCTTGGATCACAGCATCGGCATGCTGGATAGCACTTCTGTGAAGGTCCCGGTAATTCGGACCCTGAAAGGTGTTGGTGGTCCCTTCCTGGAAGCCTTCCATTTTCAATTTATCCGTCACTGCACTATCGAGGGATTCCTCACTCCCATCACCGTATATGGAGTATACGATGCGGGACCCGGAGAAGTGGGGATCATCGTTGTAGAGCTCCTTCACGAAAGCAGGCATGAGACTGGCCATCCAACCGTGACAATGGATGATATCAGGGGTCCATCCAAGCTTTTTGATCGTTTCAAGAACGCCCTTGGAGAAAAAGATGGCCCGTTCGTCGTTGTCGCTGAAGAACTCACCGTGCTCGTCGCGATTTACGGCCTTTCGGTGAAAATATTCTTCACTGTCGATGAAGTAGACCTGCATCCGTGCTGATGGGATGGAAGCGACCTTGATAATGAGGGGATGGTCGGCATCGTTGATGATAAGGTTCATGCCGGAAAGCCGGATCACCTCATGCAATTGATGCCGCCGTTCGTTGATCTTTCCATACCGGGGAGTGAAGACCCTGATCTCCTTGCCTCGTTCGTTGATCCCTTGAGGAAGATTCCTGCTGATGCGGGAGAGTTTGTTCTCAGGAAGGAACGGGGTCACTTCCTGAGAGACGTAGAGAACCTTCGGCTTTTCCATGATTCTTCGGATGCTTTGTTGAATTCCGAATGGATAACAAAGGTAATCGATCCCGGCCGGATTTTCAAATTCTGCCTTAGCTTTGTTCTTTAGGTGTGCCGAAGCTTTCAGCAATTCAAAAGCCCTTTTGAGAACCTTTAAGGAGCAGCGATCGCTCCGCGATCATTTGAAGCGTGAGGACGCTACCTGCATCGGTTTCGTCCCAACGATGGGTGCGTTGCACGAAGGGCATTTAGCCCTCGTCCGACAAGCGAGGAAGGAATGCGATGTTCTGGTCGTGAGCGTTTTCGTCAACCCTACCCAATTCAACGACCCTCGGGATCTTCAGGGGTATCCCCGCGATCCAGAAGGAGATCGGCGACAACTGGAAGAAGAGGAGGTCGATTTGCTCTTCTTGCCGGAACGTCAGGAGGTTTATCCCGAAGAGACACCCGTTCCACCCGATGTGGATGTTCAACGATTCGATGAGCGCATGGAAGGACTTCATCGGCCGGGGCATTTTAAAGGGGTCGTGATGGTCCTGGACCGTCTCTTTGCTATGGTGCGTCCCCATCGAGCCTATTTTGGGGAAAAGGATCATCAGCAGCTATTGGTGGTCCGTGCTTTGGTAGAACAGCGAAAATGGGGGGTAGAAGTGGTCGGTGTCCCCACCGTCCGCGGCCCGGATGGTCTTGCATTAAGTTCGAGAAATCAGCGGCTCACCACCGATGGTCGGGAACGAGCGTCGGTGATCTTCCATACCTTGTGCTGGATGCGCGAACAGATCGGCTCCCGACCCGTTCCTGAATTGAAGGAAGAGGCTCAAAACCGCTTGAAGGAAGCAGGAATGGAAGTGGATTACGTGGAGGTCGCAGATACAGAGCGCTTAACCCCTCTGAAGGAATTCGACCCTGATAGACCCGCCAAAGGCTTTGTTGCGGCTTCGGTCGAAGGGGTGCGCTTGATCGATAATCTGGCGCTGAATCCTTAACTTCGCGGCCTATGCGGATCGAAGTCGTACGTGCCAAGATCCACCGGGTGACCGTTACCGAAGCGGACCTGAACTATGCGGGAAGCATTACCCTGGACGAGGCTCTCATGGACGCTTCAGGGATCCTCGAGGGGGAAAAGGTACAGGTCGTTAACGTCAACAACGGAGAGCGGCTCTGGACCTATGTGATCAAGGGAGAGCGCGATTCCGGATCGGTATGTCTCAACGGACCCGCTGCCCGAAAGATGATGGTGGACGATATCGTGCTCGTGATCGCTTATGCGAGTATGGAGCTGGATGAGGCCAAAGGCTACCAGCCCACCATTATCTTCCCCGATACCGCTAGCAACCGTATAAATTGAACGTTTGCAGGGACGCCTCTTAAGGACCGGCAAGTACCTGCTCTTCTTCCTGATCGGGGTCGGATTGCTCTATCTCGCCTTCAGGGGTGCAGATATCACCAAAATGTGGAAAGTCCTGAAAGATGCTCAGTATTCCTGGGTCATCCTCACGATGGGCCTCGGCTTTCTCACCTTCGTATCTAGGGGATATCGCTGGCTGATCCTGCTCGAGACCATGGGTTATCGTTCCAAAGCCTCAAGCAGTATTAATGCGGTCACGATCGGCTACCTAGTGAACCTGGCCCTTCCACGATTGGGAGAGTTCACGCGCTGTACAGCCCTCAATCGCGTCGAACGGATCCCTATCGGGAAACTCTTCGGGACCATCCTTGTGGAGCGTGCCATCGACATGATGATCCTCTTTTTCCTTCTTATTCTTACCCTCTTCACGAACATCGACACCTTTGGAGGTTTTTTCTACGATGTGTTCGGGACCAAGATCCAGCGAACATCCAACGTCATCGGTTACGCCTTTCTTTTCTTTGCCTTGGGTGGTCTGGCCTTTTATTTCATCCATTGCTTCCGGAGAAAACTGATGCGGAACAAGTTCTTCTTCAAACTTTTCTCCCTTTACCGAAGCATCGGGCATGGCTTCAGGACCATTTTCTCCATGCAGCAAAAAGGACGCTTTTTCCTGCATACTCTCTTCATCTGGAGCATGTATTTTCTGATGACCTACCTCTGCTTCTTCAGTTTCGATGCAACGAAAGCATTCGGTCCCGACAAGGGACTCTTTGTCATGACAGCTGGGGGGATGGGGATGGCAGCCCCTACTCAGGGGGGCATCGGCGCTTATCATTGGATGGTTAAGGAAGCTCTCAAAGTGATCGGAGTGGAGAACGAAATGGGATTGGCCTTTGCGACGGTCGTGCATTCCTCTCAGGTCCTTATGATCCTCCTGACAGGGGGTATTGCTGTCCTCCTCTGGTATAAGGAGGTTAGTCGGAAAGGGGGAAAAGCGCTCGATCTCGGATCAAAGGATGTTTCCTGATGAAGCGTGACCCATCATTCAAATGGCTCCGTGACCGGGAAGGAGCAGCTGATCGAGTAAAGGCCTGGAAAGCAGCAGGGGAGCGCGTCGTCTTCACCAACGGTTGCTTCGATATCCTCCATCCGGGTCATATCGAGCTGCTGAGCAAAGCCGCTGCTCTTGGAGAGCGGCTGATCGTCGGTCTCAATTCGGATCGTTCCGTCAAAAGCCTTCAAAAGGGGACAGAACGACCTGTAATGGATGAAGCTTCGCGTGCGAGGGTCCTGGCTGCTTTGGAAATGTTGGATGCTGTCGTGACCTTCGATGAGAACACCCCTTTCGGATTGATCCAGGAGCTGATGCCTGATGTTCTCGTCAAGGGAGGGGATTATGATAAAGATGCGGTCGTAGGGCGGGAAGTAGTGGAAGCCAATGGAGGAGAGCTCGTCTTGATCCCCCTCCTCCAAGGTTATTCCACCAGTTCCATCATCGACCGTATCAAAAAGATCGATGATAAAGGCGAGGAGGGATGAGCAAAAAGAAAGATCGGGTCGTCTTTTTATGCCAGGAATGCGGACAGGATAGTCCGAAATGGATGGGTAAATGTCCTTCGTGCGGTGCATGGAACAGCATGATGGAGGAAAGGGTGAAGGAGAAGGGGAATGGAAAGGAAGCGCGATCGAAAGCTGGGAGTGCTCCTGATCCTCTTCCTCTTAGTGAAGTGGACAGTTCGCCCGGTCAGCGGCTCAACTTTCCGGACGAAGAGTTCCAGCGTGTTCTGGGTGGAGGGATCGTACCTGGTTCCGTCGTTCTTTTCGGAGGAGAGCCAGGTGTGGGGAAATCCACATTAATGCTCCAGCTCGCTCTTCGAGCAGAAGCTTGGAACACCCTTTACATCTCTGGGGAAGAGAGTGATCGACAGATCCGGATGCGCGCGGACCGTATCGGGAACGTCCACGAGATGGTCCGCGTTTACGGAGAGACTCATCTGGAAGAATTGATGGAACAGCTCGAAAAGGCTCCTCCCGACATCCTGATCGTGGATTCTGTTCAGACCCTCTATTCTTCCGGAAGTGATTCTGTACCAGGGAGTCTTACGCAGATCCGGGATTGTACCATGGAACTGATCGGCTTTGCCAAACGGACCGGGACGCCGGTCTTTTTGATCGGCCACATCAACAAGGAGGGGGGATTAGCAGGGCCTAAAGCACTGGAACATATGGTCGATACGGTCCTTCAGTTCGAAGGCGATCGCGATCATACCCACCGCTTGCTGCGCACCCTCAAGAACCGGTTCGGTTCTACCAATGAACTCGGCATTTACCGCATGCAAGGAGAGGGGCTCTTCCCGGTGAAGGATCCTTCGGAAGTATTGATCACGGAGAGCGATGAAACTTTAAGTGGTGTTGCTATCGCTGCATCGATGGAAGGAGTACGCCCCCTTATGATCGAAGTGCAGGCCCTCGTTAGCACTGCCATCTACGGTACGCCTCAACGGACCACAACGGGCATCGATATCCGGCGGACCAATATGTTATTGGCCGTCTTGGAGAAGCGTTGTGGCTTTCGCCTGGGAGCTAAGGACGTGTTTCTGAACATTACGGGTGGGGTGAGGGTGGAGGATCCAGCTATGGATCTTGCTTTGATAGCAGCTGTTCTTTCCTCTGGTGCGGACCGAGCCTTGCCTGAAGGGACCTGTTTTGCCGGGGAAGTTGGATTGTCCGGGGAGGTGCGACCGGTACCCCGAATGGAGCAACGGGTGCAGGAGGCAGGACGCCTTGGTTATAAAAGGATCCTGGGGAGCAAATACGGTCCTTCGATCGAAAGCTCGGGTAATATCGAACAGCGACGGATCGGTAAAGTGGAGGAGCTTTACGGCGAGCTTTTCGACTAAAGCCTGTCAGCCTTTTTCCACCTCCGTGTTCTCGATGATATCGTAGAGCTTCTCGAGGTTCGGTGTCAAGATGATCTCGATCCGACGGTTCTTCGACATTTCGTCCTCAGAGACCGGGTGGTATTTGCTCCGCCCGGAGGCAATGACCCGCTTAGGCTCGAGTTCGCTGTTCTCCATCATGATGCGGACGACGGAAGTTGCTCGTAGAACACTAAGGTCCCAATTGTCCTTATAACGTGCGTTGGGGGTCACTTCCTGCTTATCGGTATGCCCTTCCACCATGATCCGGAGGTCTTTTTGGTCCTCCAGGCCTTTAGCAAGGTCGATAAGGGCTTGCTTCCCTTCTTTGTCCACTTTCGTGCTGCCGCTCCCGAAAAGAAGCTTGGCCTCTAAGCTCACGTAGATCTTGCCGTTCTTTTGTTCCACCGTCAGCGCTTCTTCGTCCTTAAAGCTCAAAAGAGCTTCGCGTACTCTGTTCCTGAGGGCTTTCACCGCTGAATCTTTAGTGGCTATCACATCCTCCAGTTCAGCTACGCGTTTTTCCCGCTTTTCGAGTTCCCCTTCTAGTTCTTCCAGATTGTCTTCCTTTTCGTTCAACCGATCTTCAAGGGCCCGAAGACGGTCCTCTTTCTTTTGCAGTTCCTCGCGTGTTTGTTCCAATTCGGAACTGAGTTTCTCGTTCTCAGCCTCGTTCTGTTTCTTTAGGGCAGCGTGTTTGCGAAGCAGTTCATCGTTAAGGTTGTTGATCTTGTCGTACTGCTTCTGCATTTTCCGAAGCGAACGGCCAAGGACGGTGGTATCCTTTTTCAGGGACCGGTTCTCATCCTTTAATTTGCTAACCTCTTCCTCCAGTTCTTTTTTCTTGGTTTCAAGCTCCTGAACCTTGGCAGAAAGCTCGTTGCGCTTTTCCTCACAATTCTCCTTGTCCGCTTTCATGTCCTGGAATTTGCTTGCGGGTACGCAGGAGGTGAGGGAAAGGACGAATAGGATGAGGAAAGGAAGGCGAGGATCTGTGGAATGAGCACGATGCTTCATGGCATAAAAACTTTAATGGTATCTGGGACGGTCGAATATACGAAGGATACACGGAGGGGATAGTGCGGTAACTTTCCGGCTGGAGCATCGTATAGAAAAAGGAGCGCTGGAAGCTCTTTTGTTTTATGGTCTTTTCCGATGAATTCCATCCGATCCCCGATCGCGAACTCGATTTCGAGTATCGCAAGTACAGATTGCTCGCTTATTTAAAGCGGATCGGCGAGCTTTTCCGCGAAAAGCGCCTCTATCCCTATTTGAGCGAGCTAAAGCGCCAATACACGGAGTTGTTGTCCTTTAAGGGTAAGAAGGATGAGCTTGCCAGCGCCTTTCCAAAAGAGCTGAGCGGGGTCGATCTTGAGGGACAACTATTGAATTACGAACGAAGCATCGACGATGAAGCCTTTATGGAAGAGATCGACCGGATCATCGATGTAAGCCTCCCTCGGATCAAAGAGCGGCTTAAGGACGGGGAGGAGTTGCGAAGCTCTGTTAGGGATCACATCGATGTGAGGTCCGTAGGTCTTCTTCCGTTGCAAAAGCGCGAAGGTTATTTGCTCTTGTCCCGTCCTTCTGAGTGGCGTGCTTATCGCTACCGGCTCAATTTGGTACAAGATCCCTCTGCCGACCGACGGTATCGGGATCTTCGGACGCGTTACCTGACGTCTTTCCGGAAGATGAACACCCCGGAAAAGCTCAAGGAACGATTGATAAAAGAGTACAGAGACCTGCCCCAACCAGCGGTCTTCCGGATCGAGAGCGAGCTATTGGTGCCACACATCGAGACCCTTATGCCGATCGCCAAGCAGTTACTGATGCATTTGCTCGGAGAACTTAGAACGGAGGGTGTGAATGAAAAAAGGAGAGCTTAAGGCCTTGATTCAGCTCTTTTTCCCTTTCTTTTCTTCCTGGGCGAAATAGACCCGTGTGAAGTCCCTCCGCTCCATGGCGTTCATGGGGAAGTTCCTTACTTCCGGCTTGATAAGGCGCATGTTCTCATCGTAGAAGAGCGGAATGATAGCAGCGTCGTCCATCGCCACCTGATCGGCCTTCCTGAAGAGTTCCATCCGTTTTTTACGGTCCATGGTCCGAAGGCCTGCTTCAAAGAGCGAATCGAATTTGGCGCTCTGATAGCGGCTTTTGTTGACCGATGACCGCTCGCTCATTTTTTCGGGGACATGAGCTCCGTAAAGAAGGTTGAGGAAGTTCTCCGGATCGGGATAATCAGCGATCCACCCGGTACGGAAGAAATTGGCCTTCCCTTTCTCCATCTTTTCCAAAAGTTGGGACATCGGCATTACATTGAGTTCTATCTTGACGCCCAAGTTCTCTTTCAGCATGTTCTGGATCGCCTCTGCCACCTGCACGTTCGTTTTACCACCACTGTTCAAATGGAGTTGGATCGTGGGTACTTCCTTGCCTTTCTCGTACCCGGCTTTCCGAAGATGCTTCTTTGCTTTCTCTTTGTTCACCTCATACCCGCTGACCTTCTTCGTATCGTAATAGGAAAAAGAGGGGGGGATGATCCCATTCCGAGCGGGTATCCCTTCTCCTTCGAGGGTGAACTTCGTGATCTTCTCCCGATCGATGGCGTAATTAAAAGCCTTCCGAAGGTGTTTGTTCGAGAAGAGCTCGCTTTTATGCTGGAAACCGTAATACTGGATCGCCATCGAAGGCGTGCTCTGTAATTTGAAGGGGAGTTGCTTCTTTTGCTTTTTCCGCGCTTCATCGAGTTCCCCTGTTATCTCACCGATGCTCTCCACCGGCAGGCGATAGACCATATCGAGCTTATCGTTCCTGAACTCGCTCAGTTCGGTCGCCTTTTCCTTGATGAAGTTGATCTTGATGCCTTTCAAATAGGGAAGGGAATTCCCGTATTGATCGACGTCCCAATAATCGTTGTTGCGGGAGAGCACTACAGAGACGCCTTCCTGCACCCGGTCTAGCTTAAAGGGACCCGTACCTACCGTATTGCTACGCATATCCTCCCCGTAATGCTCATAGGCTTCTTTGGGATAAATGAAGCAACCCGCATGAGCCAGAAGCTTCAAAAAACCCGGGTAAGGGTAATTGAGTTCGATCGCCACCGTGTGCTCGTCAACCTTTTCGATCCCCGGAACACCGCCTTTCAATGGATCGCCCTTTTCGGTGGACTCGTGGTACTTTGTCGCCCCTTTCACTTTGTTCTTGAAAAGCCAGAAAAGCTGGTTCTGGGAAGTTGACGAACAGAGCTTGTCGAAGCAATACTTCACGTCGGAAGCAGTGAACGCTCGCTCTTTCTGGTTCTTGAAGCAACTGTCCTTATGGAACCTCACGTCCTCCCGGAGGTGGAATACAAAGCGCCTTGCACTATCCTTCACCTCCCAGCTCTTTGCAAGAGCTGGTTGGATGGTAAGGCTATCCTGATCGAGCTCGACGAGCCCTTCATAAACCTGATTGGCGATCCGATAGGAAACAGCGTCAGTGATGTTCAGCGGGTAGAGGTTGTCAAAGTCCTCGACCTCGTTGAGCTTGAAGGTCCCTCCGTAATGAACAGGTCCCTTCGCTTCCCTATCGGTACCATCTCCATTATTTTCACCGCCTCCGCAGGCGGTAAAAGCAACAAGAACGAGTGCGATGATGACCCCTTGGATCCTTCTTCTCATGGTGAAAGATAAAAGACGTTAGACGATAACTGACCTGTAATGGGCAGCCCTGCAAATATAAATAAATATGCCCTCGCTCTACTTTTAGTCCATATCCTTGAAGTCCCAAGGCGAAATGATCTGCTTTTCCCTACGTTCCATCAGACCTGTTGGTAGAAGGACCCCCTGATCCTCCTTTTATCTTTATGCCCCTTGGTCCATTTCTGTTCGGAAACGCATTGTTCCTACTCCTTCATTGGCACCCTGCCTATTCCATAGGGCTCGTACCCTGAAAGGCCTTTTCATCCTCTGTCTCTCCTTCCCCTGCCTTTGGGGAGCATCCCAGGACAGCATGGACAGGCAGCGGGAGGAATGGGTCTCAACGGATGACGATACGGTCCTTTTGGACAGCCTTAGTATCGAGGCTAGCAGCTTCAAGGTCTTTGCTCCTGATGGTACTTCCTGGCCCGATTCGCTCTATATTCTCCGCCCCTTCCAGGGACTGATGTTGCTCCGTTCAACGGATCCACCCGACAGCCTCCGGGTGCGTTATAGAGTCCTTCCCATGAACCTTGCCGCCCCTCGCTCCCATAAAGACCGGAAGCGGATAGCCCCTGAGCGCGTCGATCGGATCGACCCTTATACGTATCGGGCGGATCGCGATGAAAAGGCTTCAGGCCTTTTCGATTTCGGGGCTATCGATAAGTCAGGGAACATTTCCAGGGGGCTCAACTTTGGCAATACTCAGGATCTCTCTGTTAACTCCAACCTGAACCTCGAACTGAGCGGCCCCCTTTCGGATAAAGTGAACGTAGAGGCATCGGTCACGGACGATAACATCCCGGTCCAGCCAGAAGGGAACACGCAAAAGCTACAGGATTTCGATAAGGTCTTCGTCCGCTTTTTCACCGATCGTCATCGTCTGGTAGCAGGCGATGCCCGGATCAAAAAGGATTCGGGGCAATACCTCCGGTACTCCAAAAGGATCAAGGGAGCAGACCTTAAAAGCCGCTTTCCAGTGGAGGATAAGAGCGAAAAGGGGGAAAAACGGGGTACGATGACTATAAAAGCGAGTGGGGCGATATCCAAAGGCAAATTCGCCAGAAATGTGATCCAGGGGATCGAAGGGAATCAGGGGCCCTATCGCCTGGAAGGGGCTAATAACGAGCAATTCATCGTGGTGTTGGCGGGTACGGAGAGGGTTTATCTGGACGGAAAGCTCCTTCAAAGGGGGGCGGAAAAGGATTACACCATCGATTACAATGCCGCTGAACTCACTTTTACCCCGGAACATCTTATTAAAAAGGAATCCCGTATCAAGGTGGAGTTCCAGTATTCGGAGCGGAACTACGCCCGTTCCCTCTTCCGCGTTTCCACCGAATATGAGGATGATGGAGTTGACATGTCGCTCGACATCTATTCGGAACAGGATGCCAAGAACCAGCCTTTGCAGCAAGATCTCAGCGAGGCGGATAAGCGGCGGCTGGAAAAGGCAGGGGATGATCCCGCTGAAGCCGTCGTTCCGAGCATCGAAAAGCGTTCTTCCTATTCCAACGAAGAGGTGCGCTATAGGATGACGGATTCCTTGGGGTATGATTCGGTCTTCGTGTATTCCACCGATCCTCGGGAAGCTTCGTATCGCTTGCGTTTCTCAGAGGTGGGGCAAGGCAACGGGAACTATGTCAAGTCCCGTATCACTCCTAATGGAAGGGCTTTCAGATGGGTCGCTCCTGACACAGTGAACGGTGAACTGAGACCTCAGGGGAATTATGCACCGGTAATACCCCTCGAGCCTCCCGGGATGCAACGAATGGCCACTTATACTGCGGAATTGGACTTAAGTCCGAACACCCTTCTTCAGTTCGAAGGGGCGGTCTCGGACCAGGACGTGAACCGATTTTCTTCGATCGACGATGGGGACAATACCGGAGGAGCTGTCAAAGTCGGCCTCGAACAAAAGGTGCCGCTTCAGGCTGATAAAGATTCCGGATGGATCTGGAAGGGAGATCTCGAATGGGAGCATGTGCAAAAGCATTTTCGGCCGATCGAAAGGATCCGGAGTGTTGAATTCGCCAGGGATTGGAACATAAGGGACCGCCAGCTGAAGGAGGCCAGGCAATTGGGGGACCTTGGTTTCGACCTCCGTAAAAAGGGGATCGGTAAGGTCGGATACAACTATCAACATCTTTTCAGCGGACGCCGATTCATGGAGGGGAACGAGTACCGCGGCGAAAAACATAATGTGAACAGCGACCTTCGCTATAAAGGATTCTTGCTGGATGCTCAAGGAAGCCTTCTTCGAAGCAAAAGCGACCTTGGGAAGACGCGCTTCTCCAGACACCTCGGAAATTTCGAGAAAAGCCTTCCCTTCGTGGTCATTGGCTATAAGGATGAACACGAGGATAATCGCCGCTATGGACCGAACGGGGAGCTTCGGGATGAAAGTTACAGCTTCTACGAATGGGAAGCTTATGCCGGGAATCCTGACACCTCAGGCAACGCGTATCGGATCTATTACGGGCAACGCCGGGATCGTTATGGCCGGAATGGTCGATTGGACCGCGGCACGCGGATCGAGGAGTACGGCCTTTCCTTCAATATAAAGCAGGATCCCGACCATCGCCTGAAGGGAAGGGTCGGCCGCCGGCGCCTCAGGGTGCTCGATCAAAAGCTTATCGAGCAAAAGCCCGAGAATTCGTTGGTCCATCGCCTTGAACATCGGATCAATGCGTTGGAGGATGTGATCGATGCTTCAACTTTCTACCAATTGGGATCAGGGACCGAACGCCGGAAGGAGTTCATTTACCTTCAGGTGCCTGCCGGACAAGGTGCTTATACATGGAACGACTACAATGACAACGGGTCCCAGGAACTCGATGAATTCGAAGTGGCTCGCTATTCGGACCAGGGACGTTACATCCGCTCTTTCATCCGTGGGGATGAATACGTACAGACCTTCACCAACGAGTTCCAGCACAACATCAATATCCGCCCGGCAAGAGCATGGGGGGGGGAGGAAGGGCTCAAAGGATTCCTTTCGCGCTTCTCCGAGCAGATGGTCTATCGCGTGGACCGGAAGACGAGTGGGAACACCCCTCCTCGCATCGCCTATGACCCCTTTAAGCAGGATCTCCCCGATACAACCCTGCTATCGATGAATTCCAACTTCCGGAACAGTATCTTTTTCAACCGTTCGGATCCTGTTTTCGGCTTTGAACACACCTATCGCGACGTTCGGGACCGTTCCCTTCTTGCCTCCGGCTTTCAGGAACGCATGGAATGGTCCCATGAAGGCAATGCTCGCTGGAACTTCATCCGGGAATTAGGGATCGAATGCCGGGGGAAATACGGGGTTGAAAGGAACCGGTCCGACGTACTGGACGGCCGTAATTACCGGATCACGGAGCGGAGCGTGGAGCCACAGCTTCGCTATCAACCTAGCACTACGCTGAGAGTGGTCCTGGAAGGCGGTTACATCGAAAAGGGCAACGCAGAGCGGTTCGGAGGGGAGCATGCGATCCTTCGTGACCTGGAGGGGCGGTTCAAGTACAATGCTGCCGGCAAAGGGACTTTTCGCGTGGAACTTCGCTACATCGACGTGCGTTACCAAGGAGAATCCAACAACTCGCTTTCCTTTCGGATGTTGGAGTCTTTGGAGAAAGGGAACAATCTGACCTGGACCGTTCGTATCCAGCGCAACCTCTCGGATCATCTCCAGATGGACCTGACCTATAACGGTCGGAGCACCGAAAACGAAGCCCCGGTCCACAACGGGGGTGTTCAGGTAAGGGCTTTCTTCTGAAGGATCATTCGAGGGTGAAACTCGTTGAGCCGATCTCCTTTTTGGACTCGTAGATCTTCACTACGTATTCACCTTCCTCGAGGTCCTGATCCTGGAGGTCCCAATAAAGGCAAAGGTCCATCTCTTTCTTCTTGTATTCGATCCGGTGCTTCAGGGTATATTGGCCCCGGACCCCTTCGAATTCGAACTTCCTTGGCTTCCCTTCCTTGGTTTTGGCAAAGACCTGCCCACTCGGATCGACGATCCTCAGATAGATATCACGGGGGCCTTTTTCTGCGAACCTGTTCTCGTTGATCGTGAAACAGGTCTTGAACTTCTCGGCACGCCTTGCCCGATCCGTCTTTTTGGGGTTCCCGAGCAAGTTGACCCTGATCCCCGTTGCCCTTACGTTCGAAGTTTTGAGCACCGAAGCTTTTTCGAGGTCCTTCTCCATCTTCTGGGTCTTTTCCTGGAGGGAATCCTTTTCGCTCTTGGTCTTCCCGAGCTCTTCCTGGATCTCCTTATTCTCCTTGGTGAGCCGCTTATTAGCCTGCTGGAGGGAATCGATGTCCTTGACGTAGCCCTGCATGATGTTCCGGAGCGTTTCAGCCTCTTCCTTTGCTTTCTTAAGGCTGTACTGATAGCGCCCGATCTTATCCTGAAGCTTTTTGATCTTTTCTTTTTCCTTTTCGATCCGAGCACGCATCGAGTCGTTCTCGATCTCCATCTGGTTATATTCGTTAAGCATGCTGTCAAGCTTTGACTTGACCATTCGCTTCTCCTCGCTCATCCCCTTTTTCTCCATGCGCACTTTCTTGATGGTAACGCTCTTGTTGTAAAGCTGCCATCCGAGCGTTCCGATCACGATCAAAAGGAGCAGAATGATCACGATATAGATCGGGTCGCGCTTTTTTCCGCCTTTGTTCGATTCTTCTGCTTCGTTCGCCATCAGTTCTTTAAGTGTTCGTTAGCTGTTCTGCTGCAAAGCTAAGGATCGAAACCTCCCGCTGTTCCTCCGAATTCCGTATGCTAGGATATTCTGTTCTGGAGGACCTCCTCCACATTTTCTTCCCGGCAACCTGTCCGGGTTGCGAGACACCTCTGTTCCACAACGAGCAACTCTTTTGTACCGCTTGCAGCTTCGATCTTCCGTTCACGCGGATGCACGACGAAGTGGATAATCCGCTCGAGGCACGCTTTTGGGGTCGATGTCCGATCCTGGCGGCCACGTCGCTTTTCCACTTTGTTCCAGGAGGGAAGGTCCAAAAGGCCCTCCACCGGATGAAATACCACGGTGATCGGAGAACGGGAAAGGACCTCGGGAAATTGCTCGGTCATGCACTGACCCTCTCCGAACGTTTCAGAGGAATGGGAGCGGTGCTCCATGTGCCTTTGCATCCTGAGAAACTGCAAGAACGGGGCTTCGATCAGAGTCGATGCATTGCGGAAGGGGTTTCTGATGCCATGGGGGTCCCGCATTATCCGAAGCTTTTAAAACGAGTCACTGCAACAGGGACCCAAACCCGCAAAGGGCGTTATGAGAGGTGGCGGAATGTGTCAGGAGCATTCCGCGTTGGGGAAGTGCCTCGCTCTTTTGAGGGACCCGTTCTTATCGTTGACGACGTGCTTACCACGGGGGCCACCCTGGAAGCTTGCGCCCACTCTTTGATCGAACGGGACCTGGGGCCTATTGCTATGGCCACCATTGCTTGCGCCTGAGGCCCAGTGATCCGCTGTTAAAAAATGTTGATCCGACGCTGTGCCTGGAGGGAGCTGCGGCTATTTTTGAACGTGATGCGCAAGCCTTTCATTTGGCCGCTCATCGGTGTGAGCACGCTCGCCTTGATCGGTTTGGTCTTTGTCCAACTGTATTGGATCGATAGTGCCATCAAATTGAGGAGGGCACGTTTCCAGCAAAACGTGAATGCGGCGTTGATCGATGTGACGAAGGATCTTGAGCGCATGCGTCGTTACGAACGTTTTGGTACCGATGAGCGGCTGCAGGATTGGATGGAGAAGATGCAGGAGCAGCTCAGTAAGCAGAGAAAGGGCGGCGATACGCTTCCGGGTCTTTGGCGCACGAACCCCTTATCCCCTTTTGGTACGAAGGAGAGCAAGCCCGGTCTTATGGATTCGCTCCTTCGGGTGGAGCTCAAGGATCGAGGCATTCACGCTGACTACCGCTTCGGCATCTTCGATCGATTCGGTGGTGCGCTCTACCTATCCGAAGGAGCGGATGCTTCCACCCTGAGATCCGACGAAGGGAAGGATGTCTTCATGGTCCGCCTCTTTCCTGGGGATTTCTTTGCCCCGACCCGCTTCCTGCGCATTTATTTTCCCGATCAGCGTAGTTATCTCATTCAGACGATGTGGCTTATGCTGGGTGGCTCAGCCTTGCTGATCCTCATCATCATTCTCGCTTTCAGCTACACCATCTACACGATCCTCAGGCAAAAGAAGCTCTCAGAGATCAAGAACGACTTGATCGGGAACATGACCCACGAGTTCAAGACCCCGATATCTACGATATCACTGGCCGCAGAAGCCCTGCAGGATCCGGATATCGGGCAAAGTGAGAAGCGCAAGGATTACGTACGGATGATCCAGGATGAGAACAAACGGCTTGGGGTGCTCGTGGAGAACGTATTGCGAAGCGCCGTTCTCGATCGGGGTGAGCTAAAAATGAAATGGGAGCGGCTCGATCTTCATCAGGTAGTAAGGGAAGCGGTCCACAATATCCGGATGCAAGTGCAGCAACAGGGAGGTAGCCTCGAAGAAGAGCTCCGAGCAACGCGAACGGAACTGAAGGGGGATCGGATCCATCTGGTCAACGTGATCTATAACCTTTTGGACAACGCGTTGAAGTATTCTTCCGAGCATCCCCATATCGCGGTAAGAACGAGGGATCGTTCCGGAGCTGTTGAATTGGAAGTAGCTGATTCGGGGATCGGGATCCGAAAAGAGGAACAAAAGAAGATCTTCGATCGCCTTTATAGGGTCCCTACCGGCAATGTGCACAATGTGAAAGGTACCGGTCTCGGACTCAGTTACGTTAAGGTCATTGTGGACAAGCATGGCGGGGAGGTTCACGTTCACAGCGAGCCTGGCAAAGGCACCCGCTTTCGGATCCTGCTGCCCCTTGCCGAACGAAATGCTGGTACCGGAATTCGACCTGAAATACCTGAAGCAAGCTCATGAGTGAAGAAGCGAAGAACAAAGACCGCATCCTTTTGGTGGAGGACGATCCCAACCTTGGCCAACTGCTCCGCGACTACTTCGGAGCCAAGGGGTATGAAGTGGAGTTGCGAGAGAACGGTGAGGAAGGTTACAAGGCTTTTAAGGAGGAGTCCTTCGATCTTCTCGTGCTTGATGTGATGATGCCCGTGAAGGATGGTTTTTCTCTAGCCCGCGATATTCGAGCATTGGACGAACATATCCCCATGATCTTCCTCACCGCCAAGACGATGCAGGAGGATACGCTCCAGGGTTTCAAGACAGGGGCTGACGATTACATCACGAAGCCCTTCAGTATGGAAGAACTTTTGGCCCGGGTACAAGCTGTTTTAAAGCGGGTTGGAAAACAGGAGGAAGTGGAAGGGGAGCCTTACCGTTTCACCATCGGTAGCTATGAGTTCGATCATCGGGACCGCATCCTCACCCGGAATGGAGATAGGGTGGAACTGACCTCCAAGGAGAACGATCTGCTCCTTTTGCTCTGCCGGAGGAAGAACCAACTGCTCGAGCGGGAAGAGGCTTTAAAGGCGGTCTGGGGGGACGACAGTTATTTCTCCGGCCGCAGCATGGATGTCTACATCACACGTCTCCGGAAATACCTTAAGGAGGACCCCAACATTCGGATCGATAACGTACACGGGCGAGGTTTTCAGCTTACGGTGAAAGATGACGGAGCGAGCAACTAAGGGGGTCCGGGTTCCCTTGATGCTGAGCTTCAGCATTGTAGCAGCAACTTTACAATGAACCGGTCCTTCCCCCGTCCACAGGTAGGTTCACGCCACTGATGTATCCAGCGGCCGGAGAGGCGAGGAAGCTTATGGCATCGGCGGTCTCCTGTGGTTCTGCAGGCCTTCCCAATGGGACGCTGTTCATCATGGCCTTTCGGACTTCTTCGGGGCTTTTTCCCTCTTTTTCAGAGCGCTTTTCCACGATCGCTTCCAATCGAGCAGTGTTCGTGAATCCGGGGAGCACGTTGTTCACCGTGATACCGTCCGGTCCGAGTTCGCCAGCAAGCGTTTTGGCCCAATTGGCCATGGCCCCGCGTACCGTATTGGAGACACCGAGGCCGGGGATGGGCTGTTTGACAGAGGTCGAGATCACGTTCACGATCCGCCCGTACCCCTCTTCCTGCATTTTTGGAACTACTTGGCGTACGAGCATTTGCGGAACGATAAGGTGAGCTCCAAAAGCCTTTTCATAAGCTTCCCGCTCAGCATCGTAAGCTCTTCCTCCAGGTGGGCCGCCGTTGTTGGTGATCAGGATCGTTGGTGGGGGTTCTTCCTCGGTATGTTCCTTCAATGCTTGCTCCAGCCCGTCGGGGTCCCAAAGGTCTGCAACGATGCTTCCATGCTGGCGATCCGCACCCGGGAGTTCCTGAAGAACGGGGTCCAATTTGGAGGGATCGCGTCCAAGGAGGGTGATGCTGGCCCCTTCGCGCGCCAGTGCATTGGCCGTAGCTCTGCCAATGCCCGCGCTGCCTGCACAGACCCAGGCTCGCTTTCCGGTCAGGTCGAGTTCCATGTTCGCAATGATAAGGATCCTGTTCCTGCCACGCCTCGTTTTTTATAAATTGGGCCGGAAGAGATCCTAAAACAAAAGCTATGGCCATCGAACGACCGTTCAACCTACAAAAATGGGTGGAAGAGAACCGGGACCTCCTCAAACCCCCGGTCGGGAACAAGAACCTCTATCCTGCTGGGCAGGACCATATCGTAATGATCGTAGGTGGTCCCAACGCTCGAAAGGATTATCATTACAACCAGACCGAAGAGCTCTTTTATCAGCTGGAAGGGACGATCACGGTACGTATTCAGGAAGAAGGACAACCAAAGGATCTCCAGATCGGTCCGGGGGATATGTTCCTTCTCCCCGCGGAAGTGCCCCATAGTCCGATGCGCCCGGAGAACACCGTGGGCTTGGTGCTCGAGCGAGTGCGGGAGGAACATCATAAGGACGGCCTTCAATGGTACTGCGACAACTGCAACCATCTTCTTTTTGACCGCTACTTCAAGCTCGAGGACATCGAAAAGGACTTTCTCCCGGTCTTTAAGGAATTCTACGGCTCGGAAGAGAACCGCACCTGCGATAAATGCGGAACGGTCATGGAAGTGGACGAGCGCTTCGTTTGAAGCTCCCAAGGGTGGACAGCTCTTCCTAGCTTCTTCTGATCAGCGGACGAGGGTGATGTGTCCGACCTTTTCCTTTTCTACGTGAGGGCGGTACTCTTCGGTATAGATGATCTTGTACACGTAGACGTCGGGTTTAGCCCGGTGTCCGTCCACTTTCCCGCTCCATCCATCGCTCATGTCCCGGGTTTCGAAAAGGAGTTCACCCCAACGATCGTAGATCCGCAGGTGGAATTTCTCGATCTTTTCCCCTTTTACCTGCCATTCATCGTTGATACCATCGCCGTCCGGGGTGAAAGCATTGGGAGCATAGAGGCTCCCTGAGACTTCGATAAGGAGACTGTCGATCGTTCGGCACCCGTTGCTATCCGTCAATTCCACCCAAAAGACCCCGTGGTCCTTCGGCCTGAAGCTTACGGAGGATGAAGCGGAGTCTTCGAAGAAATGTCCGGGATGCCATACGTAGTTCCCTTTCTCCCCTTCAGCACTCAAGGTGATCTTCGATCCCCATTCGACCTTTCGGTCGGACCCAGCCCATAACTCCGGGTTCCGGGAGACCGTTACACTCGCTTTTCCCGTGTCCCTGCAGCCCAGGCTGTCACTGACGATGGCGAGGAATTCCATGCTGCTTTTGGCTCGAGCGATCGTAGAAGCGGAATCCGGATCCTCAACAAGTTCCGCCGGCTCCCATCGATAATTCTTTCCACCGCTGGCCCGAAGGTAGACTTTCCGGTCCCCTTCGCATATCAGCGTGTCCGGCCCCACTTTTGCCTCCGGTTTTTGAAGGGTCACTGCTGTAGAATCGAAGCCTACCCCACATCCGTTCTTCATCTCTACAACGTAAAGGGTGTTCTGCAGAGGAGAAGCGGAAGTGCTCGCACTGTCCGGGTTGGCTAGCCCTTTACTGGGCGTCCACTCGTAGATCCGTCCCCCCTCAGCCCATAGGGAGGCCGTATCCCACTTGCATATCGTAGTGTCTGCCGAACTCATCGGGTCTGGCTTGGTGGTATCCACTTCGATACGGACGGTATCCTGATCCTCGCAGCCTTTTGCATCCGTTACGACCACCTTGTAATCTGTATGGGATCTCGGCCAGACCAAGGGATCGGAGCTGCTGCTGTCGCTCATGGAGCTATCCGGGGTCCAGGTATAGGAAACCCCACCGCTCGCTCCGATCCGAAGGGAGTCCCCAAGACAGATGAAGCTGTCCGGGGAGCTGCTTATGTCCGGCAGTGATAAGGTGTTGACCTGTATGCTGTCAGCGTTCTCACATCCCAGGCTGTCCTTGACGACAACCTTGTACAAGGTGCTCGAGTCCGGATAAGCTAAGGGGTCAGAACTGTTCTTGTCGTCGAGTGAAAAGGATGGACTCCATTCCTGGGTCACACCACCTTTCACCCAGAGCTCCGTGCTGTCGCCTCGACATATAGCGGTGTCGGAATGGAGGGAGATTTCCGGAGGATCGGGGACGTTCAGGGTGAGGGTATCCTTCGAAACGCAACCGTTCGTATCGGTGAGACTGATGCTATACAAGGTCGTATCGAAGGCCACCACGGTAGGATCTTGAATAGTGGGGTCACTCAAGTGCTTAGAGGGGGTCCATAGATAAGACCCCGTATCACCATCGATATCCAGTTTCACGGTATCGAATTTGCAAACCGCGGTATCCCGCGCTGATAGGTAGGGATCCTGATGAACGTTCAGGAATAAACTGTCCACCGAACTGCAACCGTTGGTATTTGTCATTTCGATCCGATAAACGGTGCTGTCGGTCACTGACGCGATGGGGTTCTTTGCAGTGCTATCGCTAAGGCCCGTGGAGGGACTCCACAGATAAGTGGCTGAGCTAGAAGCTTCGGGATCCAGCTGGACGCTATCCCCTTTGCAGATGGTCGTGTCCTGAGGCTCGAAAGATGGGGATGGATGGAGAGCGATCGTAACCGTGTCCCTGTTCGCACATCCGTTGCTATCGATGATCCGTACCCGGTAAGCTGTACTGTCCTGGGGAAAGACCAAAGGATCGGCTACAGCGGTATCGTTCAAGCTCGTGTCAGGATCCCAATCGTAGGAAATGCCTCCCTGAGCATGGAGTTTCACCGTATCCCCCTTGCATATTGTACTGTCCCCGTATGCATAGGAATTGATCGAGTGGACGGGCACCGTTACGTTCAAAGTGTCCTCGACCACCGTCGAATCCGTTGCGCAACCTTTGAGCGTGACCTGATACTGGGTACTGGTATCCGGATATACGACAGGGTCGGTGACGTTCGGGTCTGAGAGGGAGTCGACGGGACTCCATTTCGGGTCGATCCCGCCGTCCACATTCAGTTGCACGCTATCCCCGGGGCATATAGAGGAGACAGAATCCGCGGATGGGGGGATCGGAGGAAAAATGCTCACTTTTGTTTTGGCGGTATCCGGCTCTTCGCAAGTAAGGGTGTCCATGACGACGAGGGTCACCTGATAAGTTCCCGTATCCTGGAAAAAATGGGAAACATTCGTCCCCGTGTCCTTGCTTCCATCGCCGAAGTCCCATAAATGGAGGTTTCCGCCCGTACCGGAAAAGTTGAAGGAGAAAGTGTCCGGCTTGCAGGCGATGGGTGGATCTTTGGGTTGGATATTAGCGTTCACTTCGGACATGTCGAACTTGAAAGCAGCGAGGTTGCAGTTGTTGCTGTTGTTCGTGCTTGAATGAGCGCCAGGTGTGGTAGGAAAATCATTGTTACCCCCGCATCCTGCACATACCGCCTGGTAAACGACCCCGTTATCGTCGAAACGGCTCGTGCCCCCGTCCACATGTTCCTGACTCGTGCCTCCTCCGAAGAAACTAGCGTATTTCAGATTTGAGGCATTGCTCCCCAGGACCATGAGGTAGAAGTCGCTCCCATCGGTACTGCTCTGATACGCATTGCTCGTGGTGGGAAGGCCGTTCGTGGAACTGCTGTTCACTCCGTGCCCTTGATTGACCTGTCCACCCCATCCGGAAAGGTAGATGTTGTTGCATTCGCTTACCATGAAAGCCGCAGGGGAAATGTCCACTTTGCCGCTGCCGGTGCCGAAGACGGTGGACATAAGTGAATTGCTGAGATCGGGGGAGAGCTTTTGGATGAACTGTCCGCTATTGGGATTGCTATAGCTTGCATTGCTGACCGGGTAGGTGCCGGTGCTCTGCCCGTAAAGAAAAATGTTATTGCTGCTGTCCCGGGCTACGAAGTAGGATTGATCGTAAGAAGAAGTCCCTATGTAGGAACCATTGAGGACGCTACTCGCCGAAGCATCGAATTGAACGACGAATCCGTCCTCAGCTCCCTGAGAACTGGTCTTCCAACCCTGAGCCATCTTGAGGTCACTGCTTTTCGTACCTCCGCTGATATAGATCCCCGTTCCTCCTCCCCTTTCGATCGCATATCCGGCATCGGCTGCACTCCCACCGTAGTAGCTGCAGAAGAGCACATTGGAAAGGTCAGAGCTCAACTTGGTGACGAACGCGTCCTGCCCTCCGGCCAGGGAATCCTGCATGGCAGTTGGGCTTACAGGAAGGTCGCTTGATCGGGTGGTGGAGACCAGGTAAGCATTGCCGGCAGTATCAACTTCCACTTCCCCGCGCAGGATATCGCCGTAATTGTAGTTGAGGGAGCTGGCCTCGTTCAGTCCATCATTGCCGCTCCCTCCCATATAGGTCGATGCCAGGAGGGCAGTTCCGTCCGAAGCGAACTTGCTGATAAAAGCATCGGTCCCATTGCCGAACGGGATGGCCCCAAAAGCAGTACCATTGCTTCCTCCCGAAAAGTTCGGGAAGGCCGCATTGCTATCGGTCGGAAAATCCGAGGAGCCTGTGGATCCCAGTACATAAAGCTGGTTCTGCCCGTTGACCACCAAGCTGTGCGGAAGTTCGTTCTTCGAGCCGCCGAGGTAAGTGGAGTAGAGCAGGGAGCTCCCGTCCGGTGCGAACTTGGAAATGCTGACGTCGCAGCCAAGGCCGTTGGAGCTACCCCCGCCGAAATTGAGCTGATAAGCACCGCTCGTCGTGGGATAACCTCCTCCGAACACCGTTCCTCCTGCATAGAGCGCTCCGTCTTTGTCGAAGGTCGCCGTATTCCCCCAATTGTCGGATGTTGATCCAGTATAGCTGGCAAATATCACGCTGGGATCTATAAGGAGCGGGCTCCCTTTTCTGTATCCTTCTGGGAAGTGAAAGCGGACCGTATCCCCTTTTTTTACGAAGCGACAGGGAACCAGCTCTTTTTTCCCCTCCTTCCACTGATAAGCACGGGGGGTTTTTTCGATGATCGTGCCCATGGAGGTCTGAATGTGAAGTTGACCTTCCTTTGTGATGCGAAGGTCCTCAGCTCCTTCATAGCCGAGGGCGATGCGGGAAGGATCCCCCTTCCCTGTCAGCTCGAACGTATACTTGATGCCCCGCGCTTCGCGCTCGAAGCGCAGGTCGATGCCCGGGTAGATCCCTTTCATACGTACCGTTCCGTATGAATGAACCCTTTCAGCCCAATCCCGCGGATCCTTCCCCTGATAGAAGTTGGCGTAATAGGAAGAGCGCCCTTTTTTTTCAAAGCGAGAAGAAGACGCTCCCAAAAGCTCTACTTTCACAGCATGTGCATCGATACGTATTTCGGAGAGGTCAAGGTCCTGCTTCCCTGAAAGTTGATGGTGAAGCTCATGGAGTTCCTGGCGGTCCACGCGATGATAGGTGAAGCCTTTCTCACCGATGAAGAAGTCGCCGCCGGGAACCCTGCTCCGAAACCGCACCTCCTGGTGCCATTGTCCCTTATTGGGCATAAAGAGCCTTTCCCCTTTCGGAGTGCTTCCCAGGCCTGAGCTGGGAGCAAGAACCCCAAGAAAAAAAAGCCCGAAGAAGAGCCCTGCTATGTACTCTTTCCTTTTCACGAATTCATAGTCCCCTCAAGATCGTGAATTTACGCCGATCCTTTGGTCCGAGCAAGATCGGATAAGGAGTGCATGGAACGTTGGAAACATTTTTAAGTTTTTTTGTTCCGTTCTCTGAAAAAGCTCCTAGATTCGCGCTATCCCGATCGAAATGGGAAAGGGCCTTTCCACCATATTAGACGAAGCCCGGATGCTTCTGCTGCGTTATGGGTTCAAGAGCATGACCATGGATGACGTTGCGAAAGGGCTTCGGGTCTCAAAAAAGACCCTCTATCAGTTCGTTGAGAACAAAGAGGACCTGGTGAAGCAAGTGATGGAGTATGACTGTTCAAAACAGCGCAAGAAAGTCAAAGCAGTACAGGGTGAAGGGCATGATGCGATCCGTGAAAGTTTCGAGTTCGGTCGCTACTTGATCAGCCTACTAGGGGAGGTCCATCCTTCGATCCATTACGATCTGGAAAAATACTATCCCCGGGCTTGGGACGTATTTCTGAGATTCAAGAACGAAGAGGTCGTAGGATATGTGCAGGACAACCTCGATCGGGGTATTGAGGAAGGGCTCTATCGGAAGGACTTCGATCCCGGTGTGATCGCTCGGATCTACACCTATCGGATCGATGTGGTATTCCACGGAGGATTGTTCCCTCCCGAAAGCTATTCCTTCACAAGGGTGTATCAAGAGATGTTCTTCTATCATATGCTCGGGGTGGTCAGTGACAAAGGGCGTGATCAGCTTTATAAAGATTGGAAGGAGGGACATATGAACTTCGAAGTTTCCTGAAGATGCGAGCCTCCGATTTCTTTACGATAACGCTGTTCCTTTTCTTTCCATTTTTCGTTCTTCCTCAGGGAGCAAAGGAGGATACGAGCGAGGTTCACCGTATGGGGCTGAAAGATCTGCGGAAATATGCGGGGGAGCATAGCCATCGGGTGCGCATCGCTCAAAAGGAGGTCAAAAAGGCCAAAAAGGACGTACAGGCCACTACTGCTATCGGTCTTCCTCAAGTGCGCGTCTCCGGCAATTACGAGAATTTCATCGATCGCCCGGTCAATCTGATCCCTGCCGAGTTCTTCGGAGGTCCGCCCGGTGAATTCGCCGAGGTCAAGTTCGGAACGAAACACAATGCCCGGTATCAGATCCAAGCCGAGCAACTCCTCTTTGATGGATCTTATTTCGTTGGTCTTCAAGCCTCTAAAACCTACAAGCGGGTTGCGGAGGAACGGGTGAAAAAGAACCGCATGGAGACCAAAAGAAGGGTGGCGAACGCCTACATCAGCACCCTTTCTGCTCGTGCTGAGTTGAAAAGCCTAAAGCGAACGATCCAGAACATACGGTCTCTTTATGAGGAGACGGATGCCATGTACCAGGAAGGAGTGACATCACGGGAAGAACGGGATCAATTGGAGCGCACCCTCATCAATATGGAAAATTCCGTTAAAGGGGCCCAAAAAGGGGTCCGCAGAGCGAAACGGTCCCTCAAACTGCTCGCTGGAATACCAGCTAAGGATTCCCTCGTGTTAACGGATAGCCTACAGGGAGTGCTTGAGGGAGGCGATGATGAAAAGCTTATGGAACGGACTTTTCACCCCAAAGAGCACATCGACCATCAGATCGCTAGCACCCAAGTGCAGCTCAAACATCTGAATTTCAAGAACGAAAAAGTGGACTTCCTGCCTGATCTGAGCGCTTTTTTCAATTATCAGGAGAACGCTCAGCGCGATGAGTTCAACTTTTTCGATGACGCGAATGGCAAGTGGTATCCTCAGACCGTAGCGGGGGTAAAGGTCAGTATCCCCATCTTCAATAGTGGTCGTAAACTCTTTCAGGCTCAGAAAGCGAAAGTCGATCGGCTACAGGCAGAGGTGGAACAAGAACAGGTGGACCAGCAGCTAAGGACCGATCATCGGAACGCGAAGAGCCGATACCTCCAATACAGCGAGGAACTCGAGAAGCAAAAGAAAGCCCTCGATCTGTCCAAAAGCATTTTGGAGCGAACGATCGATAAGCACCGGGCTGGCACGGTCAGCAGCCTCGAGGTCACCCAGACCAAGAACCAGTACCTGGAGGACCGGAGGGCTTACATCCGCTCCGCCCGGGAGCTTTTGCATGCTCGGACCGAACTTAAAGAGATCCTTGGAAAATACTAATGGAACCGTTCAAAAGCATCCTTTATCCCCCGTTCTTCTTTATACTCTTCACGCTCGTTGGATGCCAGGGAGCTGGGGAAACCGGGGATAAAAAGCTCAAAGCAGAGCTCAGCAAGAAAAAAGTGCGCTTGAAGGAACTCCAGGAACAGGTCGATTCGATCGAGCGGCGTTTGAACCGTACCGATAGTGGAAAGGGTAGCAAAGGCCCCCGCGTATTGGTGCGGACGAAGCGGATGGAACCCGTCCCCTTCTCGCATTATTTCCATGTCACCGGTGCCGTGAAAGCCGACCAGGAGGTTTTATTGAGCGCCGAGCGGCAAGGGGTCCTCAAAGAGATCCTTGTGGAAGAAGGCGAGCGCGTCGAGGAAGGAGAGCTCATAGCTCGTCAGAACCGGTCGGTCTTGGAAAGCAGGTTGGCCGAAGTGGAGGCCCGTTATCAGCACGCAAGGACCCTGTATAAGAAACAGGAACGGCTGTGGAAGGAAAAGGGGATCGGTTCCGAGGTCGAATACCTCAACGCCAAGAACAGGATGGAGACCTTGCGGCAAAAGAAGATCTCATTGGAGGAAGAACTGGAGATGACCCGCATCAAAGCGCCCATTACGGGAGTAGTTGAGGAACTCCGGTTGAAACAGGGAGCATATGCTGCTCCTTCCAGTCCTATTGCGCACATCGTGGGGCTCGAGAAACTTTTCGTAGAGGCCGACCTTTCCGAACGCTATTTGGGAAAAGTGAAGGTGGGCGATAGCGTGAAGGTAAGCTTTCCGGTGCTGAGTATCAGTTTTTTCCGAGGGATCCACAGCCTGGGCGATCACATCGACCCCCAGGATCGCACCTTCGAGGCCCGTGTAAAGATCCGCAATACGGAAGAGCGTATCATCAAGCCCAATCTTAGTGCAGAGTTGCGCTTCACCTCCTTCAAGACCGATAGTGCATTGCTCGTCCCTTCCGGGATCATACAAACCGATCCCGAAGGAGAATACGTTTACGTGGTCACCCCTTCGGATACGGCGAAGAAACGTTATGTGGAACTCGGGCCATCCCAGGACGGGCGCTCCCTGGTCAGGAAAGGGATCGAAGGGGGAGCCCGGGTAGTGGTCGCTGGTTATGATCAGGTCACCGACGGAGCTGCTGTGCGGGAGCAGGAGGGAATGACCGCTCAACGAAGAAGCGGCGAGAAATGAAGCGAGCGGGAGATGCGGGTGAGCAGGATAAGGAGCGTTCTTTCGGATTAACGGACCTCGCCCTTAAGAACAGTACGAGCACCTTCATCCTCACTTTCCTGGTTGTCCTGATGGGGATCGGATCCTATATCTCCCTTCCCAAGGAGTTGTTCCCCGATATCGAGATCCCGACCATCTATGTGAGCACGCGGTATCCCGGGAATTCACCCGCGGATATGGAGAATCTGATAACGCGTCCGCTCGAAAAGGAGATCGAGGACGTGGAAGGGATCGAGGAGCTTAACTCCACTTCCACACAAGGGTTCTCTGCGGTCGTTGTCGAGTTCAGCCCACAAGTGGTCGTTCAGAATGCGCTTATAGACGTTCGGGATGCGGTGGATAAAGCCAAGAGCGAGCTTCCCGATGACCTTGATCAGGACCCTAACGTAAGAGAGGTCGACTTTAGCCGCTTCCCCATCTTCAACGTCAACCTTTCCGGAGAGATGGGACTGACCGATCTGAAGCGATACGCTGAGGAGCTTCAGGAACGGATCGAATCGCTTCCACGGATCAATGAGGCCGAGATAAAAGGGGACCTGGAGCGGGAGATACGCATCAATGCCGACCTCCACGCGATGCAGAACCGAAAGGTTAGCTTTCGGGACATCCAGGATGCTGTGGTCAGCGAGAATGCCTCCATCGGTGCCGGCGATCTTACGCTGGGGAACAAACAGCGCTCGGTACGGATCCAGGGGGAGTTCGATAACGTACGGGAAATACGGGATATAGTGGTAAAGGACGAGGGTAGCAGTGTGGTGCATTTGAGCGAGGTGGCAGAGGTCGTGGACGGTTATAAGGAGCGGGAGAGCTATGCGCGATTGGACGGCGATCCGGTCGTGTCCCTCGATATCATCAAAAAAGGTGGAGAGAATCTCTTGCTCGCTACGGAGAACGTGAACGAGCTTCTCGATGAGGCTAAAGCCAACTATCTACCCGAAGATCTGAACGTCACCATCACGAACGATCAGAGCGATCAGGTGAAGAGCCAGATCTCGAACCTCGAGAACAACATTATTTCCGGTGTCATCCTGGTCACCCTCGTGCTTTATTTCTTCCTGGGTTTTCGGAACGCTCTTTTCGTTGGGATCGCGATCCCTATGTCGATGTTCCTTTCCTTCCTGATCATCTCGGGACTCGGCTATCCCCTCAATCTTGTCATCCTTTTTGCTCTGATCCTTGCATTGGGGATGTTGGTGGACAATGCCATCGTCGGGATCGAGAACATTTACCGCCATTATCACGAGGAAGGCCTTTCAGCCTTCAGGGCGGCCCGAAAAGGGATCGGGGAGATCGCCCTTCCGATCATCAGTTCCACGGCCACCACCCTTGCGGCTTTTTTCCCGCTGGTGTTCTGGGATTCGATCATCGGGGAATTCATGTTCTACCTCCCTATTACCCTGATCATCGTGCTCGCTTCATCCCTCTTCGTAGCATTGGTCATCAATCCCGTCGTTGCGCGGACCTTTTTGCGTCGTGAAAGCAAGCGGAGCATTGCGGAAACCCGGAAACGCCGATGGATCGCTTCCGGCATTTCCGTGGGACTTGCGGTCGTTTCCTATTCCTTCATCTCCATCGCTTTAGGGAACATCTTAACCTTGTTCGCGATACTGATCCTTCTGGACCATTACATCCTCGGGCCCATCGCTCATGCCTTTCAACACCGTTTCCTGCCTTTCCTCGAGCGGATCTACATCGTCACGCTTCGTTTTGCACTTCGTTCATGGCGGCCTTATGCTTTCCTTATCGGGACGGTTCTGCTCATGATCTTCTCCATTTGGTCCTATTTCCAGAGCGATCCGGAAACGGAGTTCTTCCCGGTCAATCAACCGAAGTACATCAACGTGTTCGCCGAAATGCCGGTCGGAACAGATATATCTGCTACAGATTCCGTTGCTCGCGAAATAGAAAAAGAGTTGCGGAAGATCCTAGAGCCGCACGAAGAGATCGTGACCTCGATGGTCGCCAATGTCGGAAAGGGTACATCAGATCCTGCGGCCGGCCCTGAATCCATGGGGCAGGGTAAAACTCCGGAGCGGGCCCGGATCACGGTCTCTTTCGTGAAGTACGAAGAAAGGAACGGAAAGAGCACCCGGGCGGTCATGAAAGAAGTTTCCCGCAAACTCAAAGAGCGTCCGGGCGTTAGCATCACGGTGAAAAAGAACCGGGAAGGTCCTCCGGTCGGGCGGCCGATCAACATCGAACTGAGGGGGCCTGACCTAGAGACCCTTTTCAGGGAGGCTGAAGAAATGAAGCGGCTCATCGCTTCACACGACATTCCTGGGATCGAGGGGTTGAAGACCGATGTGGACAAAGGGAAACCGGAGATGCGAGTGGCCATCGACCGTGGGCGTGCTGGACGCTATGGTGTATCCACCTCGCAGATCGGGAGGGAGCTCCGTACCGCCATCCTCGGCAAGGAGATCTCCAAATACAAAGAAGGCGAGGATGACCACGACATCCGTTTGATAGCGGAAAAGAAATACCGTCAGGATATTTCAAGCTTGATGGACCAGCGGATCACGTTCCGGGATCCGGGATCGGGAAGGATCGTTCAGGTGCCCATCTCTTCGGTGGCTGATGCGCGCTTCAATACCACTTACGGTTCCATTAAACGGAAAGGGATGGAACGTGTGATAACGGTCTACTCGAACGTCCTTGAAGGTTACAATTCCAACGAGATCAATGAAAGGATCGAAGGGATCCTCGCACGGAACTACGATCCTCCGAAAGGGTATGACTATGAGTTCACCGGCAAGCAAAAGGAGCAGGGAGAATCGATGGCCTTCCTTCAGAACGCCCTTTTGATAGCCGTCTCACTGATCGCCCTCATCCTGGTCTCCCAGTTCAATTCTCTGATAAAGCCTCTTATCATCGTGATCTCCGTGCTTTTCAGTACCACGGGGGTCTTTTTGGGACTTGGTATTACCGGTATGGACTTCGTGGTGATCATGACCGGTATTGGGATCGTTTCCCTGGCAGGGATCGTGGTGAACAACTCGATCGTTCTGATCGATTACATCGACCTTTATAAAGGATACAAAGAGCAGGAAAAAGGAGCTCCGTTGAACTCTGGCGAGGGTTTCGAAGCGATCGTAGAAGGGGGGCGCATCCGTTTGCGTCCCGTTCTGCTCACCGCCATTACCACCGTTCTCGGGCTTATTCCGTTAGCGAGCGGCATGAACATCGATTTCTACGGGCTGGTCTCCAGCTTGGAACCGGATATATTCTTCGGGGGAGACAATGCCAACTTCTGGGGGCCGATGGCGTGGACGGTGATCTTCGGCCTGACTTTCGCCACTTTCCTGACACTCGTCATGGTCCCTGTCATGTACGCTATCGGTGACCGCATCAAAGAGGGGATGCGAGAATTGATCGCAGGGGAATAAGGAAAAAGAAAGAAAAGGCTAGCGATCCTCCCGGGCCCTCCGATTCGTGGAGTAGTTGATCTTGAGGGCCTTCGCTTGGCGGAGTTCCTGTTTGATATCCGTAACGATCCCCATTTCGGTCTTCTTGTCCACTTTCAGGGAAGTGGTGATAAGGGGCCTTTCAGCTTCCTTTCTTTTCTTGCGGTTCTTTTTGACCCAGGGTTGAATATCCTTGAGGGACGCAAAAGCGTCGTCCAATTGGATCCGGGGTGCTGTCCCGTAGCGTTCATTAAAAGGAGGCCCTACGTAAATATAGTCTACGAGGGATTTCTTTTCGAGCTTGGTGACCTCGGACGCCTCGGGCTTTTCCACTCGGACCTTTCGTTCGGTCTCCCGCATCGTGGTGACCACCATGAAGAAAAAGAGGAGGATGAAGATGATGTCAGGAAGGGAGGCTGTGCTTATCTCCTGTCTCCCGCGTCCTTTTCCTTTGCTTTTGAACTTGGACATGACCTTCGTCCCGTTTGCTTACTATTTACCCACTTCGGTAGGTTCAGCTTCTGAGATCCGCTGCGGAAACTTTTGACGGACCGCTTTAATGTACTTCTGATGTTTGACGTTGCTGGGATCCAATTCGTCGTGCGAGTCGAACCGTTGGAATGCCGGGTCGTTCTTGACCAATTCGTTCCGGAGTTCGTTGATAGCGGCCGCTAATTCGTTCTGAACCTGGATGTACATATCGTAAGACGTTCCCCGGTCGTTCCGCAAAGAGATGAGCGCGTCCTTAGGGATCGTTTTGAACTTGCCCATCAATTCCACGGCCTTCTTCCGCTCCTTCCATTTCTTCAACTCCATTTTGATGGGCTGTTTATCGCTCTCATCCGCTTGTGCCAGCTTTGACTCCAGGGAGGAGATCTTTTGCTTGCACTTTTCCATGGTTACGACCTGGAGCTTCGGAAGGTCTTTGCTGTTCGTAGGATTCGTGAAGAAGCGTTTGGTGGCTTCCTTGAGCTGGGATAGGTTCATGAGCTCTTCCTCCACGAGCAATTGATCCTGCCGATTCACCTTCACCTTGAAAATGTTCCGCTCCGTCACATCAGGGGGGTCGACCTCCTCGGTGGGTGGTGGTAATTGCCGAAGGATCCCCTCGTCCATGTCCATAGTGGTCGTCACGAGGAAAAAGATGAGGAGCAGAAATGCGATGTCGGCCATAGGGCCGGCGTTCACATCCCCGGGACCTTCTCTTCTCTTCCGGCTCATGGTCTAGCTTTTGCTTCCTTTGATGAGGCGAGCGACTTCCGATACGATGATGGCCAGGATGGCCAGCCCGAGGAAAACATAGATCGCGATGATCCCTCCTCCGATGACCTGTGACTGGGAAGCAGAGATCTCGTAAAAGTCCGCTCCATGGGTGGATGCCATGTTGTAGGCTATCAGCAGGATCCCGCCGAAGATCAGAACACCGACCAAAGAAGGCAGGGAACGCTTGAAGTTCACCACGAACTGATAAAGCGTAAAGAGAACGGCGCCTCCACCGCAGATGGCCACTGCTATGTAAGCCACTTGAAGCGCATAGCTCACTTGTTCCCCTTGGTTGCCGACGATGTCCTGGCCTGTGATGATGAAAGCCGCAAGCGCCCCTCCGAGCAAGACGAGCGCCGTCTTCAGGAGGTTCAGGACCATCTTGAGATTGCGATACTCCATAGCGATCACTGATCGTTTTGACGACTAGCGATGTTGTGCTTGACCAAGAGGTCAACGAGCGAGATGGAGGCATCTTCCATGTCGTTCACCATGCTGTCGACCTTCGAAACGATGTAGTTGTAGAAGATCTGAAGGAGGATCCCCACCATGAGACCGGAGACCGTCGTGATCAAGGCCTTCTGAATACCCGAGGCGACGATCTGGGGGGAAATATTGTTCTGCTGAGCGATGTTGTCGAATGCTTCGATCATGCCGAAGACCGTTCCCATAAATCCGAGCATCGGAGCGATCGCGATGAAGAGTTGGATCCAGGAGAGCCCTTTCTCCAGCAATCCCATCTGAACCCCTCCGTAGGATATTACCGATTTTTCTACCACATCAACCCCTTCGTGGGAGCGATCCAGTCCTTGATAGAAGATGCTTGCGATCGGGCCTTTGGTCTGTCGGCAGACCTTTTTGGCCTCTTCTACCCCTCCGCTGGCTAAAGCACTCTCGATGCGGTTGAGAAGCTTCTCCGTATTGGTAGTGGATACGTTCAGGTAGATGATCCTTTCTATCGAGAGGGCGAGCCCGACGATCAGGCAAAGAAGAACGAAGGCCATGAAACGAGGGCCTCCTTCGATGAACTTGTTCTTGATGACCTGATGGATCGTCTCTTCCTTTTTCACTTTCTTGTCGCCTTCCTTTCCGGAGTCAGCCATAGCTGCACCGCTCGTATCGCTAGCGCTGGTGTCCTGGGAGGCCATGGCACTATCGCTGGAAGCCGTGTCGCTCGCTGCAGCGGTCGTATCCTCCTGGTTGCCTGTGGTATCTTGAGCGACCACTGGTCGTGCAGGAAGGAGGGATAAGAAAAGGAGGATCGCTGGGATCGATGAAAGGAACTGCTTGGTCTTCATTTTATGCGGATTTTGCTGGAACAGGTTCTTCGCTGCATTTCAGCATGCGGAGAGAGAGGGATTCGAACCCTCGATACCCCGTGAAGGGTATACACGCTTTCCAGGCGTGCGCCTTCGACCGCTCGGCCATCTCTCCGTTCCACGTCCCGGACTGTGCCCAGCCCTTGGACGGCTGCCAAAAGTAATAAAAAGCACGGGATGTCAAAACATAGCGCTTTTGCGTTCTCATCCCTTGGGATCAGCGGATGATGCGGGGGTTAGCTCTCCCCGAAGCGGTTCAGCTAGTCGTTCCCTCAAAGTTGCTGGCGAGGGATCATCCCCCAGAAGCACCATCGATTTCGTAACAGCGGCTTCAAGGGTCATGTCCCTTCCTTCGATCACACCGCTCCGCTCCAGCTCAGCACTGGCTTCGTAATAACCTTGCAAGGAAGGTCCTGCCCGGCATTGGGTGATATTGAGCACAGTGAGCCCTCCTTCGATAGCTGCTTCCACCCGTTCGCGGAACCATGGAAAGGTCGGCGCATTGCCGGCCCCGAAGGTCTGAAGCACCAACACCTTCAACCCTGATGCGGTGAGCACTCGTTCCACGTCCTGCTTCCGGATGCCGGGGAAAAGGGTCAGAATACTGATAGCATCCCCGAGCGACGGTCGCACCCGGAAAGGTCCTTTGGGTAACGGTAAAACGTATTCCCGATGGATCTGGATCCGGACACCGACCGTTCCAAGCGAGGGGTGGTTGTCCGAGCGAAATGCATCGAAATGTTCCGCATTGAACTTGTAGGTTCGGTTCCCGCGCAGTAGTTTGGACTCGAAATAGATCGCTACTTCAGGTACGAGCGGCACCCCGTCCTCATAACTTGAAGCGATCTCGATGGCGGTTAAAAGGTTCTCCTTAGCGTCCGTTCGAAGGATCTCCATCGGCAATTGAGATCCCGTTAGGATAACAGGTTTCCCTAATCCCTCGAACATGAAACTGAGGGCGGAGGCCGTGTAGGCCATGGTATCGGTCCCGTGAAGGATCACAAAGCCATCGAAGGCCTCGTACTGCCTTTCGATGATAGCCGCCAACTCCTTCCACACTTCAGGGGTCATGTCCGAAGAGTCGATCGGCTCTTCAAAAGCATGACTGTCGAGCGTGAGATCGAGCTTATCGAGTTCGGGGACCTGGGCTCGCAGTTCACTCAGTTGGGCGGGTCGCAGGGTCCCGCTCTCGGGGTCCCTGGTCATCCCGATCGTTCCACCGGTATAGATGAGCAGGACCGATCGCTGCTTCCCCATCAAATACCGAAAAGGTCGCGCGAATTCTCCGTGGTGACCTCCGCTATTTCCTTGGGAGTGGTCCCGTGAACTTCTGCCATCCGTTCTGCGATGTGGAGCAAATAAGAGGATTCGTTCCGGTCACCGCGGTTCGGATCAGGAGCCAGGTAAGGAGCATCGGTCTCCAGGACCATGTGGTCCAGCCCGATCTTTTCTACTACGCCGTCCAGCTCGGCATTCTTGAAGGTCAGGATCCCTCCGATACCTATGAGAAATCCCCCGAGGGCGATAATATCCTCAGCATCCTCCAGGTCACCGGTGAAGCAATGAAATACCCCCTTCAGCGAGGCGTCGTTCATTTCCTCTACGATATCGAAGGTCTCTCGGAAGGAATTTCGGACGTGGATCACGATGGGAAGGCCATGGGCTTTTGCCAGGTCGATCTGACGCCGAAAGGCCTGTCGCTGCTCTTCAGCATAAGTGCTGTCCCAGTAAAAGTCCAGCCCGATCTCGCCGACCGCACAATATCCGCCTTTGTCTAGTTCCTCTTCTACGTGCTCGATGGCCTTTTCCCATTTATCATCGACCGATCCCGGATGGAGGCCCATCATGGGAAAGCAATTGTCCGGATAAGCTTCGGCGAGGGCATTCATCTTTTCAGTGGTCGTAGGATCGATGTTCGGGAGAAAGATCCTTTCAACCCCTGCTTTGAAAGCCCTTTGGAGCATTTCATCCCGATCCTCTGCGAATTCATCTGCATAGAGGTGGGCATGGGTGTCCGTGAGCATCATGGAGCGATCTTGATCTTGGTTTTAAAGAAAGACTGAAGCGTATAAGGTGGGTCCTGATCTTGGAAGCTACGCTATATTGGCCCCGAAAATAGGAGATCGTAAGGGATCCGTGAAAAAAGTCCTCTTCATAAGGTTCAGTTCGATCGGTGATATCGTCCTCACAACACCCTTGATAAGGGTGTTGAAAGGATCCTATCAGGAACCCGTCGAGTTGCATTTCCTCCTAAAAGGCCATTTCCGGGAGATCCTTCGCCATCACCCCAAAGTGGACCGGATCCATAGTTGGGAGAAGGGAAAGGAACAGGAACTGCTTCGGGAACTCAGGCAGGAAGGTTTTGACCATGTTGTCGACCTGCAGCGGAGCCTTCGTTCCCTTAGGATCCGCGCTCTTCTGAAACGTCCCACCTCCACCTTTCCCAAGCTGAACAAGGAGAAATGGATGCTCGTGAACCTCGGCATCGATCAGCTTCCGGACCTTCACGTGGTCGACCGCTACTTTCGTGCGCTCCGTGTCTTTGGATTGAATAACGATGAAAGGGGACTGGACTATTTCATTCCCCCCGAAGAAGAGATCTCCCCTGAAAAGTTCGGGGCACAGGCTGGGGACCCCTTTGTCAGCTTTTCCATCGGTGGGGCTCATGCGACCAAGCAGCTTCCCGAGGAGCGGATCGTGGAGCTTTGTCGCCGCATCGACCTACCTGTCCTTCTCCTGGGGGGAAAGGAGGACCGGGAACGGGGTGCTCGTATCGCAGGAGCTAGTGGAGCTGGCGTTGTGGATCTGACCGGGCAGCTCAGTATTTCGGGATCCGCTTCCCTCATCCGCCAGAGCGCTGCTGTTCTTACACACGATACGGGGATGATGCATATTGCAGCAGCCTTTAAAAGGCCGATCCTTTCCTTTTGGGGGAACACGGTCCCGGCGTTCGGTATGACCCCCTATATGCCCGGTTATGAAGATCGCTCTCATATTTTCGAGGTGAAGGGGCTTTCCTGTCGGCCTTGTTCCAAACTTGGTCATCCGGCTTGCCCCAAGGAACATTTCCGCTGCATGTGGGGTATCGATCCGGAACAAGTACTGAAAACCCTCGATCAGGTGATACGAAAAGGCGAGTGAAGTTCCTTACTGGAACATCGCCTTGATCTCGGTCGCTTGTTCCGGTTTGATCTTTCCTGCAAGAAGAAGGCTTAATTGCCGCCGCTGAAGAGCATCCTGATAGCGCTGTTTTTCCTCCTCGGTCTCTGGTAACAGCTGCGGCACTTCGATCGGGTCCCCCATTTGATCCACCGCCACGAAGATGTAGTTCGCTTCGTTGCACTTTTTCTGTTCCCCGGTCCGATGGTGTTCCACCCACACCTCGATGAAGACCTCCATCGAAGAAGTGAATGCACGGGAGACCTTTGCTTCAAGGGTCACGATGTCTCCGAGTGCGATGGAATGCTGAAAGGAAACGTTGTTGACCGAAGCTGTAACGACCACTCGCTTGCAATGGCGATGAGCTGATATGGCCGCCGTAACGTCCATCCAATTGAGGAGCTGTCCTCCCATTAGATTCCCCAGCACGTTGGTCTCGTTCGGGAGCACGATATGGCTGGAGGAGGCATAACTTGCCCGGGCTGGTTTCTCTTTTTCCATAGCGAGCCCGAAGGAAGCTGAAATTTCCCGATCCGCCCCTTCTTCTTTAACTTGCAGCCGCTTAACCTTCGCTCATGAGCTACGAGGTCCTGAAAGCCCTTCACATCATCTTCGTGGTCACCTGGTTCTCCGGACTCTTCTACATGGTCAGGCTTTTCGTCTACCATCGTGAATCCTACGATGAGGACGAATTCAGCCAGCGGGTCCTTCAGCAGCAGTACAAAGTGATGGAGAAGCGCCTATGGTACGGGATCGCATGGCCTTCCATGGTGCTCGCCCTCTTTTTCGGCATTTGGATGCTGATCGAGCGCCCCGCCCTGTTGGGTCGACCGTTCATGCATCTCAAGCTGGGCATGGTATTTCTCCTCATGCTCTATCATGTCCTGGACCATTACCTCTTCCTCCTGTTTCAAAAGGATCGGGTCCGGTATTCAGGTTTCAAGCTTCGGATCTGGAACGAGGTTGCGACCATCTTCCTCGTTTCCATCGTCTTCATCGTGGTACTCCGCGACAGCATCGATTGGCTTTGGGGGACCTTAGGGATATTGATCTTTGCCCTGGCCTTGTATCTGGCCGTTCTGCTTTATCGTCGGATCAGAGGCGGGAAAGGTGCAGGAAGTACTAGCGGACCGGATCAGAAAGGAGAAAAAGGAACGACCGATGTTACGGAAAGGTGATCATGCACCGGATATCAGCCTGACCGATGAGAGCGGGGAATGGGTCGTTCTTTCAGAGCTCTGGGAGAGCTCGATGCTCGTGCTCTTCTTTTATCCAAAGGATCATACGCTCGGTTGTGCGCAGGAAGCCTGTGCTTTCAGAGATGGTTATACGGAGCTTCGTGAGGCGGGGGCTGAGGTGATAGGGGTCAGTGCTGACGATGCGAGTTCTCACAGGCGGTTCCGGAAAGAGCACAGCTTGCCTTACCGCTTGCTGAGCGATGATAAAGGCGAAGCCCGAAAAGCCTTTGGGGTCGGAAAGAGCATGGGGGTATTACCGGCCCGGGTCACCTTTGTTATCGATCGGGAAGGGAAGGTCCGTTCGGTCCTTAATTCCCAGTTCCAATTCCGGAAACACTTCAGGAGAGCTCTTCGGACGGTGCAAGAGTTGAAGGCTCAGGGCCAGTGAAGGAGCCAGGCCTTTGGCATGGTCCCACGGGCTTTTGTCAATCCCTCCAGCGCGTTCTCCTTTTCTGAATAAGCATCGAAAGCTACCACGTGAAGGCCGTTGCGCTTGCGGTCCAGGATCCGAGCAGGGAAGCCGTTCCGTTCCAGCCGCTTGACCCTTCCTTTCGCATTCGCCTTCACTTCGAAACACCCTCCAACGACGAAGTAAGAAGCCCGTTCGTCTTTGGATGCTTTTTCGTTCTCCGCCACGGCCGTGTTGTCCCGGACCACCATGTAATCACGTCCATCCGGTTCCAAGCGGAATCTGAAGGGAAGTTCCTTTTCCTCCTTTTCAGGGAAGTCCACCGTGAATGAGGGAAAAGAGCTTTCATTTCGGGGGACGTAGTGGGCTTCTTCGCTGTTACCGATCCAAAAGAGCTCGGAAAAGTTGGCCCCCTCTTGCAGTACTTTCATCCGGATCGCTCCGAATCCAATGACCAAGAGCAAAGGGATCACCACGGCTGCGATCCGTTTCAAGGGCATTCCTGTGCTGATCATAGGTCCCCTTCTCTCCTCCTTCTTCTCTTCTTCTTCGAAGGGAGGCTTCTTTTCTCTTTCTTCTTGCTCATCCCTATCTTTTTCAGGGATGGGGGTCATTTTCCTTACAGGCCGAACGTAAAAGCTCGGGAGCCCATACCCGGATGGTTCGAGCTCCGGTTCGGGGTCGGGTTCGAAGTGGGTCCGGTCCTCTTCATCCCGATAAAGGATCCCGATCCCTTCAAGTTCGATACGCCCGAAGCGGTGAAGGCTCTCTTTCCATTCATCGGCTGCTTCCCGGATCCTTCTTTTGGCGTTCTCGAAATCGGTCCCTTCCGTTCTTAGGATCTGTTCGGCCAGGAGTCCGTCCTCCTTATCGAGGCTTTGGTTGAAAGAGAGGGTGCAGGAAGGGGGAAGGAAGAGGTCCCGGTCGCGATCGATACGGGCAGGGACCCGCTCCTTTACAAAACCACCGAAACCTGGGATAAAGGCCCGGTCGTGGTCTCTCAGGAGCGTACGGATATGGGTGGAAAGTTCTTCCATAGCTTCCTTACAAATTAAGCGGATCCGTACTCATCCATCCCATTCTCTTGCCGAACTTCTTTCCGCGCCCGTTCAAGGTCCGAAGGGTCATCGATACCGGAATGATGGCTCTTGCTTAGGGCGACATATACGTTGTATCCGTGCTCGAGCCAGCGCAATTGCTCCAATCCTTCTATCTGTTCCAAAGGGGTTCGTTCGAGGCTGGTTATTTCTTGAAGGATATGAGCGCGAAAGGCATAGATCCCGATGTGTTGGTAAAAGCCTTTTCCGGTATTGTTCCGGTCGTAAGGAAGGGGGCTCCTTGAAAAGTAGAGGGACCGTCCGTCGGGAGCAAATACGACCTTGACCCGGTTGGGATCCTCGAATGCCTCTTGGTCCGCATTTCGGCATGCTAGGGTGCCTATCCCCGGTCCGGGATCCTCGAAGAGGGATGCCAGGCGGTCGATCTGTTCCGGTAAAATAAAAGGTTCGTCGCCCTGGACGTTGATAACAAGGTCCCAATCTTCTTTTTCACTGATCAGGGCTTCTGCGCTGCGCTCCGTGCCACTGTGATGGCCAGCCTGGGTCAGGACCGCTTCTCCTCCGATCCGCTCTACTTCTTTGCGGATCCGCTCATCGTCCGTGGCCACGATCATCCGATCCGTGCATTCAGCACTACGGCATCGCTCCATGGTCCGTTCCAATACTGTCTTGCCTTCTAAATCCGATAGGAGCTTCCCCGGGAAGCGTTGAGCTTCGTAACGGGCAGGGATGATGATGAGCGTTTTCATTCTTTTTTTGTATAAAATTTACGAAATTCGCATTATCATATCAAGAACTGCTTTAAAAAGTCCATGGCAGGAACAGAGAAGTCCGAAGATAGGTTAAAGGCTGAACTTTGTTTCAGTCGCATTCCATGGCTGGGCCCTGCTCATGCGCGCAGTCTCATGGAACGATTCGGGAGCCCGGAGGAGCTTCTGAAGGCCGACCGACAAGCCCTTTTCAGGGTCCCGGGAATGAACCGTCGGCTGGCCGGGTCGATCCTTCAGGCTCCTTCTCCGGATCGCTATGCCCAAGAAGCTAATGAGCTTCTGGAACGAGGGATCCGAACGTGGTCCATAGGCGAGCCCGGATATCCCTCGCGCTTATCCATGTGCCCGGATGCTCCGGTGTTGATCTATGGAAAGGGGGAATTGGACCTTGAGCGCGAACGGATGATCAGCATCGTGGGGACCCGAAGCATCACCCCATACGGAAAGGAGGTCTGTAGGGAATTGGTAGCTGGATTGGCTTCGCTCGATGTTGGGATCGTAAGCGGATTGGCTTATGGGGTGGATATCCGTGCCCATCGGGCGGCATTGAGCGAAGGATTGCCGACCATTGCAGTGGCTGGTCACGGGCCGGATCGCGTTTATCCGGTGGATCATGCTCCCGATCTGAAAGAGATGATGGATAATGGAGGGATCCTTACGGAATTTCCTCTGGGAAGCACTCCGGATCGTCACCATTTTCCCAGGCGGAATCGTATCATCGCGGGTTTGACGGATTGCACGGTCGTTGTAGAAACGGGTGAGAAAGGGGGTGCGATGATCACGGCTGATATCGCCCATTCCTATGAGCGGGATGTTCTCGTTTTCCCGGGCCGGGCCAACGATATTTCGAGTGCGGGCTGTAACCGGCTCATCAAGGAGCACAAGGGAGCCCTCATCGAAGGGGTGAACGATCTTCTTCATCAAATGCATTGGGAGGAAGCCGACCAAGCTTCGGAGGATCACCAACGGAAGCTCTTCCTTGAAGACCTGAGCGAGGAGGAGCAGTCCATCGCTCTTGCGGTCGATCGAAAAGAACGTATATCCATCGATGGGCTTGCGGCTGAGCTCGAATGGCCCATCGGCAAGCTTTCACCGCTGCTCCTGGACCTGGAATTAAAGGGGGTGCTCAGCTCCCTCCCCGGCAAGATCTACGTGCGAGCGGACCGATAGGGGGCGCACGGCCCGGGTGAATTTCTTACATTGGACCGATCCAGTACCAAAAAGCAGCTCAATACGATGAGTCAGGACCAGGCGATCTCTACCCGCACTCAAGAAAAAGTGAATTCGTTCCTCCAGTACATTCAGGAGCGGAGTCCCGGAGAACCCGAATTCCATCAGGCCGTTCATGAAGTGGCAGAGACCATCATTCCCTTCCTCGAAGCTCACCCGGAGTACAAAGAGGCCAAAGTTTTGGAGCGTCTCTGCGAACCGGAACGCGTTATCATTTTTCGAGTGCCTTGGAGGGATGATAATGGGGAACTGCAGGTCCAACGCGGCTTCAGGGTCCAAATGAACAGTGCGATCGGCCCCTATAAGGGAGGGCTTCGTTTTCATCCGACGGTCGACCTCAGCGTTCTGAAATTCCTCGGGTTTGAACAGATCTTCAAGAACAGCTTGACCACTTTACCCTTGGGGGCTGGTAAAGGAGGTGCAGACTTCGACCCAAAGGGACGTTCCGATGGGGAGGTCATGCGCTTTTGCCAAAGTTTTATGACCGAGCTTCATCGCCACATCGGAAGCTTTACGGACATTCCTGCAGGTGATATCGGGGTAGGACCGCGTGAGGTAGGTTACCTCTTCGGCCAATACAAAAGGCTTCGGAACGAGTTCACCGGAGTCCTAACTGGTAAGGGCCTTCCCTATGGTGGGAGCTTGATCCGACCGGAAGCCACAGGGTTCGGTTGCGTTTACTTCACCGAGGAAATGTTGAAAGCTCATGGGCAGCATATCGAAGGAAAGGAAGTGGTGATCTCAGGCTCCGGGAACGTGGCCCAATTCGCGTGTGAAAAGATCATAGAGCTAGGGGGAAAGGTGCTCACGATGTCGGATTCATCCGGTTTCGTTCATAGCTCTAAAGGGATCGACCACGAAAAGCTCGAGCGCATAAAATCCATTAAGAACGAGGAACGAGGAAGGATATCGCAGGCCGCCGAGGAACTGGGACTCGACTTTTACGAAAGCAAGTCCCCCTGGAATGTTCCCTGTCAGGTCGCCTTACCCTGTGCCACGCAGAACGAGATCGATGAAGAGGCTGCACGGGAGCTGATCAGTAAAGATGTCCAAGCCGTTGCCGAAGGGGCCAATATGCCTTGCACTCCTGAAGCTATTTCCGCCTTTCAGAAGAACAACGTGCTCTTTGCTCCGGGTAAGGCATCCAATGCAGGGGGAGTGGCTGTTTCAGGGCTGGAGATGAGCCAGAACGCCATGCGCTACAATTGGGAAAAGGAGGAAGTGGACCAGAAGCTCCGGGATATCATGCGGAATATCCATGATTCTTGTGTGGAGCACGGGGCGGAGAAATACCGTACGGATTACGTGAAAGGAGCGAATATTGCAGGTTTTGTAAAAGTTGCAGATGCGATCATAGCGCAAGGGGACCTTTAAGAAAAGGGGAATTTGCTTCATCTAAAAAAATGATGGGATCAGCTAGCCAATTCCGTTATTGATCTATTAAATTGGGCCAGGCTCTAAGATGCTTTCTAAGCCTCTTAGAGCGGTTCTGAGTATCCATAAAGTAGCGCATATGTCCTCCATTAAGCCTTTTATCACGTATGGTGTTCTTCTTTGTTCCGTTCTGGTAGTCTCTCAACGTTCCGTAGCTCAGAGCGTTTCCATCAACACCACTGGTAATGCTCCGGACCCTTCGGCGATGCTTCACGTGGAAGCGACGGATAAGGGTTTGATCGTTCCCCGCGTTCAGTTGGACGATTCCACTACAGCAGCACCTGTTACAGCACCTGCGGAAGGGCTGGTGATCTACAACGAGACAGGGACCGAACCCAAAGGACTTTATTACTGGGACAGCGGCCTTAGTAGTTGGGTCATGGTCGGCGATGGGGCTCCTGATACTTATTGGGACCGGGATGCTGCCAATGGTTGGCTCTTTCCGAGCACTATTTCCGATAATGTCGGGATCGGTGATGCCGATCCAGAAGGAAAGCTCGATGTCCATGGGAGGACCTATATCGGAGGGGATGGGGATGTGATGAACGACAATGCTCCAGGGTTGGACCTGACCATCGATGATGACGTGAGCGGTAGCAACACTGGCTTTGAGGTGCCAGGGCCTGATACCCTTGCTTTCTATGCCGGAGGCATCGAACAAGCTCGCATCTTTCCCGACGGGGTGATGTCCGTTAATGCCGTTCCCGGAGCCGGGACCCATACTTTCTATTCAGAGGCCGATGCTGGTGGTGGTGATCATGCCATTACGGGGGTTGTTACCGGAAGCGGTGTAGGCGTGTTCGGGCAAAGTTTAATGGGGACCGGTTCAGCCGTGGTCGGTCTGGCGGCCAACAGTTCTGCATATGGCGTTGAAGCTGTGAACCTTGCCGACAATGGAGGCGGGGGTTATGCCTTTGGTGATGATTTCGGTGTTTTATCCTTTGGTGATAGCATCCCAGGGGGAATCGGTCTATGGGGTGCAGGGAATGGAAAGGGTGCTACGGCACCTAGGAGTGGAGCAGGGGTTGCTGGAGTGGGAGAGACTTACGGTGTTTATGGTCTTGGTGATAGTGTTCCGGGAGGTATTGGAGTAATAGGTGTCGGCAATGCGATCTCATCTTGGACCATCCCTAACAATGGAACCGGTGTTTTAGGTCATGCAAAGGACTTGGGAGTGGTAGGGAGTGCAGATAGTGTTCCAGGAGGAATAGGGGTGAGAGGATTAGGCAACGGACTCACTACTGGGATCAGTCCTCCCGAGGGTGCTGGGGTTGCAGGGAATGGAAATACTTACGGTGTATCAGGCTTTGCAGAGAACACGATCGATGGTATCGGAATACTAGGTGTCGGGAACGGTATCACCTCTATCCCGGTCATACCTGATGGGGGCGGTATCCTTGGCGTGGGAGATAGTAGCGGAGTCGTAGGCGTATCAGTGAATTCTACTGATGGGTCTGCGGGAGGACGATTCGGAGCTGGCGGTGCTATAACCCATAGAGTAGCGACCTATACCGGGGGTACCCTCTATAAGATCCGAGGTCCCGGGAGCGCCTCTACGATAGTCAAGGATGAAAATGGAGAGCGGGTGACCCTCTTCGCTCCGGAAGCTCCAGAGCCGCTTTTTGAAGATTATGGACGTGATGAACTGGAGAACGGGAAAGCCAGGGTAGAGTTGGACCCAACATGGGCCGAGAACATTCAGGTGGATGAGGAACATCCATTGCGGGTCTTCGTCCAAGTAGAAGGGAATTGCAAAGGGGTTTACGTCACCAATAAATCCGAAGATGGATTCACCGTCAAAGAATTGGAGAACGGCAGATCAAACGTTCCCTTCACCTATAAGGTCGTGGCTAATCGAAAAGATGTGAGGCGAAAAGTCGATGGTGAAATGCGGACCATCCACTATGAAGACCTTCGATTCCCTAGTGCTTCAGGCCCGACCAAATTGAAAGAAAAGGAGATGAAAGAACGTGAATGGAAAGAAGGGGGAGGACTGAAGAAAAAAGAAAAACCCTCCGGAGCTTCTAAGAAAAAGCATATTGAAAGAGCAAAAGAAGAGTAATAACGCGGGAGTTTCAATGTCCATCGCCAAGGTTTACGATGATGGTCTTCAAAAGCAACCTTTTATGCCTTTCATCCGTTCAAAAGAACCCGCATTTTGGATCTACTGCTTCGATGATGGCCGTGGAAGGACGGAAATGGCATTCACAAAAAAAGAAGTTCAATCGATCGTGTTCTTGAGAGACTTGGTATCGAAAATGGGAAGCTTGCCTTTTGCTAAGAAAGGGGATCAAGACACTTTAAGAACGATCTAAAGTTCAGCCTATGAACGGATCTTTGTTACCACGCTTCAACACAGCCATTGAAAGGCTCCAAAGCTTTGCCCTCCTCGTTTTGGGTGGCCTCTTTTTCCTATTTGCTCTACCCTTGCCTTCTCTTGGGCAGTCCGCAAAGCTGATCAACGATGGTGCCCATATCGTGACCGAATCCGGGGCGACCATATATACCCAGGGAGAAGTTAGAAATCGGGTGAACGGAGGCAATAACGGGACCGTCACGAACGATGGGACCATTCTCACAACCCATGCCAACCCGAACAACGCTTCCTATTACAATTTGAACGCGGACGCGATCACGCAGGGGAACGGGACCTTTGAGATCGAAGGGGATTGGGTGAACAGCGCCATATTCAACGGTGATATGGGGGAGGTCATCCTTAACGGTCCCAACCAGATGATCACCGGCGATTCCGTTTCTACTTTCAATGATCTCACCCTAACAGGTACGGGCACTAAAACCCTCGATCTGGATGCAGAGGTGACCGGCATCCTCGCTCTTACCGATCGACGCCTTCACACCGACACGAACTCCATGTTCGTGTTGAATACCGCTCCCGGTGCCATTACGCGAAGTCCTGGTCTAACCAATACCGTACAAGGTTTTGTGAGCAGTGATAGCACGGGATGGCTGGTCCGGAAAATGGACCAAAGCTCCAGTTACCTCTTTCCGGTCGGGGACAGTGTCGGGACCCCTCGTTTCCGACCTGCCGATCTGACGCCGAGCAACACGAATCCACAGACGTTCCGGGCACGTCTTAAGAACAGTGATCCCACTCCCGACGGCTATGACGTAACGAACAAAGCAGCCGGGATCGGCCCTGTCAATTCTGACTTTTATTGGCACATCGACCGGACCAGTGGATCGGATCCCATGAACGTTCAACTCTTTTACGACGAAGCTGTCGATACAGCGGACATGGCCGTCCATTGGGCTGCTCAATGGGAGATGATGGGAGCTCCGACCAATACCATGAACGGTTCCCCTCAATTGAGCAGCGTTTCCCATTCCGGATGGAACACTTTTACGCCGGACCCATTCAACATCGCTGCGAATCCCCTCCAAGTGGATGCTGGGAATGATACCACCATTTGTGTTGGCGATACCGCCCAACTTGATGCTAATGTGATCGGCGGTACCGGACCTTTCGGGTTCGAGTGGACCCCCTCTACTTATTTGGATGACTCCACCCTTCAAAACCCTAAGGCTCAGGGTGTTATGGATACTATCGAGTATTTCGTGACCGCCTACGATAGTGCGACCGGTACAACAAGTCAGCCTGACTCGGTAACGGTCTTTATCAGCCCTACCCCGAACGACTCGATCGTACCGGATAGTCCGGCCACGTGTCCTGGTGATTCGGTCCTTCTCCAAGCTGAAGGTGGGGCAAGCACTTACAGCTGGTCGCCGGACTCTACCCTTACTACGAACAGCGGAGATTCCACATACTCGGTCCCGGACGATGATGAGACCATCGTGCTCACTGCTGAGAATTCACTTGGTTGTGTCGGAACGGATACGGTGGACATTTCCGTTCAGTCCGCTCCTGGTGAGCCGGTAGGTACCGCCACCCCGGATACGATCTGCCAAGGGGATAGCTCCACGATAACCGCTACTGGTAGTGGCCCCGGCGTTACTTATAACGTTTATGATTCCGCCACCGGAGGAAATCTGATCGGTAGTACGCCTCTTACGGTCGGGCCGATGAGCGATTCCAGTTATTACATCGAGGCAACGCTCACAGGAAGTGGCTGTAAATATCCCGGACCACGGGATACGGTCGACATTACGGTACAACCCGCTCCGGCCGCACCTACGGTCACGATCGCTCCCGACACTTTATGCATCGGTGATACGACCACCATTTCAGCCACTGGTTCCGGTGCTGGGGTGACCTATGAGGTCTACGACGATTCCGTCGGGGGGAACTATCTTGGGGACACCCCTCTCGACACAGCTCCCGACAGTACTTCGATCTATTACGTCGAAGCTGTTGCCAGCAATGGATGTGCGCCCGTAGCAGGAAGGGTCCCGGACACCGTGCACGTTGATAGCCTTCCTGATATGAGCGTCGATCCCTCAGCGCCGGTTATCTGTACCGGAGACACGGTTGAACTTGCGGGCTCGGGAGCGGACAGTCTCTCTTGGAGTCCGAATGTGGATCTGAGCGATACGATCGGTGATACTGTACAGGCTTGGCCCAACTCGGATACCACTTATACGTTGGTCGGAGTCGATTCGAACGGATGTTCCAACGACACGACCGTGACGGTCAGTGTCGATTCAGCGCCGACCAAGCCTACCGTCAGCATCGTTCCGGATACGATCTGCCAGGGTGATAGTGCTACCATTTCCGCGTCGGGTTCCGGTGCTGGGGTGGTCTATGAGGTCTACGATTCCTCCATGGGAGGGAATTATCTTGGGAATACCCCACTAACGGTGGCTCCTATGAGCGATAGCACCTATTACGTCGAGGCCACCCTTTCCGGTGGAGGCTGTTCCTTTGCCGGTGGTCGGGTTTCTGATACGTTGGTCGTGAATATGGCAACGCCTGCTCCCACGGTAACCGCAAACCCGGATACCGTCTGCCCCGGGGATAGCTCCATGATCGATGCGACCGGATCCGGTGCGGGTGTTACCTATGAGGTCTATGATTCTGCTACTGGAGGCAATTACCTGGGTAATGCACCGCTCAATGTGGGTGTCGACACCACCACCGACTATTATGTGTCCGCTGTTGGCTCCAACGGCTGTGATCAGTTAGGAGGACGGGATTCTGTGACCGTCCATACCTATCCGGCGCCGGTCGCCGATGCAGGGCCCGACCGGAATATATGTCCGGGAGATACCGTGATCTTGAACGCATCAGGTGGAAGCTCCTATGTATGGGGCGATGGAACGACGGATGACTCCAACGAGGTCTCGCCGGATACTAGCTCCAATTATTGGGTGGGGGTTCAGACCGCCGCTGGTTGTTCGGACACGGATAGCGTCGCCATCAATGTGATCCAGCCGGCTTCTTTTGTAGCAGCGGATGACGAAGGCAGCGTGGAAGCTAAGAAGCAGATCACGGTGGATGTTCTCGCCAACGATACGGGGGTCATCGGTGATTCCGCTATCATCAAAGGGCCTTTCCAGGGCTCAGCGAACTGGACTAGTGGAGGCATCGAGTATTCAGCCCCCGACAGTAAGGGAGCGGATAGCCTGAATTACAAGGTCTGCAACTTAACCTGTACCAACATTTGCGATACGGCAACGGTGAGCATCACGATCGAAGAAGGGGTCGAGGACCTCTTCATTCCCAATGGTGTCTCTGCCGATAGAGATGGTAAGAATGATGCATGGGAGATCAGTGGGCTGGAAGCTTATCCGGAGAACAGTGTGAAGATCTTCAACCGTTGGGGGGATCAGGTTTACAGTGCTGATCCCTACAAGAATGATTGGAGTGGTGAGGGCAAGAACGGAAAGGTGCTCGAGGGAACTTACTTCTACGTGCTCGACCTTGGCCCTGAAGAAGGGAAGAAAACGGGCTTTATCGAATTGCGCCGCTAAAACAGCAGCGTGATGAAATGAGCTGATCATTTTAAAAGTCAGGCGTTATGATAAAAGAACGTACCCTTATCTTTTTCCTTCTGCTCGTGGGGGTCGGGCTCTCCTTTGAAGGACGTGCACAGCGCGAACTTCATTTGACCCAGTACAACCTGCATCAACCCTATCTTAACCCGGCTTCGATATCGAGCTATAATGATATTAGTGCTGCCCTCCTTTACAAAAAGCAATGGATGGGTTTTGACGGAGCACCTACCTTCCAGGGATTGGATTTCAATATGCCGATAGGGGAGACGCAGAGTTCCATCGGGCTCACCGCGTTCAATGATCAGATCGGTATCAACCGTGTCACCGACATCGGGATCAACTATGCCTACCAATTCCAGGTGGGCGATGCCAGTTATCTGTCGTTCGGACTTACCGGCAATCTGGTGATGATGCAGAGCAATTACAGTAAGTTGGACGTCCAGGATGAACAAGATCCTCGTTTCAAAGAGGACAGCCGAAACCTTATGGCTCCCGATTTCCGTTTTGGAGCGTATTATTTTCAGGATAATTTCTATTTAGGGTTCGCAACTCCAACGATGCTCAAGAACCGTATCCATGGGGAACTTGGAAATTATTCCACGAGCACGGAGTTCGACCCTTCTACGATCCACTATTACCTTCATTCGGGTGTCGAGTTTGAATTGGCTGACAAGTGGAAACTTCAGCCGAGCACGATGCTCAAGTACGTTAGCGGAGCTCCGCTCCAGGTCGATCTGAATGCCCAGGTCCTCTATGATGACCGCTACGGCTTGGGGATCGGTTATCGTAGCAAAAAGATCATGAACGCCTTTTTCAATATCCGGTTCGCTCGTAGCTTTCGCGTTGGATACGCATATGACTTCAATCTTTCTGAGATCCGTACTAGCTCATCGGGAAGCCATGAGATCATGCTCATCTTCGAGCGGAAGGTTGAGAAGAAGGACGTTAAAGTCAACATCCCGCGTTTTTAATGACCTATTGGTCTTAGGAATAAAGAAAGCAACCCGGAATCATGAAAAAGGTCGTTTCGATCTTTTCTTTTCTGGCCTTTTCAACTTTTTGCCTGGCGCAGGGTAAAATGAAAGAGGCCGACGAGCATTTCCAATATGCAAGGTATGAACAAGCTCTTAAGGCCTATAAAAAGGTCAAAGAGGAAAAGTCGAGCGTACCCGAACGGGTTCATACGCGGATAGCTAATTGTCACAGGGAGCTCAAACAATATGAGAAAGCATTGGAGGCATACCAAGAGCTCTATGAAGATGGACTCCTAAAAGGTCAGCAACTTTTGAATTACGGCCATCTGCTTCGGAACCATATGAAGTACGCTAAGGCCAAAAAGATCTATCAGGAGTTCGCTGATAACAATGCCGACGATCCGAGAGGGTATTACTACAAAGAAGCTTCCAACTGGGCCAAGGAGAACCTCGATAAAAGCCCGGCCTACAAAGTCCGGGAGTTAGGTCTAGAAACCGGGGGGATCAGTCTTGGCCAATATCCCTTCGAAGGAGGGCTTCTCTTTTCCGCCCCTAAGAAACTGAAAATGGAATGGGGGGAGCTTAGGACCTATGATATGGCCTATTCAAAGGGGGAGAAGGGGAGTTACTCCGATCATCAGAAGCTCAAGGGGGATATCAATGGTCAAGCTCATCAGGGGAATCCCTGTGTTGTCGAGACTAATGAGGGGCCTGTGCTCTACTATTCCTCCAACGTTTCCCAAAAAGTAGCCGAGGTGAACGTGAGGAAGAAGGAAAAATACGGGATCGGGGAGAATATGGTGAATCGGCTTCATATCATGGTAGCTGAGCGCGAGAATGGAAAGTGGAAGAAAAAAGAAGGGCCGGACTTCGATCAAAAAGGTAGTGACTTTGCTCAGCCAAATGTGACGCCGAACCAGGATTCATTGTTCTTCGTTTCTAACCAAAAAGGCGGGAAAGGAGGGTACGATATCTATCTTGCTACCCAAACGGATACAGGTTGGGGCGAGCCGAAAAACCTTGGCGAACCCATCAACTCGATGGAAGATGAGATGTTCCCCTTTTGGCGCAATAACACCCTTTATTTCGCTTCCTACGGGCACTTCAATTTCGGGGGAAGTGACATCTTCAAATGCAAGTACGATCCGGAAAAGGGCGAATGGGGAAGTGTTGAGAACATGGGGCGCCCCATCAACAGCCCTTGGGACGATTTCGCTTATACCCTCACTTCCAACTCTGATTCAGGTTTCTTCTCCTCCAATCGGAACACGGACCCAGGAAAAGACCGGATCTTCGCTTTCAAGAACCTGCAACTTCCCGATACCATCCGTGGGATCGCAAGGAACCGTATCAATTCCCAACCGATCGATGGCGTGCAGGTGACCCTTTTCCACAATGATGAGACCGTTTCGCAGCAGACCACCAATGAGACCGGGAAGTGCAAGCTGATCCTGGAACAGAACACTGCGTACAGGGTTCGTTTTAAGAAAGAAGGATACGAAAAGAAAGAATACGATATTCCAAAGGATGAACGGGAAGATGTGATCGCCCTCCTGAATTCGATCGAGCTGGATCCGAAGCCCACCAAGGACAAAGTGATCGAGCTCAACAACATCTATTTCGATTACGGGAAGGCGGAGCTGCGCACGAAAGGAAAGAAAACCCTGGACAAGCTCTACGGCTACATGAAGGATCATCCTGAGGCCCGCATCGAGCTGAGTGCCCATACGGACGCGCAGTCCAGCGCTGAATTCAACATGAACCTCTCGAAAGAACGAGCGAACGCTTGTTACGATTACCTCAAGGATAAAGGATTGAGCACCGATCGCATGATCCCCAAAGGATATGGCGAGACGCAGCTCGTTAACGAGTGCAGTGACGGGGTTGAGTGTCCTGACGAGAAGCACCAGGAGAACCGCCGTGTGGAGATCAAGTTCCTCGAGAAAGCGAGCGGGTCCTGAGCTTTCTCCACTTTCCGTTTCAGGAGCTTTTCGTTCCTCCCCTTCCCGAACCTTATCTTTGAACAGCGCAACCGCGCTTTTCTAGAACCAAAGGAGCGTCTGACATGTACGGTAGCATCAAAGAACATCTCAGGAGCGAGCTGGACCGCCTCAAGGATGAAGGGCTCTACAAGGAAGAACGGGTGATCGCTTCCCCCCAGGGAGCTGACATCCAGCTCGAGGATGGCAAGGAGGTCATCAATTTTTGCGCGAACAATTACCTCGGGCTCTCTTCGGACCCCGAACTCATCCAGGCTGCCAAGGATACGATGGATCAGAGAGGATACGGGCTTTCCTCCGTGCGTTTCATCTGTGGCACCATGGATATCCACAAGGAGCTCGAGAAAAAGATCGCCGAGTTCTCAGGTACGGATGACACCATTCTCTATGCTGCCGCCTTCGATGCTAATGGGGGTGTTTTCGAACCCATCCTGACGAAAGAGGACGCTATCATTTCGGATGCTTTGAACCATGCATCCATCATCGATGGAGTGCGGCTTTGTAAAGCCCAGCGTTATCGCTACGCGCACAGCGATATGAACGAGCTTGAGGAGTGTCTGAAGCAAGCTCAGGAGCAGCGCTTCCGGGTGATCGTTACCGATGGCGTTTTCTCAATGGACGGAGATGTGGCCAAACTCCGGGAGATATGCGATCTGGCCGAAAACTACGATGCGCTCGTTATGGTCGATGATTGCCATGCTACGGGGTTTATGGGAAAAAATGGAAAAGGCTCTCCTGAATACTGTGACGTGATGGGAAAGGTGGACATCATTACCGGGACCCTGGGTAAAGCCCTGGGTGGTGCGATGGGGGGATATGCCACCGGCCGCAAGGAGATCATCGAGATGCTCCGGCAACGATCCCGCCCCTACCTTTTTTCCAATTCTCTTGCGCCCCCGATAGTTGGGGCTTCCCTGAAGGTGTTCGAACTCCTTGACCGGAGTACAGAGCTGCGGGACAAACTCGAGGAGAACACGGCTTACTTCCGTGAAGAGCTCCAAAAAGCAGGCTTCGATCTCAAAGAAGGGGAATCACCCATCATTCCGATCATGCTTTACGATGCCCCTCTCGCCCAAAAGTTCGCATCGAGGCTCATCGAAGAGGGGATCTATGTGATCGGCTTCTTCTATCCCGTGGTGCCCCAAGGGGAGGCCCGGATCCGGGTGCAGCTCTCAGCTGCCCATGAAAAGGAACACCTCGATCGAGCGTTGGAGGCTTTTGTGAGGATCGGGCAAGAACTGGAGGTTATTCAACCCGCCTGAATACGAGCAGGGCTTGGCCGGATCGAAAATTCACCTTAACTTCGCGGCCCGTTCTGAACGGGAACGGCGAACAAAAAGTGCTTCATCGTGGACCAAGTGAGTTTCAAGACCCGCAGCGCCAACAAAGAGAGCGTGACCAAAAAGTGGTACGTCGTGGATGCCAGTGAGCAGCCCGTCGGACGATTGGCCAGTAAGGTGGCCCAGTTGCTCCGCGGAAAGCACAAACCGGATTTCACTCCCCACGTCGATTGCGGTGACAATATCATCATCATCAACGCTGATCAAGTGAAGTTCACCGGTAATAAATGGCGCGACAAGGAATACCGGTGGTATACCGGATATACGAGCGGGCTCCGGAGCATCACGGCTGAGGACATGCACAAGCGAAAGCCGATCCGTATCGTAGAGAAAGCGATCAAGAACATGCTTCCCAAGAATCGTCTCAGTCGGCGCATATTCCGGAAAAACCTCTTCGTTTACGAAGGAGCCGAACACGAACAACAGGCGCAAAAGCCTGAAGCGCTCGATATTAACTCCATCAAATGAGCCAGGGATCCATGGAGAACATTACGACGAGCGGTCGCAGAAAGCAATCCACAGCCCGGGTGCATTTCCGGAAAGGCAGTGGTAAAATGACCGTGAACGGGAAGGAACACAAAGAATATTTCGACACCCCTCTACTACAGGAGCTTATCGATAAGCCTTTTCGTCTCACCGAGATGCAGGGGCAGTTCGATATTAAAGTGAACGTCGACGGGGGTGGTATCAGTGGACAGGCTGAGGCCACGCGCCTTGCGATCGGAAAAGCCCTGGTCGAATACGACCCCGAGAACCGCGCGAAGCTCAAGCCTTATGCGCTACTGACAAGGGATTCCCGAATGGTGGAACGGAAAAAGCCTGGACGCAAGAAAGCCCGGAAATCCGGTCAGTTCAGTAAACGCTAAAGCAGCGAACAGAAACAGTACGGCAGACAATGGCGAAGATCGACTTCCAGGAATTGCTCGACGCAGGGGTCCATTACGGCCATCTGAAACGCAAGTGGGACCCCAATATCGCTCCTTACATCTTCGATGAGAAGGAAGGGGTTCACGTGATCGACCTCAACAAGACCAGCAAGAAGATCGAAGAGGCTTCGAACGTCCTTAAGGACATGGCGAAGAACGGCAAGAAGATCCTCTTCGTGGCCACGAAAAAGCAGGCCAAGGACATCCTGGAAGAGCGTATCAAGCCTTCCAATATGCCCTATGTGACCGAGCGTTGGCCTGGTGGAATGCTGACCAACTTCGCAACGATCCGGCGTGCGATCCGTAAGATGAACAACATCGATAAGCGCTTCAGCGATGGGACCTACGATAACCTGTCAAAGCGGGAGCGTTTGGCTTTTGCGCGCGAGCGCGACAAGTTGAAGAAACATCTCGGCAGTGTTGCCGGATTGACGCGTTTGCCAGCAGCTCTCTTCGTGGTGGATATCAAGAAGGAGAACATCGCCGTCAACGAGGCCCGCAAGCTCAACATCCCCACTTTCGGTATCGTCGACACCAATTCCGACCCAACCTTGGTCGATTACCCTATTCCGGCGAACGATGATGCTTCGGAGTCCATCGCTAAGATCCTGGACCTCGTGATCCAACCCATCGAAGAAGGGCTTCAGGAACGGGAGCAGGAAAAGGAAGAACGGAAGAAAGAGAAGAGCAAAGAGAAAGCAGCCGCCGGTAGCGAAGAGAGCAGCGATGAAAAGGAAGGGAGCAGCGAGCAGGAAGCGGAAAAGAGCGATGAAACCGCAACTAAAAGCGCTGCTGTGGCAAGTAAGAAGGAGGAAGAAAGTTCCGGGGAGAGCAGCGGAGAGAATAGCTGATAAATAATCCAAAGACGCGTACGAACGAGCCAATGGCGACCGTAACGAGCAACGACGTAAGAAGGCTCCGGGATTTCACCGGTGCTGGTATGATGGACTGTAAAAAAGCTCTTGAAGAGGCGGACAACGATTTTGATCAAGCCGTCGAATTCCTCCGTAAGAAAGGGCAGAAAGTCGCTCAGAAAAGACAGGAACGGGAGGCCACCGAAGGGCTCGTCCTCGCAAAAGCAGCCGAGAACGGTAAGGAAGGCGTGCTGATCACTGTGAACTGTGAAACGGATTTCGTCGCGAAGAACGAAGAATTCGGATCTTTTGCCCGGGATGTGTTAAGAACCGCCCTTGATGAAAAACCGGGGAATGTTGAAGAACTGAAGGAGAAGAACTACCCTGATAGCGATCTCAGCATCTCGGAAAAGTTGACCGAGATCATCGGAAAGATCGGGGAGAAGATCGAATTCGATACGGTCGATCGCGTCGAAGCTGAGACCGTGGTAGCATATGAGCATCCAGGCAACAAGATCGCTGCTCTTGTCGGAATGAATAAGCCCGGCCATGAGGAGATCGCCAGGGAACTAGCCATGCAGATCGCAGCGATGGACCCGGTATCCCTGGACGAGAACGATGTTCCGGAGGACATCAAAGAGCGGGAGCTCGAGAACGGACGTGAGCAAGCACGACAAGAAGGTAAACCCGACGACATCGTCGAAAAGATCGCTGAAGGAAAGCTCAAGAAGTTCTACAAGGAGAGCACCCTAATCCATCAGCCTTTTGTAAAAGACAACAACAAGACGGTGGCTGAATACCTCAAGGAAAAAGACCCTGAATTGAAAGTGACCGATTTCAAGCGATATTCGCTGGAAGGATGAATCCTTTAAAAGCCTGTTCCGCCGGAACAGGCTTTTTTTTGCCCGATCGGGGAAAGGCCGTGTAGTACCTTTTGTTTTAACTTAGCGATAACGAGCGATAGCTTGCCATGAAATACAAGCGGGTCCTACTTAAACTGAGTGGAGAATCCCTGATGGGAGATCAGGAGTACGGGATCGATAACGAACGGCTCTCCGCTTATGCCCGTGAGATCAAAAGCATCGCCGAACAGGGTGTACAGACCGCTATCGTGATCGGAGGAGGGAACATCTTTCGCGGTATACAGACCACGGAAAGTGTGGTCAAACGCGTCCAGGGCGATTACATGGGCATGCTCGCCACCATGATCAATAGCATGGCCCTTCAGTCCGCTCTCGAAGCACTTGGGTTGCAAACGCGCCTCCTCTCAGCGATCAAGATGGAGAAGATCGCCGAGCCGTTCATTCGTCGCCGGGCCATCCGCCACCTCGAAAAAGGTCGCGTCGTCATCTTCGGAGCTGGTACCGGCAATCCTTACTTTACCACCGACTCCGCTGCATCCTTGCGAGCTGTTGAGGTGGAATGCGACGTGATCCTCAAAGGGACCCGCGTGGATGGGATCTATACCGCCGATCCGGAAAAGGACGAAGGGGCCCTCCGTTACAGTACGGTGACCTTCAGTGAAGTATATGAGAAAGGGCTCCACGTGATGGACCTTACCGCCTTCACCCTCTGCAACGAGAACAAACTCCCTATCGTCGTCTTCGATATGAACAATCCTGGTAATCTGCTCAGAGTGGTTCAAGGTGATGAGGTCGGTACACTGGTCGAAAGTGGCTAAATTGGCATCCCTAAAAGGATTCTCCCTATGCACGAGGAAGTGGAATTCATTAAAGAAAGTAGCAAAGAATCGATGGAAAGCGCCATCAAGCACCTTAGGGATCGTCTCTCCCGAGTACGCACCGGCAAAGCGGATCCCAACATGCTCGACCATATCATGGTGGAGTATTATGGGGCCCAAACACCCCTGAACCAGCTCGCTAACGTCAATACACCCGATGGTTCTACCATCACCATCCAGCCCTTTGAACAAGGGATGATCCAGGCCATCGAAAAGGCCATCCAGGATGCTGACCTCGGGCTTAATCCCCAGAACAATGGGGAGCGCGTGATCATCAATATTCCGCCCTTGACCGAAGAACGCCGCCAACAGATGACGAAAACGGTGCGCTCCGAGGCAGAGGATGCTAAGGTGAGCATCCGCAATGCCCGAAGGGAGGCGAACGATTCCCTCAAGAAGCTTAAGAAGGAAGGGACCATTTCAGAGGATGAGGAGCTCGAAGGGGAGAAGGAGATCCAAAAGCTTACCGACTCCTTTACGGGCAAGGTGGACGAATTGGTGAATGCCAAGGAAGCGGACCTGCGCTCCTTCTGATCAGGCCCAGACCTTACAACCTTCCGTACAATTCCGGCAGATGTCGATGGAGTTCCTCGACCCTAGGACGCTTCGCCGAAAGCCCTGATAGGCTTCGCCTTTCCAGATATCCTCGAAATTGTTTTGCTGAAGGTCCCCTAAACGGTGCTCTGCGTCCTTGTCAAAGCAGCAGGGGACGACCATTCCATCCCAGGTGATAACACTGGAATGCCAAAGCTTCCAGCAGTGGTCCTTCAACTTGTACTTGATACGGTACTTGCCGTCCTGCCCTTTTTTGTACCTCGAGTATTTCGAGCGGGTCGGGATCAGCCCGTTCTTGTCGTAAGGGTCATTGATCTGCGCGGTCTTGTAACGGACCTCGTCCACGCCCAAATCCTTCCCGAGCCGAGCAACGTCTTCGATCTGATGTTCGTTGGGGCGCACCACCAGGAATTGGAGGATCACGTGAGGGGTGCCTGAGCCTTTCTCCCGCTTTTTTCGGATCAGGTTGCGGATCCCGTCCAACGCCTTGTCCAGCTTCCCCTTTCGCCGATATTGTTCGTAGACCTCCTGGGTAGTCCCGTCCACGGATACGATCATTCGGTCGAGACCGGAATCCACCGTTCGTTCAGCAAGCCGATCGTGAAGAAAATGGGCATTGGTGGAAGTAGCGGTGTAGATCCCTTTGGAGGAGGCATAGCTCACCATGTCCAAGAAGTTCGGATGGATGAAGGGTTCCCCTTGAAAGTAGAAGAGCAGGTAGACGGTGCGCTCGCTCAGTTCATCGATCCACCTCCGATGATCCGCTTCGCGGATCATCCCCGTATTTCTGCTAAATTGCCGGAGCCCGCTCGGACATTCCGGACAACGAAGGTTGCAGGAGGTTGTGGGCTCGATCGATACGCTGATCGGCATGCCCCACTGAACGGGCTTTCGGGTCCATCTGGACCAATAGAAACTGCTGAGGACCTTGATCAGATTCAAGCTCCTTTTTAACGTGAACTTCGAGGCTAGATTGAAGCCGTCGCGGATCTTTCCGATCATCTCTCCGAAGGTAAGGATCCCGATAGGGCTTTTGCTCATGCTCCTTCCCACCTCCCTGCTCAGCCAGGAAAATGTCACGGGAAGGGTGATCAGCGCGAAGAACGGGAACGCCGTACCTTTTGTTCACATCGTTCCCTTGGGAAATCCAACGGAAGGTACTCAAAGCCGGATCGACGGAAGCTTTTCGCTGGAGCTTCCGAAAGGGAGTGAACGTTTGGTGGTCTCGAGCGTCGGGTATGAAAAGGATACGCTACGAGTGCCTCCCGGAAAGGAAGGAATGAGGATCGAACTCCGGGAACGGACGGTACGGAAGCAAGCGGTAGAGGTTCATCCCCGAAAGGATCCCGCCCTCTCTATCATCCGAAAGGCGATCGCGCGAAGGAAGCTCCATGATCCCCTCGAGCAGGAAGCGTTCAAATACCGCTCTTACAGCAAGATCATCTATTCGGAGCGCTCGCTCAACTTCGACAGTTCTTGGGGAGGCTCCCCTTCGGACAGTCTTGATAGGGAGCTTGCGGACAGTTCGATCGCCCGTATTCCCGACAGCATCCATGCTTTTCTGATGGAGACCGTTACAGAACGGAAATACATGAAGGGATCTTTTGATAAAAAAAAGGTCACAGGTGCTCGTTTATCCGGCTTTAAGGATCCTCCGTTCACGGCTGTCGCTTCGGAATTGCAAGAGATATCCTTTTACCGGAATTACGTGCAGCTCTTTGGTGGTGAATACCGGAGTCCGATCAGCAGCGGAGCATTGAACAAGTATGAATACAGGTTACGGAACACCTTGGTTGAAGGGGCGGATAGTACTTTCTTCATCGAATTCCGCCCCAAAGCGGGAGCTCGCCTCAAGTCGCTGAAGGGGATGCTTACGATCGGCTCCGACAATTATGCGATACGGACCATACGAGCGGAACCTATCAAGCGAGGGCCGAACCCCATACGGATCGAGCAGCGCTATCAATTTCACGGGAAAGCCTCCTTCCCGAAGCGCATGAACTTTGAATTGCGTCTCCCAGCTCTGGGAACGGTATACAATGGGGAGAGTTATCTGCGTGGCATCGAATTGGGCAAGGAGGCTGTCGGTGAAATAGAACGAAAGGACTTGAGCATCGAAAAGAGCGAAGGCTTTGGGCATAGGGACCGTGCATTTTGGGAAGCCCATCGGGTGGAAGGATTGAGCAAAAAGGATTCGAATACTTATCGGATCCTCGACAGCCTGGGAGCGGAACAGAATTTTGACCGAATGGTGAAGATCAGCGAAGGGCTGCTCCAAGGGCGGTTCCCATTCCCGGGTTTCAGCCTTCGTTTGTACGAACTATACCGCTACAATGCTTTTGAGCGGAACCGCCTTGGGGTAGGCCTCGAGACCAATGACGACCTTTCTCCATATTTCCGGATCGGTGGGTATTGGGGGTACGGAACCGGGGATGAACGGATGAAATATGGAGCGGATCTGGAGTTCAGGCCTGTTGGAACGGATGAATGGCGGATCGGAGCCTTTTACCGGAAGGATCTTATGGAATCAGCGCGATCCGATGCGCCCCGGCGGGACCGTTTTTTCGGAGAGGCGGGTTTCCTTAGTGAAAGTTCCCAAAGGGGTATTTTCATTCGGCGGATGTTGGCTTCAGAAGAGATGGGTTTTCGTTTCAGGACCGATCGTCCCCGTTACTTGACCCTTGGCTTCTGGGGCCGCGTTAGTGAGGAGCGACCGCTTTATTCCACCCCTTTTCTCGACCGCTTTCCCGCTTTTCAAGAGCTCCGACTTGCTGAAACGGCTCTTAGGTTCCGCTTTGCCTATGGCGAGCAAAGAATGAAAAGTTTCGGGCAGAAGCTTGCCGTCGAGACCCCTTATCCGGTCCTTAGCGGGCAGGTCGTAAAAGGATGGAAAAGCGGTGGGATCGGTGGGGAGCGTTCTTATTGGCAGGTAACTACTGGGATCGAGCACGAGTTCCTCCTAAGAGGATTGGGAGAAGGGAAGCTAACGCTGGAGGCGAGAGCTAGTTTTGGGAATGCTCCGCTATCGAGGCTTCAATATGCCCCAGGGACCTTTTCGCGGGACCTCCCACTCTTCGTGGCCCGTTCGTTCAATACGGCCGAAAGGTATGAGTTCCTTCATTCACGAAGCCTTCACTTCTTCTACGATCAGGAACTCCTCCGCTTCATCATCCACGAGGAGCATTCCCGACCGCTCGTCCGCTTGCGCCATCAGATGGGATGGGGGGACCGCCGGGGTGTGAAGGCGCTTGGTGCGGATGCTCCCTCCACAATGAGGAAAGGATTTTTTGAGAGCGGGATCACCGTGCAGGATCTTTTGTACACAGAAGTCGACCGCTTTTATTATTATGGCGTGAACATCAGCATCGCTTACCGCTACGGCCCCTATTCACTTGACCCTCCTCAAAGGAACTTTGCATACGGGTTCGGGTTCTCTTTTGGCCTCTGACCGTTCATCAAGTCCTCATTCCGTTCATCGATCCAATTTGGGTCTCTATCGGGAACTTTCTATTTTCGTTCCGCTCAAAAGAAAACGAAAGCCCATGCGTCATACGCTCCTCTTCCTGGCGCTTTTCCTTCCTGCCTCCCTTTTGGCGCAGGATTTTAAAGTGGATTTTCAGGAATACGATCTCGATAACGGACTTCACGTGATCCTTCACGAGGATCATTCTGCGCCTGTTGTGACCACTGCTATCATGTACAAGGTAGGGTCGAAGAACGAAGATCCGGACGTCACGGGGACGGCCCATTTCGTGGAACATTTGATGTTCGAAGGGACTGAGAACATCGGCCAGGATGGCTTTGCACAATATGCCCAAAAGGCCGGAGGGCAACTCAATGCCAACACATCCTGGGATCGAACTTATTACTATGAAAAACTTCCCTCGAACCAGCTCGAAATGGGGCTTTGGCTGGAGTCCGAGCGCTTGATGCATGCCGTCGTGGCCGATCGAAAGGCCGGGGTGGAAGAACAACGGGAGGTCGTTATCGAAGAGCGGAAACAGCGGGTGGAGAACCGGCCCTACGGCGATATTGCCATTCAAATGAAAAAGCGGCTCTATAAGAACCATCCCTATAAACATCCGCTCATCGGTTATATGGAAGATCTTGAGAACGCGACCCAGAAAGACCTGAATGCGATCTACGACAAGTATTACGTGCCCAACAATGCTGTTCTGGTGGTCGCCGGGGACATCGATCCGGATAGTACGAAGGAGATGGTCCAGGATTACTTTGGTCCCATTCAAGCAGGGGATGAAGTCGAAGGGCTCGATGTTGAAGAGCCTGATATGCTCAATGGAGAGATCCGCGACACGGTCTACGATCAGATACAGCTCCCGGCCGTTGTTCAGGGGTACAAAACGCCAGGAACGGGGACAAAGGATTATTATGCCATGGACATGCTCTTTCGCGTGCTGTCCAGAGGGGAGAGTTCAAGGATGAGCCAAAAGATCCAACAGGAAAAGGAACTCGCGCTTGCAGTGAACGCCGTCCCCTTCCCCACTTATGATGATCCCGGGATGAGCCTGAGCTTCGCCATCGCCAATTCGAATGCAGACCCCGGGAAACTCGAGAAGGCGATGGAAAAGGAGTACAAGAAGGTTCGGAAAGAGCTCATTACGAAGGACGAGTTCGAAAAGGTCCGGAATCAGATCGAAAGCGAATTCGTGGATCGGAACTCGAGCATCACCGGGAAAGCTCAGAACCTGGCTACATATCACCTCCTTCGAGGGGATACCGATCTGATCAATGAAGAGATCGACAAGTACATGGATGTTACGCGAAAGGACATCAAACGGGTGGCCAATAAGTACCTGATCAAGTCCAATCGGGTGACCCTCTACTACCTTCCCAAGTCCGCTAAATGAACCCAATCGCTCTTTCGAAAAGCAGCCCTACCATGAAAGCGCTTCGAACACTCCCTCTATTTGCTCTCTTTGTCTTCTTCGCGTATGAAGGAGCAGCTCAGATCGACCGCAGCAACCCTCCCGAGCCGGGTCCCCCTCCTGAGATCGACCTTGATGACCCGCATTCCTTTAAATTGGAGAACGGCCTTAAGGTATTTGTGGTGGAGGATCATACCGTGCCTATGCTCTCCTTCTACCTTCAGCTCGATCACGATCCGATCCTGGAAGGAGGGAAAAAAGGCTATGTGAGCCTTACTGGTAATATGCTCGATAAGGGCACCGAGAACAAAAGCCGCCAGGAGATCGCCGAAAAGGTCGATGGAATGGGAGCTTCTTTGAACACATCCGGCAAGAGCATCTATGCGGAGAGCTTGAGGAAGCATTCTCCTAAGCTGCTCGACGTAATGGCCGATGTGCTCATGAAGCCTACTTTTCCAAAGAAGCAGTTCGAAAAGGTCAAAAAGCGCCAAAAATCAGGGATCCAACAGCAAAAGTCCTCAGCAGGTTCGATCCGCAGGAATGTTGGGAAATCGGTGGCATTCGGTAAGGACCATCCATACGGGGAGGTCAGGACCAAAGAGACCATCGATAGCATCCAGGTCGAGGACCTTAAGGAGCATTACAAGCAATATTGGCGTCCTAATGTTTCTTATCTGGCGGTCGTGGGGGACATCAAGCCGGAAAAGGCTGAAAAGATGGTCCGGTCCCGCTTTCGGGGTTGGCAGAAGGCGGAGGTGCCTTCTCACGAGTACGAAATGCCTCAGCCTCCCTCGAAGAACAAGGTGGCTGTTGCCAATAAGGATGGAGCAGCACAAGCCAGCCTTGCGTTCGGTTATCCGGTGGAACTGGAACCGGGGGATAAGGATCTGCTCCCAGCAAAGCTCATGAACAGCATCCTGGGGGGAAGCGGTTTCAGCTCACGCCTTTTCAAGAACCTCCGGGAGGATAAAGGATATACCTATGGGGTCTACTCAGGGCTCAGTGATGATCCCTTGGTCGGGCGGTTCTTTGCCGGAGGGAACGTGGCGCATGCTAAGGCCGATAGCTCGGTCATTCAGATCCGGAAAGAGCTCAAGAAATTGAAGCAGGACGGTATCAGTAAAGAGGAACTTAAAGCCCATAAGCAACTGAAGAGCGGAGCCTTTACCAGAGAATTGGAGGATCCTCAGACCATGGCTCGCTATGCGGTCAATATCGACCGCTACGACCTTCCGAAGGATTATTACAGGAATTATTTGAAGCGTCTTGACAAGGTCACGAAGAAGGAGGTCGATAAGGCAGCGAAGCGGTACCTACAACCAGATAGTTCCCATATCGTGGTGGTCGGGAAAGAGGATTCCCTAATGGAGCAGTTGAAGGAGTTCGGACCGGTGCAACGCTACGATGCCTATGGTTTTGAAAAGGAGAAGGCGAAGAAAGTGAGCCTTCCGAAAGACCTGACCGCCAAAAAAGTGTTGAAGAAATACGAGAAAGCCGTCGGTGGGAAAAAAGCGATCGATAAGATCGAAGACCTCAAGCGGGTGTACAAAGGCCAGATAAAAGGGCGCGAGATCGTTATGGAACGGCTTTATCAACATCAGCAACCCGGTGGCCTTGCTAAATTGTTCGGAAAGGAGGAGAAGGAAAAGACCGCTATGAGCATTAAGATCTCCGGGATGATGACCCTAATGGAGATGGTCTACGATGGGGAGAACGCTTACAGGAATGTACGAGGTAAGATGGATACCATCGAAGGAAAGGAGTTGAAGATGCAGAAAGAGCAAAGCGGACCCTTTGCTTCCCGGAGTTACCTGAAGCATGGGTACAACGTGTCGGTCGAAAAAGGGGAGATGGTCCAAGGTGAAAAGGCGGTCGTCCTGAAGGTTGAAATGCCGAACGGGAATGTCAGCAGGCAATATTACTCCCTGGATTCAGGCCTTCTCCTGAAAACCGTCTCGGAACAGGAGGGTCCTCAGGGGAAAACCCAAAAGAACGTCCAGCAGATCCTCTCCTATAAGGAGAAGAACGGACTCAAGTTCCCCTCCGTGATGAAGACCAAGATGGGAGCTCAGAAGATCGAACTCGAACTGGACGAACTTCAGCTCAATCAAGGCCTGAAAGAAGAGGCCTTCAAGCTCTGAGCTTTACGTTCCATCATTGAAAAAGAGCGGGCCTTTTAAGGCCCGCCAAGACGAGGTTCCGCCCCTCCTCTTATACCCTTGCTGATGGGATTTTCCCCCTCCCGGGTCCCTCGGATTTTTGTTTCTTTGTTCCCGTTATTTAGGCTTTCACGACACCTGAAGCTTGAAAGCGGGCGGTTCCCCTGATATTGGGATATAGGCCTGCGCGCCGAACATGTGGACCCTCATTTCCAGGACCATACTCAGGAACCGCATCCTTTTGCTGGTCCTCCTCGCTGTTCTTACTGGGCTCATGGGTTATCAGGCCCGTAAAGTGGAGATCAGTTACGAGTTCGGAGGCCTCCTTCCTGAAGATGACAGTACCTATCAGGTCTATGAAGCGTACCGGAAGATCTTTCCCCGGGACGGGAATATCATGGTCCTCGGGGTGGATTCCGAGAAGCTCTACCGCAAAGAGACCTTCAATGCCTGGTATCGCTTCGGGAAAAAGATCCAGGAGTTGGAGCGAGTGGATTCCGTTCTTTCCGAAGCCCACCTTTTCGGGATGCGAAAACACCCTGAGAAGACCCGCTTCCAGCTTTATCCCCTGATGGAGGATACGCTTTCCTCTGCTTCTGAAATGGGGCGGATGAAAGAGCGGATACGGGATCTCCCTTTTTACCGAAAGCTCATTTACAACGATTCGACAGAGGCTTCCCTCATGATGATCTATCTGGACCGGGGGATCCTCGATTCGCGCGAGCGAATGGAGACCGTACATCGGATCCAGGAAATGGGGGAGAAGTTCTCCGAAGAGCACCTGGACCTTCATTACTCCGGACTCCCCTATGTTCGCACGCTCGTGACCGACCGCGTCCGGGAAGAGCTCAAGCTCTTTTTGGTACTGGCCGTGCTCGCAACAGCCGGGATCCTTTTCTTTTTCTTCCGGTCGTTCCGGGTTGTGCTCTTCTCGCTCCTCGTGGTCGGGGTCGGCGTGGTCTGGTCGCTCGGGACCATCGCCCTCTTCGGCTTCAAGCTCAGCATCGTTATGGTGCTGATACCGCCCCTGATCATCGTGATCGGGATCCCGAATTGCGTTTTTCTGCTCAACAAGTACCACAATGAGTTCGTGGTGCACGGGAACAAGATCAAGGCGATCACCCGGATCATCCACCGGATCGGCAATGCTACCTTCCTGACGAATACCACCACTGCCCTGGGATTTGCCACCTTTATTTTCACCGAGAGCTCGGTCCTTCGGGAATTCGGGATCGTGGCCTCCCTCAATATCCTTGGGATCTTCCTCTTTTCCCTCCTCATCATCCCGATCGTCTACAGTTTCTTACCGGAACCGAAGCGCCGTCATACATCTCACCTCCGTCGCTCCTGGATACGGAGCATCATCGAAGGGTTGACGAAACTTGTGGCCAAACATCGGCCTTGGGTCTATGCGACCACCATCCTCGTCCTCTTGCTGTCGATCTTCGGGATCACACTTATGGAGACCAGTGGTCGGGTCGCGGACGATCTGCCGAAGAACGATCCGGTGCAAAAGGACCTGCGTTTCTTCCAGCATCACTTCGATGGGGTCCTTCCCTTCGAAGTGGTCGTCGATGCCGGAAAGAAAGGGCGTGTTCGCAGTCTGAGTACGCTCCGGCGGATCGATACTTTCCAGGACACCCTGGAGCAGAGGCCCGAGCTTTCCCGCCCGATCTCGATCGTGAACGGCCTCAAATTCGCTCGCCAGGCATTTTACAATGGGAATCCAGAGCGTTATGGGCTGATCGGGCCTCAGGAAAAGAGCTTCATTGCTCCCTATCTGAACGGAGGTTCGACTTCTTCACTCCTCACAGGGACTTTCATCGATCCTTCCGAGCGCTACGCCCGGATCTCGGCGAAAGTGGATGATATCGGAACCCTTCCGATGAACGAAATGCTGAGCGAGCTCCGCCCAGCTGCGGATAGCATATTCAAAGGGGGGCGGTATGATGTGAGCTTCACAGGGAGTTCCATCGTGTTCTTCAAGGGGACCGAATACCTCGTCAAGAACCTCTTTATCAGTCTGAGCATCGCTATCTTTCTCATAGCGCTCATCATGGCCCTCCTTTTCCGCTCTCCTCGCATGGTCCTTCTATCTCTGATCCCGAACCTGATCCCGCTCGTCATTACTGCTGCCCTTATGGGCTATTTCAACATCTTCATCAAACCCTCTACGGTCCTCGTCTTCAGTATCGCGTTCGGAATTTCGGTGGACGACACCATCCATTACCTGGCCAAGTACCGCCAGGAATTGAAGCATCGGAACGGGGATGTTGCTTCTGCTGTTCTGGAAGCACTGAAAGAGACGGGGGTCAGCATGTTCTACACCTCGGTCGTCCTCTTTTTCGGATTTTCCGTATTCACGATCTCGGATTTTGGGGGCAACCAAGCGATCGGCACCCTTGTGTCCATTACGCTTTTGATCGCGATGCTGGCCAATCTCGTGCTGCTGCCTTCCATGCTGATCTCTTCGCAGCGGAGTCTTCGAACGGATGATGTTCGGCTCCAGATGCTCCAGGATATTGCAAAGGAGGAAGGGAACGGGGCTGATGCGCTCGAGAATGGAAAGGACGAGGAAGCTCCTTATCTTAAAACTCCCACCGTCGAAGAAGAGGGGGGTACATCAAAACGTGCAAGATCATGAAAGGCATCGTACTCGCAGGCGGCTCCGGCACCCGGCTTTATCCGCTCACCAAAGCCGTGAGCAAGCAACTGATGCCGGTCTACGACAAGCCGATGATCTATTATCCCATATCGACCCTGATGGTCGCGGGGATCAGGGAGATCCTCATCATCTCGACCCCGGAGGATCTGCCGGCCTTCAAAAAATTGCTCGGGGATGGTTCTGCTTTGGGCTGCTCCTTTCAATATGCCGAGCAGCCCGAACCGAAAGGGCTGGCCGAGGCCTTCACCATCGGGGCGGATTTCATCGGTAACGACAGCGTGGCCCTGATCCTGGGGGATAACATCTTCTACGGAGCCGGTCTCGGGCGAAAACTCCAGTTCAATGCGGAACCTGAGGGCGGGCTCGTTTACGCCTACCACGTCTCCGATCCGCGTCGCTACGGGGTTATCGATTTCGATGCGGAGGGAAAGGCGCTCTCCATTCAGGAAAAACCCGAACATCCCCGTTCCAATTACGCCGTCCCCGGGCTTTATTTTTACGACAACGAAGTGGTGAACATCGCCCGGCAACTCGAGCCCAGCGAGCGGGGCGAGCTGGAGATAACGGATGTCAACCGCGTTTATCTCGAGCGAGGAACGCTTCAGGTCGCCACCATGGACCGGGGAACGGCCTGGTTGGACACCGGCACCTTCAACTCCCTCATGCAGGCCGGTCAGTTCGTCCAGGTGATCGAGGAGCGGCAGGGGCTCAAGATCGGTTGCATCGAGGAAGCTGCCTACCAGATGGGCTACATCGATGCCGAAGCCTTGAAAGCCCTCGCTGAACCGCTCCGCAAAAGCGGTTACGGCGAATACCTTTTGGGGATCATCGGCGAATAGATCATGGAGAACGGGTTCGAAGGATACCGAGAGCGGATCGAAGAAGGGTTGCGGAAGGTTTTGGACGAGCGGGAAAGGCACGACCCCCTTTACCATCCGATCGAGCACATGCTCGGCATCGGGGGCAAACGCATGCGTCCGGTCGCCGTGATGATCGCGTGCGAGGCCTTCGAAGGCGATCCTTCCGATGCCCTTCATCCCGCCCTCGGGATCGAGCTCTTCCACAACTTCACCCTGATGCACGACGATCTGATGGACGAAGCGCCCCTGCGAAGGGGCGAGCCGACCGTCTATCACCGTTCGGGTCGCAATATGGCCGTTCTCTCAGGCGATGCCATGTTCGTGAAGGCCTACCAACAGATGCTCCATGCAGAGCCTTCTTTGATCACTCCTTTGTTGGAGGATTTCAACCGGGCCGCGCTCGAGGTTTGCGAAGGCCAGCGGACGGACATGGCCTTCGAAGAGCGGGGGGATGTGGGGATTGAAGAGTACCTCCGGATGATCGCTTCCAAGACCGCTGCTCTGCTGGGGGCTGCCTTGAAGATCGGTGGGCGGATCGCGGGAGCTGCCGGCAAGGATCTGGAACGGCTCGAATTGATGGGGCGGGACCTTGGCATGGCCTTTCAGATCCAGGACGATCTCCTGGATGTTTACGGGGATGAGGGCAAATTCGGAAAGCGCAAGGGCGGGGACATCGTGGCAGGGAAAAAGACCTACCTCCTCATCCGGGCCTTTGAGAAAGCCGATGAGGGGCAGCGGGAATGCCTGAAGAACGCCCTGGCCGATACCGAAGCGGAACGGAAGGTGGAGGATGTGATCCGCATATACGATGAATTGGGTGTGCGGGTGGAGGCGCGGGAGCGGAGCGAGGCTTATTTCGAAGAAGCTTTGGCTGTGATCCAGGAGCTGAGCGTGGAAGAGGCCCGAAAAGCCCCCTTGCGTTCCCTCGTGGAGATGCTGCGGGTGAGGGAATCTTAAAGGAAGAGGCCCCCTGGAGCTATTTCCTTCTGTTCCTTGAGGTCCATGATATTTCAGCCCAGGGACCACACCAAGATGC
>CAZIDL010000004.1:0-27817 GCA_964537825.1 uncultured Weeksellaceae bacterium
TGATCCCTTTCGCTCCGCCATATATCGATGAAGAGATCGTCGAAGAGGTCGGCGATGTACTGCGTTCCGGATGGATCACGACCGGACCTCGGACCAAAGCCTTCGAAAAGGAGCTCGCCTCCTATTGTGGGGCTGAAAAGGTACTCTGTGTGAATTCGGGTACTGCTGCTATGGAGCTTGCCCTCTTTGCTTTCGGGATCGGAAAGGGGGATGAGGTCATCATTCCATCCTATACTTATTGTGCAACGGCCCATGTGGTGAAAAAGAGCGGAGCAACGCCGGTAATGGTCGATATCTTCCCGGACGAGGCTTCGATGGATCCTGAAAAGGTGGCTTCGGCCATCACCCCGCGGACAAAGGCCATCATTCCCGTAGATGTCGGGGGATGGCCTTCGCTACAGGAGAGCTATATGAAGGCGGCCAGAGAGGCGAGAGCGAGTTTTTCCCCAGAAGGTCCGCTGCAGGAGCGTTTGGGGCGTCCGCTCGTAATGGCCGATGCGGCCCATTCCTTCGGGGCCTCTTTATCAGGGAGTAAGGTCGGGTCGATAACGGACCTAACAGCCTTTTCCTTCCACGCGGTCAAGAACCTGACCACCGCGGAAGGAGGGGCATTGGCATTCCATTTCCCCGATGGGGGACCGGATCCCGAAGAGCTCTATACCCGCTTGAACACCATATCGCTCCACGGCCAATCAAAGGATGCTCTGGATAAGTTCGAGCGCGGGGGCTGGCGTTACGATGTCAAAGAACTGGGGTTGAAGTGCAACATGACGGATATCCAGGCCGCGATCGGGTCCGTGCAGTTAAAAAAGTACGAGGATAAGCTGTTGCCGCGGAGGAAGCAGATCTTCGACCATTACGATCGGCTTTTGGGGGATATCGAAGCTGTTAAAACCCCGCAGATGGAGAATGAAACGCGTTCAGGGGCTTATCATCTCTACATGCTTCGATTCCCGGACTGGTCGGAGGAGCAGCGGGACGCGCTCATTCAAAGGCTTACGGAAAAAGAAGTGGCCGCCAACGTCCATTTCATACCGCTTCCCATGCTCAGCTATTACCGAGCACTGGGGTATGATATGAAAGCCCATCCCCATGCATATGCTTTTTACCGAACGGAAGTATCGCTTCCGCTCTTCTACGGTCTGAGGGACGATCAGGTGGAATACATTGCTGAGGTCGTACGGGAAGGGGTGGCTGAAAGCTCCGCGGTTTGAAGCGTTCCTTCGACATTTTCGCGGCTTTATTCGGACTGCTCCTTTTGAGCCCCTTCTTTTTGCTGATCATTTTTCTGATCGTGATGGACGGAAAAGGAGGCCCTTTTTTCAGCCAAACCCGCGTGGGAAAGGATGGAAAGCATTTCGGCCTATTGAAGTTCCGGACGATGGTACCCGGCGCCGAAAGGACCGGAAAGTTGACGGTCGGAGCGGATCCCCGTATTACACGGGTTGGAGCTTTTCTAAGGAAGTACAAGCTCGATGAATTCCCGCAATTGATCAACGTTCTTAAAGGGGATATGAGCATCGTCGGTCCCCGACCTGAAGTCCCGGATTACGTAGCTTATTACGATGAAAGGCAAAGGGAGGTCCTGAGCGTTCGTCCGGGCATCACCGATGAGGCTTCCATCGCTTACCTCCGGGAAGCCGAATTGTTGAGGGAGGCTGAGGATCCGGAAAAGGTCTATGTAGAACGTATCTTGCCGGAGAAATTGCGCCTGAACCTTCGTTACGTTCGAGAACAGAGCTTCAGTAAGGACATCGCTTTGATCATGAAGACCCTGGGCAAGATCCTGAGCGGATAAGGGATGCTTCAATTCCCGGTGCTTTCGATAGCCCCCTGATCGAGTCGCCGCGGGAGGGAAAATAGGAAAGTGGCCCCTTTATCGGACGCCCCTTCGGCCCATATCGTGCCTCCGTGTTGGAGGACGATCTGCTGGACCATGGAAAGCCCGATCCCGGAACCATGGCCCTCGGAGTTGTGCAGTTTGTTGAAGGGTTTGAAGATCTCGGAGGCTTTATCCTCCCTGAAACCGCAACCGTTATCAGCGACCCAGTAGACCCGGTCCCCTTTTCGTTCTTCCATCCCCACTTCGATCCATGGATCCGTCCTGTCCTTCGTGAACTTGATGGAATTGGATATCAAATTTCTCCAAACCCTTTGGAAAAGGGTTGGGTCTAGATATTCCATCGGAAGGTCACCCACCTCGATCCGGATGCCTTGGTAGTGCTCTTCGTTCTTCACGTTCGCGATGACCCGCTCCACCATTCCTTTCATATCGCATCGTTCCGGGTGGACTCCTTCATTGCCGAGTTGGGACAATTGGAGCAGACCATCTATCATTCCGTTCATGCGAGCGATCGCCTCACGGAGATCTTCAGTCACCTCCTGGAATTCCTCACTTTGATCGGCACTTTCTCCTTCGAGGGAATTAAGCCGCATTTCCATTCCCGCTAAAGGGTTCTTCAGCTCGTGAGCTACGGAATAGGTGAAAGCTTCCAGCCTTTTGGTCCGTTCTTTCACCTTGTTCTCCAAGTCATTGTGAATATTGATGTTGCTAATGGCCACGGAAGTGACATCCGCCAGGGATCGGAGCAATTCCACCTCCTCCTCGCCCGGAGCATGGAGATCCGCCCAATAGGTCCCGATCGCACCCAAAGGATCCTGCCTTCGGATCGGCATCATCACCAGACTCTTTACGAAAGTGGGACGATAGATATCTTTTGGGATCCGAGGGTCTTGAAAAATGTCTTCGATCACAGCGGGTTCCCGATTGATCATGCTCCAACCGCTTATGCATGCGCTCATGGGAAAACGACACCCTTTCCAAAGGGGGGCGATCGCATCCTCATCGGCGTAATAGGACTGCTCCCCTTCCCTGAGAACAAAAGTGGCCCCATCCGCACCTGTGAGCTGTCGGGCCGCTTTTCGAACGACCTCCATGATCTCTTCCATATTCCGGGAGAGGGAAAGGTCCTGCACCACTCGGACCAGGTCAAAGACCGTTTCCTTTTGGATGCTCTGTTGTCCCATGGCCGTGCGCTTCTAAGGTAAAAAAGGGCGTTCGGAAAACAACCCTCCGGGTACTCGAAGAACGGAGACTCGTATTTCTACGTTGCATAGAAGCGGGACGAGATCCCGTTAAAAAAGAGGAGTTCCCCTTAAAGGCGCAACATAGGGCGGTTGGTGAAGAGGGCCCTTCGGGCTAAAAGGAGTGCGCCGAAGCTCGCTACGACGATAAAGATCGCGAATAGCCATCCGATGATCGGGATGAGGCTGATCCCTTTGAGGGCGATGTAGATCAAAAGGGAAACGAGGAAGAGGTAGAGGCGGTCCCAGGCTTTGTTGTAGCGGACGTTCAACCAATGTGTGATGACGACCGCCGAGAGAAGATGCGTGAAGAGCATGCTCAGGCCCCATATCGTTCCCGTCACCAAGGCGATCGGAGCACCGATCAGCGTAAGGGCCAGGATCAGAGTACCGATCGGGGTTCCGAAAACGTATAGGGCCCCGTAGCCAAGGCTTTTACCCAGATGTTCCAGGGCGATACCAGCTCGCTTGAAGCTTCGGGTCAGGAAGTAATTGAGCAGGAAGAGGATCAGCGCACCGGAGAGGATGTAGATGACCCAAGCGAACCAGAATCCGAAAAGGAGAACGCTCCATCCAACATCTCCCATGACCTTGTTCTTCAAGGCGGGATCGAGATCAGCTTCGCCCCCTTTCATATAGGATGAAAGGTCGACCTTTCCTTTCTCGCGCCAATATTTTACATCCTCATGAAAGGCCGCGCCCTCTTTCACCTGGAGGTTCCGTGTCGCGATCAGGCTTTTTCCTTTGACGGTTCCGGCGATCACGGACCGTCCCGTCCTCAGATCCATATCCCCCTCGATCGCCCCGTTATGTTTCAGGTCTCCTCCTGCTACATCCACGTCGCCAAGGACCTTTCCGTCCAGGGTGACCGATCCTCCGTAAACCTTCAGCATCCCTTTGACAACGGCATTTTCCTGAATTTCGATCTCGCCCCCGAAAACGAGCAGATCATCCCCTACATTCCCTTTGATCCGCACTTCTCCACCGAAGATCCGGATATCGTCACCGACGTCCCCTTTAATGTTGACCTCACCTCCACTGACCATCAGGTCAGCTCCTACGCTATCCGTCACTTTCACTTTACCGCCAGCAAGTACCAAGTCGTGCAATGAAGGGGCACCCACATCGATCTTGCCCGCTGCGATGTAAAGGTCCGTTTCGTGGGCTTGGTCGATCTTTACTTCAGAACCAGCCTTGAATTTCCCCGCAAAGGATGAAACGGGGAGAACGAAAAGGGTCAGGAGCCCGATAAAAAGGAACTGGGCTGATGAGGAGGGAAAGGATTTGCGCTGAAAAGGCATCGTCTTTATTTTCGAAAATTAGCCGAATGCGCTAATATCGAAGATCTCCACCGAATAAGGATGATGGGTTCTCAGCTTTTCCTTCTCGCTTTCTATGGATGACCACGGACCTGAGCCGACCGGTGTGCTGATCGCAGATGCGGGAGGTACCAAAGTTGATTGGGCCTTTTGCGCTCGCGATGGTTGGCGTTATTTCCGAACGAAAGGCATTCATCCCTATTTCCAGGATGCCGCTTCCATCCATTCGAGTTTGATGGAAGAGAAAGAAAAATTCGATCCTGACCCCGAAGAGGTGCTTTGGGTCCATTTTTATGGAGCAGGCTGTTCATCAACCAACAGGAAACAGCGTGTGGAGGAAGGGGTCAAGGCTTTTTTCCGTAATGCCGCGATCGATGTGGAGCACGATCTTTTGGGGGCAGCCAGAGCCGTTTCAGGTAGAGAGGAAGGCCTCGTGGCCATTCTCGGTACCGGATCGAACGCATGTTCCTATGACGGTGTACGGATCCTGGAGCAGAGCGGTGGTCTTGGCTTCATTCTCGGAGACGAGGGGAGTGGGTCCCATTTGGGAAAGCTTGTGTTACGGGATCATCTGAACGGAGACCTTCCGAAGGATCTGGAGCATCGCTTTCAGAAGCGCTATGCTGAAAGCGCCGATAGGATGATCGATGAGGTGTACGGTGGAGGTGCTCCGAGCCGCTATTTAGCGAGTTTTACATATTTCCTTAAAGAAGAGGAAGGGCATGAATGGGTTAGGGAGTTGGTCGAAGGGGCTTTTCGGGAATTCCTTCAGCGTCATGTTCTCCGTCTAAGGGGCAAAAATGAAGATTTGCTCCATTCGGTGGGATCGATCGGACTTCATTTTCGTTCGTACTTGGAGAAGGTCCTTCAGGAGGAAGGAATGAAGAGCGGAAGTGTTATTGCCGACAAAGGAGTGATCATGGGATTGGTGAATTTCCATCATCCAAATGGAGGAGCTTGAAGTTGACATCGATCGTTCGAACATGAACCCGATCCAATGAATGGCAGGGCTTAAGTATTACATCAGGGCGATACGGGACTATCGAGAGCGTGCGAAAGGAGGGGCCTTGAAAGAGTTTCTCCATTATAAGGAGCAGCGGGCAAAGTTGTCCTTCTTTCTTCTTTCATCAGGAAGAAGCGGCTCAACCCTCTTGAGAAGGATCTTGTGCATGCACCCTTCTATCGGGGTGCCTCCGGAATCAGGGATAGCCATTCCTACGGCGGCAAGTTTTTTTATCCGGAACAGAAGATCCTCATGGGAAGAACGTGCCAAAGGGACCGTCGATGCCTTCTTCAGCAAGGAAGCATTAGAGGCATGGAGCCTCGACCCCGAAGAGATCAAGGAAATAGTAAAAACCCTTCCCTATGAGGAAAGGAACTTTCAGGCGATCCTGGACCGCATTTATGGGAGTTATGTGGATCCATGCGGAGAGGAAGGGGTGGAAATGTACGGGGATAAAACCCCGATCCTGTTCTTGTGGATGAAATGGCTTAAGCTTCTTTATCCAAAGGCATTGTACGTTTTCATTATTCGGGATGGTCGGGATGTTGCCAACTCGATGGTGAACCGAAGAGGTTTTGGGATAAAAGAAGCGTGCGATCGATGGCTATTGGCCATGAAGCTTTTGGAGCGATACAAAAAGGACGAGGATATCAACAGCTGTTTCCTCGATTATGAAGGGATGGTGAGGGATCCCAAGCGGACGATCCGTGATCTGTTCGATCGGTTGGGGGTTGAGGATCAAAGTGAAGATCCTAAGTACTTTGAAGGGATAACCTACGAGATGGGTGATACGGTATTGCCCCATCATGCAAAAGCAAAACAGAAGATAGATGCCAGCAATATCGGATTGTGGAAAAAAGGACTCAGCGCCAGGGATCGGAAAATAATGGAGGAAAAGTTGAAGCCTACCTTGAAAAAATGGGGTTACATTTAGGATCGATCTGATTGGCCCCTCCTGGAATCCTTCATATCGTCAATTGGTATCCCAATCGCCATAATCCGAATGCGGCCCTATGGATCCGCGAACAGATAGAAGCGCTGCACCCTTATCGGCCTTCCGATGTTGTCCACATAGAAGTGAAGGCAGGAAAAAAGTGGCGAAAATTAGGCTCGATCGATGATAAGGTGCTTTCTTATGCATTTGAAGTCCCCTTTCGGAAATGGTTTTTTATTGAGATATTGAGTACTTTACTGCTACTTTATGTCCTTATATTTAAAAAGAAATTATCAAAATACTCCTTACTTAATATCCATATAGCATATCCGCTTTGTGTTTATCTTCACTTATTTCGAAAAGCGATAGGGATCCCCATCGTTATCTCTGAGCACTGGTCTGCTTATCATTTTAACTTCCATGTAGCGGATCCAACAAAGCTTTATCGTATTAAGCGGATATTCCAAAAAAATGATATTCCTCTTATCACCGTATCAAGTTCTTTGAAAAGCGATATAGAAAAATTCGCGGAAGTGGACCTGACCGGTTACGTCCTTCCGAACGTGGTTGCCATGAAAGGACCTTTACCGGAGGGGCGCCTTCCAACTCCCTTTCGGTTTTTGATGTTAAGTGCCTGGAAAGGTCCCAAGAAACCTGTATTAGGGATAAGGGCATTTGTGGAAGCCTTCGAAGGCAGGACGGATGTGGAAATGTGCATCGGAGGGCATGGTCCTTTCGTGGATGCCATCAAGCAAGAGATCGGTAGACAGGAAGGATCGCCCCCGCTTTTCTTCATTGGGAAGCTTGACCGCGAAAAGGTGGAAGCGGAGATGAAAAGGGCCCATGCTTTTGTTCATTGTTCGGAGCATGAAACCTTTTCAGTGGTCTGTGCAGAAGCTCTTGCGAATGGAACGCCGGTATTGGCATCTGACAAGGGAGGGATCGGCGAGTTCGTCACCCCAGAGGTTGGAATGCTGGTATCCTCGAATAATGTCGCGGCTTGGCGCAGTTCCTTTCTGGAATTTGAGACCCGTTTTCTAAAGGGGGAGGGGTTCGATAGAAGTGCTACTGCAAAGTACTTTCGGGATAAGTTCGGCCCTGAGAAGGTAGGCAAGGCCTATGCTGAGATCCTCGATAAAGAGGCCCGTCATCAGGCAAAGAGAAGAAGGGAGCGCCAGGATGGGGGATGATCTGAGAGGAAAGAGGATCCTGCTCGTTTCCCCTGAACCCTGGGGGCATATTGCTGTTTCCAAACATCATTATGCCAGAGCATTGGCTGAACAGGGGAACGAAGTCTTCTTCCTGGGACCTCCTGAAAGGGGATACGAGATCCAGGCCACTTGGTCGGACCGGCTTTGGGTTTTGAAATATCCTGGCTTTCCAAAGGGGATGCGTTTTTTCCCACGGTCCTATCAACGCAAAAGGACCCGCAAGGAATTCGAACGGCTCGAAAAGCTAGCGGGAACGGATTTCGATATCCTGTGGAGTTTTGACAACTCCGTCTTCTTCGAAATGTCCGCTATTCCTTCCTCTGTATTGAAGATCCTACACGTCGTCGATCTCGATCAGGATTTTCAATTGGAGCGAGCGGTCCATACGGCGGATATTTGCTTCTGCACCACGCCTTTCATCAGATCCCGTATCGAAGCGTTAGGGAAAAATGCAGCGATCGTGGGCCACGGATATTTTCAGCCTCCTGCGCCTTCCTCACCTGCTGAACTGCCTGGGTCCGCCCCCTTAAAAGCGCTTTTCAGCGGAAATCTGAGAAGGACCTACCTGGATTGGGATCTGCTATATGAAGTTGCAAGTGATCATTCAAGGGTGGACCTCCTTCTTATGGGACCGAATGCTGAGTCGATCGATCTGGAGGACAATCCTACTGAAGGTTCCAAAAGGCGGCTCTTCGACTTTCCCAATGTCCATTTTCTAGCCCCGGTGCCTGCTGAGGAACTCCCGGCCTACCTGATGGGAGCTGACATTTTACTGGCACCTTATCGAGAAGGTTTTCAGGATCAGATGGCCAATCCTCACAAAATAATGGAATATATGGGTAGTGGGAGGCCGATCCTGGCAACCTATATGGCTTGCTATTCCGAATATGCTGCTCCTTTGATATGTATGGTCCGTCGGAACGAGGAGTTCTCAAAGTTCTTCGCTGATATGGTGGAGCATATGGAAGCATACGAGGAAGATCGATGGATCCGGGAACGAAAGGCCATTGCCGAAGCCTCGAGCTACGATAAGCGAATTCGTGAGATCGAAGGTCTATTGGCTGATATCGAAGCGAGATCCTGATGCCACGAAAGGACGCGTTGGTCTCCATCATTATGCCCGCTTATAATGCGGAGGATTGGATCGATGCATCCATCGGTTCGGTGTTGGATCAGACCTACCCTTATTGGGAGTTGTTGATCGTGGATGACGGGAGTAGCGATCGGACCACCCAACGGGTGAAGGCGTATCAGGATCCACGGATCCGCTTCTTTCAGCAAGGGAACAGCGGGGTTAGCGCAGCCCGCAATCTCGCTCTTCAAAGAATGAACGGGGATTATATGCTCTTTTTGGACGCGGACGACCTTTTGTTCCCTCGCAGTCTGGAAAGCCGGCTCATTCTTTTTTCCGAGGATCCCGACCTTGCTTTTGTGGATGGTCAGGTCTATGTTACCGGGTCCTCCATCGAGGATCACGAGAGGATCTGGACCCCGACTTTTGAAGGGGGTCCCAAAAAAGAGCTATTAGCGCTTAAGGATTCTTGTTTTGTAACGATCACCTGGCTGATCCGAAAGGATCCCGAACGGACCTACCGATTCGATGAAAAGCTTACCCACTGTGAAGACCTCGACTTTTATCTTTCGATAGCGGATCAGGGACGCTACGGTTACGTTGAGGAGCCAATCATGTATTTTCGCCGAACGGGGAGCTCGGCAATGAGCGATCTTGAGGGATTGGAGAAGGGTTATCGACGTCTGGTCCGAAAATGGAATAAGCAGGCGAAGGAAAACGGAGGACTGGATATGGCGCGAAGGGTTAAGCGGATCCTATTCAAGTCTTATCTGAAAAATGCCGCTCCTTTCAAAGCGCTGAGGAGCTTAAAGGGATGGTGAGCTCTTGCTAAGAGGAATGCGGAATAGCCTGATGAAGGGGGTTTACGGCTTCGGGCTAGGGGAATGCTCGCTCCGGGGCCATCGAAAAAAGGGGCGAGTCCCCGTTCTCCTTTTTCACCGGGTATCCCGTGTGGAGGATCCATACTGGCCTCCCCTCCATCCGGATGCTTTTCGGAGGATACTCACCTTTTTTTCGCACTATTATCGCTTCTTGCCTGTAGAAGATCTGTTAAAGGAAGAAAGCATACCGGAGGACGCTGCCTTTGTCACCTTTGACGATGCATTTGACGATTTCAGGGAAGAAGCCCTGCCGATCCTCCAGGAGCTTCAGGTCCCCGCTATGCTCTTCGTACCTTCCGGAAGCATCGATAAGAACGAGCTTATCTGGCCTTCCCTCGTCGATCGTTTTGTGGAAAGGGAGTGCAATAAAGGAAGCAGCTCGGTCGAACTCGCGGGGCTTCGTTTTGAACTTCGGGATATCGGAAGAGTAGGAGAAGAAGCTGCTGTGGGAATGATCAAGGAACGCCTCATGAGGCTTTCGTACGCTCGCCAAATGGAAGTAAGAGCGTCTCTCGAAGGAGAGGGGCTTTCCAAGAGGATCCATCCCATGAGCTGGGAAGCTTTGAGGGAACTTCCTGACGATATCGGGATCGGAGCCCATACCGTTCATCATCCCTATCTTCCCAGCGTGGAAAGGGAGGCCGATATCGAATGGGAAATGAGATCGAGCAAGGACCGCATCGAAAAGATGACCGGACGCAAGGTCAGGACCTTTGCTTATCCTTTCGGAGGTCACGACGAAAGGGCTCAACGTCTAGCTGCAGAACACTTTGACCTTTCGTTCACGACAGAGGGCGTTCTGGTGGATTTACAAAGCGTTGAAAGTCCTGAGCTCGATCAGAGATTGCCGAGAGTGGATATATATGACCATGACCCTAAAGAAGCTTTCCTTAGAGTGAACGGCTTCCATCGAATGGTCCGAAGGTTTCTCCCTTTTTAAGCACGCTCTAGATGCTCATCTCCAAGCGCCATCGCTTCATTTTCTTCCACGTCCCCAAGGCTGCAGGGTCCAGTATCACAGCGGCCTTTCAGCGGTACAGCGATTTCCCTTATGCCCGGCTCTACCATTATCTTTTCGAGCTTCTTGGAAAACAGGCCTGGCTGCATCTCTTTCCCCGCCACATTTCCCCTCTTGAATTAAAGGCAGAGCTCGGGGAAGCCTCCTTTTCCCGGTATTTCAAATTCGCTTTTGTGCGCAACCCGTTCGACTGGCACGTTTCCCAATTCCATTTTCACAAACAGAAAAAGGGGGCTTATTTCCATGAAACCTTCAAGGATATGGACTTCGAGCAGTATGTGGAGTGGGCCGTGGAGAATACGGAAATAGCGAGGTCCCGGCAGAAGCGTTTCCTTTCGGATGAGTACGGAGGATTATTGGTGGATCATGTAGGGAAGGTCGAGGATCTGAGCGCGGACCTTCATGCCATTGCCGATCGCTTGGGACTCCAGATCGAGATCCTGGAAAAGAACAGGAGTGCGCGGAAAAGGGATTACCGAAAGCATTATAACGAACGGACAAAGCGCTTGATCGAAGAAAGCCATCGGGAAGACTTGGAGGCCTTCGATTACAGCTTTTAAAAAGGGGGATAAGTGAAGAGGGTGCTGGTCATAACCTACTGGAGCTATAGGGAGCCTTTGGTCCAGAACTATACCCTTCCTTATATCCATCTGATGCTCAAGATCCTCCCGAAAGGGTCGCGGATCAGCCTCATTACGATGGAAAAACCTGAACAAAGGCTGGGAGGGGAGCAAAAAAGGGAAGAGGTCCGGAAATTGGCGAATAAAGGGATCGATTGGACCTCTGGGCGTTATGATCGGTTCGGCCTGAGCGCAGCTTTCCGTTGGGGATCGGTGATCCTCAGGTGGGTATTGAAGGGAAGGGGTGAAAAGGGGTTCGATGCCGTTCATGCTTGGGGAACGCCTGCTGGAGGCCCGGCCTATTGGATCGCCCGATGGAGCGGAACCCCGCTGATCATCGATAGCTTCGAGCCTCATGCAGAATCGATGGTGGAGGCGGGACAATGGAAGTCCGGAAGTGTGGCTCATAGATTCCTCCTCTTTTTAGAAAAGCTTCAGGCCCGAGGTGCAGAAGCAGTGCTCGGTGTCAGTCCGACGATGGAAGCTTATTCCTGGAACCGCTATCGTGCGCTGCATCCTTCTTTTTTCGTGAAACCAGCTTGCGTGGACCTTCAGTCCTTTGATGAGCAAGCGGCTGAGCACAAGGATATATCGCTCGGAACCGATGGTAAGGTGGTAGGGATATATGCCGGGAAATTCGGAGGTATTTACCTGGAAGAGGAGGTTTTCGATATCATCCGTGTAGCTTATGAAGAGTGGGGGGATCAGCTGTTCTTCATTCTTTTGACCGATCTTACTCCAGAAAAAGTGCTCGAGTGGATGGATCTGAAGGGGATCCCTTCCCATGTTATCCACTGCAGGTGGGCAGAGCCGGAGAAGGTCCCTGCTTATCTGGCAAAGGCGCATTTTGCACTGAATCCGGTCCGTCCCCTTCCCTCGAAACGGCATTGCACTTCGATCAAGGATGGGGAATATTGGGCGTCAGGACTTCCCGTTATGATACCCGAAGGAGTTGGGGAGGATCATCGGATCATCCGGGAAAAAGGGATCGGTGTCGTCCTCGATCGGCGGCTGGATGACCCGAGCATTCGAAAAGGAGTGAAAGAAATGAGGGGGGTGCTCGAAGAAGGAGGGAGGGAACTTCGGGAAAGGATACGGAGAACGGCCCGGGAGGAAAGGGGGTTTGAACGGGCTGAAAAGGCCTATCGAAAAATTTACGGAGGAACTCTTGGCGAAAGACCTTTGACCGTACTTCTCATCGCTTATTACGAGCACGACGATCCGGTGTTCCATAGTGCTTTGCTGGATTATTTCAAAGGATTGGCGCCCAAAACAGAGCTTCGTTCGCTCTTGATCACTTTCGGTGATGAACTTCAACCCGAGGTGAAAGAAAGGATCGAAGCTGAATGGGTGACCGAAGGGATCTATTGGGAACACATTCCCTCAAAGGAGCAGGATCTGAAATTGGTGCAAAAAGGGTCCGATTTTCTGAAAGGGGTTCAGAAAGGGAAAAAAATGGCTCGTTCCTATAAAGCGGACCTCATCTATTCAGAGGGGTTCCCCAGTGCGATCCTTGGTCATCATGTGGCGAACGCCACAGGCTTGCCTCACGTCACCCACACTTTTGAACCGCATGCGGATTACATGGTGGAGGCAGGGATTTGGTCTGCCAAGGGATGGGAATGTCGGGTCAACCGAAGTTATGAACGAAAGGTCGGAAGATCGGCGGATCTCCTTATCACAGGTACGGAGCGTATGCGGGAGCGGATCCGCTCCATTCCTCCGAAAGGAGAGGTCTTGCGGCTCCCTTCTTGTGTGGATCTTTCCATGTTCCGCTTTTCCTCCGAAGGACGAAAGGAAGTACGGGAACGCTACGGCATTCCTCCCGTATCGCTCGTCCTGACTTATTTAGGGAAGTTGGGTGGGATGTATTACGACCGTGAGCTTTTTGACCTTTTCAGGACCTTTTGCGAAGACTATCCGGAACAAGATCCTCGTTTCATGATCTTTACAGGGATGCCTCGGGAGGAAGTCAGAGAGCTTGCTGAGAAAGCTGGGGTGGATCCGACAAGGATCGTCATTGAAAAGCTCCGTCGGGAGGACGTCCCAAAGTACCTTTCAGCAGGGGATGTTGGATTGTCCGGTGTACGACAGACCCCTAGTAAAGCTTACTGCTCTCCCATCAAACACGGTGAATATTGGGGTTGTGGGCTTCCCCTTTTGATCTTCAGAGGGGTTTCGGAGGACGATCAACTCGTAGAGAATGAAGGAAGTGGGGTTGTGATCGAAGGAGCGGATATAGCCTCCTATAGAAAAGCGGTGGCCAAGACCAGGGAGCTAATGAAGGAGGATCCTGATTTACTACGAGACCGATGCCGCAATACCGCAGAAAAGGAAAGATCCCTCGAAAAGGCAAGAGAGGTTTTGAGGACGACTCTGCCGTCGATCGGTAAAAAGCAACAGCAAAGCAGTGGAAAGCAGCTTTGATGGGGGGAACTCTTATATTCGCTTTTGGCGAACTGATGCCGAGTGCAAGTGAGTCGTAAGGTCCTTTTCGTCGCTTCCCACCGTCCCGGGCGGGCACCGAATCAACGTTTCCGGTTCGAACAGTACATTCCCTATCTCGAAGGTCAGGGATACGAAATAGAACATTCCTATTTGATCGATGAGAACTTGGACCGGATCCTATACTCAAAGGGGAACTACGGCTCGAAACTCCGCTTCATCCTGGATAGCTATAAAAAACGCAAAAGGGATCTGAAAAAGGTGGAGGATCACGACCTCGTTTTCGTAGCCCGGGAGGCGCTTATGTTCGCATCCACGTTCTTCGAAAAAGGCGTGGCCCGCTCGAAAGCAAAGATGATCCTCGATATCGACGATGCGGTTTGGCTTCCGAACGTTTCAGGGAGCAATGCTCGCTTCGGTTGGGTGAAAGGCCCCCGAAAGATCCATAATAGCATGCGTTACGCCGATCTTATCATCGCTGGTAACAGCTATTTGGCCACCTACGCCCAACACTTCAATCCGAAGGTCAGGGTCATCCCCACGACGGTCGATACTTCTTACCATAAACCGATGAAGGTTGAACGCGATGATCGGATATGCATCGGTTGGACCGGTAGTCCCACGACCGTTCCTCATTTTGAGCTTGCCGTTCCGGCATTGAAGGAGATCAAAGAGCGATACGGGGACCGGGTCCGCTTTAAGGTGATCGGGGAAGCATCGTACGAGAACAAGGCTTTGGGGATTAAAGGACAGGCCTGGAACAAGGATACGGAGATCCAGGACCTTTCAGATATCGATATCGGGATCATGCCGCTCCCTGATACGGAGTGGGCAAAAGGGAAGTGTGGGCTAAAAGCCTTGCAATATATGGCGATGAAGATACCCCCTGTCATTTCGCCCGTGGGTGTCAATAAAGAGATCGTGGAACATGGTGTGAACGGTTTTTTGGCGGGGACGAAAGGAGAATGGGTCGAATATTTGGATCGATCGGTCCGCGAAGCGTCCTTGCGAGAAAAGCTAGCTGCTTCAGCTCGGGAGACGGTCCAGAACCGATATTCCGTCGATGCCAATAAAAGCCTTTACGCGGAGGCGTTGGAAGAGGTGATGGTCGCAAGGGAGCATTAAGCTTGCCTAAAGCTGTGATCCCGCACCGTTCGCTTGTCCGATAAGATGATGAGGGAGCTAGCGAACAATGGCAGAAAGGGAATGCGAAAACGCACCAGCGCGCCGTAGTTCGGAGTGGTCACCCCGATCATGAAAGCGAAGAGGATCGAGAAGAGCAGGCAATAGATAAGCAAGGGGTTGGAGGTGAGAAAACCGAGAACATCCTTCCATTTGTTCCGAATGAAGGGAAGAAGAGTGATCATCAGGAGAAAGCTCGTTTCGATGGCGGATGCGAGCATGACCAGATTGGCAGCTTCTGGAAGAAAAGGTCGATAAAGGCCTGATACGGTCGCTATGGGAAACTTTGAAAGGACCCCCGTCGGGGTCGGCTCGAAATCGCCGATATCGAAAGTGCGACCTTGATAATATTCTTGCTGGAGGTCTTCCTGGATAACAGCAGCCATTTTAAAAGCCCGTTCGAGGGAATACCTTCCCAGAACATCGCCTAAGGAAGTGAGCGTAAAATAACTTCCGATGATGACCCCAAAATAGATGAAGGGAACGATAATATAACGAAAAAGCTTGTTCTGGATCTTTCGAATACGTTTATAGGAGAACCATACTAATGTTCCTGGCACTAGTATTATAAAAACATATGGTTTTATGGATAAAATAAAATATGCACTAATTATGAAGTATATAATGTATTTTGCTAGATTGTGTTTTTTATTGATCAAATGGTCCGTCGCTACGATGAAATAGCAGGTAGCTGCTAGGGTGAAGGAATCCTTGAGGATGCTCGATCCCCAGAACGCCACGCTCGGCATGAACAATACCGTTATCGCTAAACTCCATTTCAAATGCGGAAAGTAAGAAATGAACATTCTATAAAGGACCCAAAGTCCTGTGAACGTGAAGATCGAAACCAGGACCGTGGTCAGAATGAAACTGTTCAATCCGAGAAGCATGAAGGGCAAGGTCATTTTTGAGACCATCAGATTGTTCCCGCTCAAATAGATGTAGCCCAGCGGAATCCCGGTATCAGGAGTGAATTTGCTTTTGTTCTCAGATGTAGGGCCCCCGAACAAAACCTCTAAGAAAGTCCCGGGGTCTTCTCCCAGCATATTGGTAAAAGCGAGGGAGGTCTCATAATAGCTGAACGTATCACCCCCTTCGTAATAAAGAAGGTAGATAAAGGCGAATCCGAGCCCCCCTCCGATCTTCGCCAATAGGCCAAGGTTGAAATATTTGTACTCCGGGTGTTCATCGATATTTCTCCTTTGGATCACCCCTGCAATAATGAATATGAAGACCAGATAAAAGAAAAGAGCACCCCATTCCCACGCGTGGATCGGAATTTCCCCGAATATGTTGGTAGGGATGACCATCAATCGTTATGATAGGGATGTCCGTGAAGGAGGCTCAAGCCCCGGTAGAGTTGCTCCAGAAATACGATACGGGCCACTTGATGGGAGAAGGTCATTTCGGAAAGCGCGATGGATCGATCCGCCTCCTTACGCAGGGCCAAAGTGAAGCCATAAGCTCCTCCGATCACGAAGGTAAGTTCTTTACCAGCCCGTTCGCGAAATCCTTTTAGTTCCGAAGCGAATGTTTTGGAGTCCATCCGATCGCCATGCTCCTCTAGCAATACGAGAAAAGGGGATTTCGGAACTTGCTTCCGTATCGCTCGTTCCTCCTCTTCTTTCTGCGCTTCTTTTGAGCGTTTCCCCTTTGATGCAGGGATCGTGATCAGTTCCAGCTCAGCGTATTTCCGGATCCGCTTCTGGTAATACGCAATGGCCTCTTCAGTAAATCGTTCCTTGCTTTTCCCGACCTGCAGGAGTTTCATCCATAGATCTTCGGAAAGCGCTCGGGATCGGCTTCGTGCATCACCCCGTAAACGGTATCGAAGATGTCCTCCCGGTTCGGCTTGGAGAAGTAATCGCCGTCCGTTGCATAAGCCGGGCGATGAGCATGGGAGCTCAAGCTGACCGGTTCGGAGTCCAGGTAGAAATAGCCGCCTTGTTGGGTGAGGACCTGCTCCATCATATAGGCTGTCGTTCCGCCAGGAACATCCTCATCGATAAAGGCCACGCGATTGGTCTTCTTGATGCTTTCAAGGATCATCTGCTCCCGGTCGAATGGAAGAAGCGTCCGTACGTCGATCAGCTCGACGGAGATCCCAAGCTCCTCAAGCTCTTCAGCCGCCTCCTGGCAAATGTTGAAGGTGGAGCCGTAAGAAACGATCGTAAGGTCCTCGCCTTCACGGACGACCTCTGGTACGCCGAGCGGTGTCCGGAATTCGCCCAGGTTCTCGGGGAGTAGTTCTTTATCGCGATAGGCGTTGAGCGGTTCCACGATGAGAGCCGGGTCATCGCCTGCAAGAAGGGTGTTGTAGAAACCTGCTGCATGCGTCATGTTCCGGGGTACACAAACGTGCATACCGCGCATGGAGTGGATGAAGGATCCCATCAGCGACCCGGAGTGCCAGATCCCTTCGAGCCGGTGTCCTCGCGTACGAACGATCAGAGGAGCTTTTTGCTGGCCCTTGGTCCGATAACGAAGGGTGGCCAGGTCGTCGGTGATCGGTTGCAGGGCATAAAAGAGGTAATCGAGGTATTGGATCTCGGCGATCGGACGAAGCCCTCGCATGGCCAATCCGATCCCCTGGCCTACGATCGTGGCTTCGCGGATCCCCGTATCGGATACGCGAAGTTCGCCGAACTCCGTCTGCATCCCTTCCAGCCCTTGGTTGACATCGCCCAGGTAACCGGAATCCTCTCCGAACACCATCGTCCGGGGGTCCTTTCGGAACATGGCCTTGAAGTTGTCCCGCAATACGATCCGGCCGTCCACTTCTTCACTGTTCGCCCCGTACTCCGGATCCACAGGGGCTACCTTGAGGGGACTTTCATCGGATTCGGAATAAAGGTGGGAATTGAAGCGATCGTGGTTCTTTTCCCGTGCTTGCTCGTACCAGTCCTGCAGCTTCTTCTTGGCCTCGTTCTCGTCATGGCGGGCGTAGCGCAAGCCTTTACGTCCGGCCCGCAGGATGTCGGTGCGGATAGCGTCCTCTTTCCCTTCCAGATCTTCTTTCACGGAACGGATCGCTTCTCCGTTGTTGCTCGCGGATGCGGCTTCTTCCAAACGCTCGATGAGTTCTTTTTTCTCTTCCTCGATCTCGTTCCGTAGCGCTTTCCAGGCTGCTTTTTTCTCCTTTTTGACAAGCTGATCGGCCTCTTTCTCGATCGCATCGAGCTCTTCTTCATTTGCCAGTTCCTGACCGTCCTGCTCGTATTCCAGGATCCATTCGCGGAACTTATTGATGCAGTCGAACTCCCGCATCCAATTCATACGTTCCTCGGACTTGTAGCGCTCGTGCGATCCGGATGTGGAATGGCCTTGCGGTTGGGTGAGCTCATCCACGTGGACGAGCACTGGAATGTGTTCTTCCCGGGCTATCCGCACAGCTTCTTCATAACCTTTGCAGAGCTCCGGGTAAGACCATCCATTGACCTTGATGATCCGGTAACCGTTCGTATCCTCACCTCGCTCGAAGCCTTTCACGACTTCAGAGATGTCCGCTTTGGTGGTCTGATATTTCTTCGGAACGCTGATCCCGTATCCGTCATCCCATATGGAAAGGACCATCGGGATCTCGAGGATCCCTGCTGCATTGAAGGTCTCCCAGAAGATCCCCTCTGCTGTGCTGGCATCACCGATCGTTCCAAAGGCCACTTCGTTGCCGTTCTCGGAGAAATTCCCGTTCTCCTTGAGCTCTTCCAGCTCCCGATAGACCTTCGATGCGAGCCCTAGTCCCAATAAGCGGGGCATTTGGACCGCTACAGGGGAGGCGTCCGCTGCTGAATTCTTGCTGGCCGTTAGGTCCTTCCAGGATCCGTCCGCTTCGAGAAAAGGGGTGGAGAAGTGAGCGGTCATCTGCCGCCCTGCGGAGCTGGGATCTGCCTCTATGTCCGGGTGTGCATAGAGTTGGGCAAAGAATTGCTGCGTGTTGAGCTGCCCCATCGCCATCATCATCGTCTGGTCCCGATAATAACCGGAGCGGATGTCCCCGTTCTGAAATTGTTTGGCAAGGGCGATCTGGGCCAATTCCTTGCCATCCCCGAAGATCCCGAATTTGGCCTTGCCGGTTAGCACTTCCTTCCTGCCGGTAAGCGAAGCTTTTCGGCTGATGTGGGCGAGCTTGTAATCTTCGAGGACCTCTTCTTTGAAGTCCTCAAAGGTCATTTCCGCTTGCTTTTCCGCGGTCGGTCCATCCTTGTCCATACCTTCTGGCTTGCCGTTTTCAGCCCCCTAAGATAATAAAATGGGCGCTTTGTAGAGGAGGCTTCGACCCGGGAAGCTCCGTATTATCCGTTGTATCTGTGATCTGTGATCGATAGGAAGGAAGGGAGTACCTCTTCTCAACCCCTCCTATATTTGCTCACCATGTCCACCCAAAAAGCACCGAGCCCGGAAGAACAGGTCCGCTTTTTTGCTCCCTACGTATCGGAACACAAGCGTTCCCTTATCGAAAGGGTGCTCGACCAACGCACGCGTCATATGACGGTGGCTCTGGAAGATATCTATCAGTCGCAGAATGCGAGCGCTGTCCTTCGTTCCTGTGATTGTTTTGGAGTTCAGGATGTGCACGTCATCGAGGACCGGAATGATTATACCCTCAACAAGGATGTGACCCTGGGCTCCCAGAAGTGGCTCGATCTTCATCGGTACAAGCGCTACGAGCAGAACAGTTCAGCTTGCATCCAGGACCTTCGGGAACGAGGGTACCGGATCGTGGCAACTACCGTAGAAGAGCCGGATCACGATCCGGAAAGCTTACCGGTGGAGGAACCCTTTTGCCTCTTTTTCGGGACCGAGTTCCACGGGCTATCGGATACCGTTCTTCAGGAAGCTGATGAACGCTTGGTCATCCCTATGCATGGTTTCACCCAGAGTTTCAATATCTCCGCTTCCGCAGCGATCCTCCTCTATCGGCTAGGGCATCGCATGAGAAGCTCGGACGTGGATAAAGGACTGGATGAGGCAGAGAAGGATGAGCTTCGCTTGAAGTGGTACCGAAAGATCCGCCCGAAGGTGGTCCCTCCTTGGGAAGGATGAAAAAGGCTGTGCAATGGATCCTCGCTTTCTCGACATTTGCAAGAAATCGATCTAATGGAACTTGGAGAAAAAGAAAAAGCACTTCTGGAGCGGGTCTATAAGGACGATCCTGGAGGAAGGGAACCCCGTTTTACCGCTTGCCAATACCTCGAGGCTGCTGGCCATCACCCGACGGAGGAAGAGGAGATGGTGATCGCTCACGAGCTGAAGGACAAAGGGTTGGCAACGGTGAAAGCGACCGAAGACCGAGGGCACGGGCGCTATTTGATCGCCCTTACCGCACAAGGAGAGGAGTTGGCTGAGAAGCACATGAAATCCTGATCATCGAGAGAAAAAAGAGGTTCAGGAACCTAAGAGAACCTCCTTCTGGATCTGGAGTTTGAGCTTTGGGCTTTGGGATCTCGCCCTTCACCCCTCCATCTTGTTCGTATGTCCCCATTCCCAGTGCCGGAGGTGGGATTCGAACCCACACGCCCGAAGGCACACGTCCCTGAAACGTGCGCGTCTACCAGTTCCGCCACTCCGGCTTTGCTGGGGTGCAAAGTAAAGGAAGTATGCCGAGTTTTTCATATCAAGTCCCCATATTGAACCGGAAAGGGGTAATTTGGTCAGCCCTTTCTTGAATAAGGCGCTTTCCTGTCCTTTTAAGGAGTAGAAGAATGGAACGATATCGCACGGTCACAGCTTCGATCCTCCTTATCATTGGCCTGATGATGGGAACTTCCTGTTCGGACTCTTCCTATAAGCCTGAGGGCCATCACGCTCCCCCTTTACTGATCGCTCATCGGGGGGCATCAGAGCTTGCTCCGGAGAATACGATCCCTGCTGTTGAGAAAGCATGGGAGCTAGGAGCGGATGCAGTGGAGGTGGATGTTCGGCTCACCAAAGATGACCGTATCGTGGCGATCCATGACCGAAGTACGGGCCGCACGAGCAACAGAAAGATGATGGTCCGGAAAACGACCTATGACCGGTTAGCAGAACTTGATGCCGGTGCTTGGTTCGATCCCCGCTTCGAGGGAACGAGGATCCCGCTTTTGAGCGAGGTGATGGACCACGTTCCGGCTGATAAAGAACTCGTTATCGAGATCAAATCCGAACCCCGAACGGTAGAACTTTTTGAGGCGATGCTGGATGATCGGAGGGCGATCCCGGCTTTTTCCATCATTTCTTTCGATGCAGAGGTGGTTAAAGAAGCCAAAGATCGCTTCCCCGAGATCCCGGTTTATTGGGTGATCAGGCGGGCAGGGAACCTCGGCCAAAAGCTGAACCGGGCAAAACGAATGGGTATCAATGGACTGAATATCGATCATCTGAATTTTTCGAACGGAAAGCGCGTGGAGCGTATTCGGGATAAAGGGCTCCATGTTCTTTGTTGGACGGTCAACGATACAGCACGGGCAAAGAAGCTCCACGATATGGGAGTGGAAGGGTTAACGACGGACCGTCCCCAAAAGATCCGGGAAGCACTAGGGCTATAAGGAGTTCGCTAACTTCGGTCACAGGAGGGATAGGGATAAGCTCCGGGAGATCCTTTATCTTCGAGAGGAACCATTTTAAGATCGAATGCGAAAGCTCTCCTTTCTTTTCCTCCTCACGTTTTTCACACCTATCCTCCTCAGTGCTCAAAAAGGGCCGCTCAAGGTGGCCGATGAGAAAGAGCTCGATATCTCGACCGCTCATCCCTATAATCCGCAGGGGGAGGAGGGGGTCGTTTTCGAGAAACGTTTCGCTCGAAAGAACGCTTCCTATATCAAGTTCCGTTTTGAGAATTTTCAGCTCGAAGGGGACGATCATTTGGAAGTGCTGAGCCCCGAGACCGGCCAGCGTTTTCTATACGCTGGAGGAGGGAAGATCATCGATAAGCAAGGGAACACGATCAGCGATTTCTGGTCCCTGATGATCCGTGATGACGAAGCTGTTGTACGCCTGCATAGCGATGGACCGGCTTCCTCTTATGGTTTCGATATCTCGAAAGTGGCTTACGGGTATCCCCAGGACTCGATCGAGTCCATCGTTTACGAGTCGGTCTGCGGAACGGATGACAAACAGGACCTCGAGTGCCACAGCAGCACCACCATGTTCAGCAAGGCTCAGGCGGTCTGCAGGCTTTATATCAATGGGAGCGGGCTTTGTACCGGTTGGTTGTTGGGCGATCAGGGTCACGTGATGACCAACAATCACTGCATCAGTACCAGTTCGGATGCGCAGAACACGGAATTTCAGTTCAATTACAGGAACCAGAACTGCGGGAGCGGTCCCACGACCAGTATGGACGTGGTGTCCAACAGTTCTACGCTGATCTGTACCGATGCGGACCTCGACTATACCTTGCTCCAACTTCCGACCAATCCGACCAGTACTTACGGTTATCTGAGCTTCCGGAACCCTGGCCCGCTGACCGGCGAGCGGATCTATATTCCGCAGCATCCCAACGGAGATCCGAAAAAGATCTCCGTGAACGATGACAATTCGAGCACTGGTTATGGAAAGATCCAGAACGCGAGTGGAACGAACGGGGCCGGCCTTCCGACCAAGGTTGAATACTATACCGACACGGACGGAGGGAGTTCAGGATCCCCGGTGATCGCTTACAACGACCACAACGTAGTCGCCCTTCACAACACCGGAGGTTGTTTGAACGGGGGGAACCGGACGGACAGCATCCTATCGGACATGGGGAGTTGCCTTCCCTCTGGTGCGATCGATACCGTGGTGATCGCAAGGTTCAGTTCGGGCGCTTATAAGAGTTGCGATGGCACCGTTAGTTTGACCGATCGCTCGCTCAATTCGGACAGCCTGGTTTGGTATTTCGGAGATGGGGATACCTCCCATGCTACGAACCCCGTCCATACCTATTCCGGAACCGGTACCTATACCATCCAGCAAAAGGCTTATAGAAGCCAGGGTGGGGTGGATTCCATGAGCAAGGACGTGTTGGTGGAACAGGTGAGCGCGCCTTCCACGACGAATGATACCATCTGTTCGGGGGGAGTGGCCACCTTGAAAGCGAGTGGAAGCGGGGGAGATATCCTTTGGTATGATGACACCAGCGCTTCACCCATCGATACGGGGACCAGCTTTAAAACCGGTGCGATCCCTGTCGATTCCACGTTCTATGTTCGGCAGAACGAAGGGGGGATCAGTGATCAAAAGGTCGGGCCTGTCGATAACAGCTTCCATTCGGGTAAGTACTTCACGGCCAACGACAATTGGGGTTGTGTCTTCGATGTGAAAAAACCGATGGTCCTCGAAAGCGTCAAGGTGTTCTCGGATCTTGCCGCGAACCGTACGATCGAGCTCGTTCACAATAACTCGGTCGTCAAATCCATTACCACTTTTATTCCGAGCGGAAAGAGCAGGGTCGACCTGAACTTCAACATACCGGTCGGAAGCGGTTATCTCTTAAAGGTCACCGGTTCCACGGTCAACCTTTACCGGAACGATGGTGGGGCGAATTATCCTTATGAGGTGCCCGGGTTGGTGAGCATTACCGGGAACAACACTGGATCCGCTCCGGATTATTACTACTATTTCTACGATTGGGAGGTCCATGAGCAGCGCTGCAAAAGCGCTTATGAGCCTGTTCAGGCCGTGATCGACAGCAATCTGATCGACGCCGTCGATGTGACCGACGTTCAGACATGCGATGGGAGCGATGGGGAGCTCACCGTTCAGGCTTCGAACGGGAATACGCCCTATGAATTCGCGCTCGATGGAGGCAGTTTCCAGACCAGCAATAGCTTTTCCGGCCTGGCCCCGGACAATTACGATGTCATCGTGATGGATTCTACGGGCTGTGATGACACGAGTTCAGTCGTCGTGGATCCCTTGCCCTCACCGGTTATCGATAGCATCGATACGACCGCCATCAGTTCCTGTGGGGCCGGAGATGGCGGATTTCAGGTGAATGCCTCTTCGGGGAATCCGCCTTACGAATACAGCAAGGACAGTGGGAACACGTTCCAGAACACAAATGGTTTCAGTGGATTGAGCTCCGGGACCTATCAGGTCGTGGTGAAGGATGATAGTGGATGCACCGCCTCCGGTAGCGTGGGACTGGCTGCTCCCTCACAGCCTTGGATCGATAGTGTTTCGGTCACCAATGTTTCCTGCTATGGGGACAGCAACGGGGTCATCGATGTACATGCTTCCAATGCGAACGAATACAGCATCGATGACGGGGTGAATTATCAGAACGGGCAGCTCTTTACCGATCTTGCTCCGGGCAATTATTCCATCAAAGTTCGGAACAGTACCAGCTGTAAGGATTCCCTTCAGGTTACAGTGGATGAGCCTCCGATGCTTTCACTGAACGGAGGAAGCTCTCCCGATAGCGCTGGATCGTGTGAAGGATCCGCATGGGTGGACATCTCTGGAGGTACGCCCAACTATGATATCCAGTGGGATGTTCAGGGTGCAGCGAACAACGATTCCCTCGATAGCCTGTGCTCTGGTACCTATACGGTCGTTGTCACGGATTCGAACGGTTGCAAGGACAGCATCGATGTCGAGGTCGGAAGGCTCTCTGGTATAGCGGACCGCTCTTCCGACCATTCCTGGAAGTTGCATCCCGTTCCTGCAACGGACAGGGTGACCCTGGAAAGTCCGACTGGCAGTAAAGGAAAGGCTGCTACCATCACCTTCTTCAACATGCTCGGAAAGAAGGTCTTTGAAGAACGCCTGGAATTGGATCAGGGAAGTCACGTGCTCGATCTGAAAGGATTGGCCGAAGGGGTCTATATCCTTGATATAAGGACCCAGAGCGGTCGTCATCAGTACAAGCTGCCTCTTACGAGACGATAATGTCCAAAGCTTCCTTCCGGGCCGTGCTGTTCGCTTTTCTTGCTTTTCCCTTGCTCATGGGAACGTGTGATGAAGACCGAAAGGCTGAAGGAAAGACGGTCGACTCAGAAGAAAAGCAGCAGGGAGCAAAGATCGGAAGGGGACAATGGGAACTTCGATCGATGAAGAAGGAAGGGGAACGATCGACCTTTGACCATTCCTACCGATTGCGGATCAAGAACGACAGTGCGATCGGGCTCACGCTCAAGGTCAACGATTGCTATGGGTCCTATAAGGTCCTTAGGCCCGGAAAGATCCGGGTGGGGCCACTGAGCTGCACCGAAATGTGTTGCGATCCTGAACCTGCAAAGGAACTTGCCCGGCAGCTCAGCAAGGTCGACCGCTACGAACGTAGCGAAAAGGAGCTCCTCCTTCTGGGTGATGGTCTGAAGATCCGTGGTGTACCGGTAAAAGAGACTGAACGTTGATCGTGGTGGGATCCTTTTGCAGAGCTCTCAGAACCTTCGCTTTTCCCGTCGCATTCTTCTAAATTCGCTCGCTCATGAGCCGCGTCTTATTCGACGATAGCGCGAGAAGCGCTTTCCTTCCTTTCACCCATTCGAGACCTATCGCTGAACAGCGCTTTGGGATCCTTACGATCCGTGAGAAATGGGATGAAAGAACAGGTGATCCTCATGTTTGGCTCACCGTCCCTCATTTGCGGGGAAAATTCCCTTACCCCGGATCGCACGATCCGTTGCTCATCAATGGGCGACTGCTCCCCGATCCCGATATCATAGATGCTGTGAACGCATTGGAAAAGGGAGAAGGGCTGAAACGAGGAAAGATCCTGTTGGCATTAAGGCCTCACGAAGTTTCCGATGGACTCTTGGATGCTTATGATGACGGAGGGGTTGCCGCTCTGCAAGACCGTTACGGGGAACATCTCAAGGATCATGAAAAGCCGGTCGCTCTGCTCGAACAAAAATGGGAGCTTTTCTCAAGGAACGGAGAAGCTCTTAAGGAGGATCATGAATTTCTCAAGGGGCGAAGCTGCTCGCGATCTCCTTCATCGAGCAATACCGTGATCGGGGACCAGCTTTTCATAGGGGAAGGGGCTCAAGTGGAGCATGCTACCCTTAACACGGAGACCGGTCCCATCCATATCGCTGAAGATGCCGAGGTCATGGAAGGGGCGATGATCCGGGGACCTTTTTACCTCGGCCCGCACGGAGTGGTGAAAATGGGAGCGAAGATCTATGGTCCCACTACGGTCGGCCCTTATGCGAAGGTGGGAGGTGAGATCAATAACAGCGTGTTCTTCGGATATTCCAACAAGGCACACGATGGTTTCCTCGGCAATTCGGTCATTGGAGAATGGTGCAACCTCGGAGCGGACACCAACAATTCAAATCTCAAGAACAATTACGGGGCCGTTAAGGTATGGGACCATGAGAAGGAAAACTTCGAAAATAGCGGCCTGACCTTTTGCGGGATCTTTATGGGAGACCATTCAAAGTGTGGGATCGATACCATGTTCAATACCGGGACCACCATCGGTTTCAGCGCCAACGTTTTCGATGCCGGCTTCCCTCCGAAGTTCATTCCTTCTTTCTTCTGGGGCGGAAGTCAGGGCTGGGAGCCTTTCGATCCAGGGAAGGCTAAAGAGGTGGCCCAGCGCATACGGGCCCGGAGGGACCTTCCTTTTGATGAAGTGGAGGAGCGGCTTTTCGATGAACTCTACGAAAAGACCCGTAATGAGCGAAAAGTATGAATATGGGAACTTTCTCCCTGCTCGGGCGTTCTCCGGTACAGAGGATAAGGCAATGAAGCCAGCACTTTCCAACGAACAAGACGCGAACAGAAGAACTGCGGATATGGATTACGACGTTTTCGATCCTTTTATTTTTCAACTCTCCGATATGGTGGATGACAAGACGGAGTTCATTCCTCTGATCAGTTCAGAGGATGAAGAGAACATGCATTCGGAGGATATCCCGGAGGAGCTTCCCATCCTCCCCATACGGAACACCGTCCTCTTTCCGGGGGTGGTCATCCCCATCAATGTGGGGCGTGATCGTTCGATCGAACTGACCAATGAAGCTTACCAGAACGAGCATCTGCTCGGGGTCCTGGCTCAGAACGATCAGAGTGTGGAGGACCCCATGGAGAAGGACCTCCATAAGATCGGAACGGTCGGGCGGATCGTGAAGCAGCTCAAGATGCCGGATGGGAGTACCACGGTCATCATTCAGGGGAAGATGCGTTTTCAGCTCCAGGAGCTGACCCAGTACGACCCATACCTCCGTGGAAAGGTGGAAGAACTCCCGGAGGACCGTCCTTCGACTTCCGATCAGGAGTTCAAGGCCCTCGTCGATTCGATGAAGGACCTGAGCCTGAACATCATCCAGAACTCTCCCAACATCCCATCGGAGGCGAGCTTCTCGATCAAGAACATCGAAAGTCCATCCTTGCTGGTCAACTTCATCTCCTCCAATATGAACGCGGAGGTCGATCAGAAACAGGGGCTCCTCCAGATCGGGCAGCTCCGTCGCCGGGCGGAGAAAGCCATGGAGCATCTGAACAATGAGTACCAGATGCTCGAGCTCAAGAACGACATCCAATCGAAGGTGAAGACGGACATCGACGAGCAGCAACGGGAATATTTCCTCCAGCAGCAGATGAAACAGATCCAGGAGGAGCTGGGAGAATCGCCGAACGAACAGGATGTCAAGGAGCTTCAGGAAAAGGCTGCCAAGCAGAAGTGGGGGAAGGAAGTGCAGGAGACCTTCGAAAAGGAATTGAACAAACTACGCCGGATGAATCCGGCGGGAGCCGAGTATTCCGTCCAGCTCAATTACCTGGAGACCCTCGTCGAACTGCCCTGGGGGGAGTTCACCAAGGACCGTTTCGACCTCAAAAAGGCCCGGAAGATCCTCGATCGCGACCATCATGGTCTTGAGAAGGTGAAAGAGCGGATCATCGAGCACCTTGCCGTGCTTAAGCTCAAGAACGACATGAAAGCTCCGATCCTCTGTCTTTATGGACCTCCCGGTGTCGGAAAGACATCCCTCGGGAAGTCCGTCGCTGAGGCATTGGGGCGCGAGTATTGCCGCATGTCCCTGGGCGGGCTGAAGGATGAATCGGAAGTGCGGGGGCATCGGAAGACCTACATCGGTGCGATGCCCGGGCGCATCATCCAGAACCTGAAACGGGTCGG
>CAZIDL010000004.1:27917-31026 GCA_964537825.1 uncultured Weeksellaceae bacterium
AAGATCGAGATCGCTAAGCGCCACCTTATTCCCAAACAGCTGGAAGAGAACGGGATGGAGAAAGGGGAGGTCAAGTTCCCCAAAAAGGTCCTGGAAAAACTGATCGAAGAACATACGGACGAATCCGGCGTGCGGACCCTGGAGAAGCGGATCTCCAAACTGGTCAGGAACCGCGCGATGAAAAAAGCTCAACAGGAATCGTTCGAAGCACAGATCAAAGTGGGCGAGCTGAACAAGATCCTGGGTCCCGCTCATGCCAAGGACAAGTACCGCGACAATAACACGGCCGGAGTCGTCACGGGATTGGCCTGGACCCCGACCGGGGGAGATATCCTTTTCGTGGAGTCCACCTTGAGCAAGGGAGAAGGAAAGCTCAACCTGACCGGGAACCTCGGGGATGTGATGAAAGAATCAGCCACCATTGCACATGAGTATCTGAAGAGCCATGCTGAAGACCTTGCCATCCCCTACGAGGCCTTTAGCAAGTGGAACATCCACATGCACGTGCCTGAAGGAGCTACACCCAAGGATGGTCCTTCGGCGGGGATCACTATGCTGACGGCCCTTGCTTCCCTCTTTACGCAACGAAAAGTTCGCAAGCATATGGGAATGACCGGCGAGATCACCTTGCGCGGACGGATACTCCCGGTAGGGGGGATCAAAGAGAAGATCCTCGCTGCTAAAAGAGCTGACGTGAAAGAGATCGTGCTACCGGAGCAGAACAGGAAGGACGTGGAGGATATCGATCCCCGATACATCAAGGGACTTCGTTTCCATTACTGCGAGAGCATGATGGAAGCGGTCGATCTTGCCCTTTTGGACGAAAAGGTGCCTGAGCCTTTGAAGCTCAACTGATCATGCCCCGCCAGAAGCTCCTACAATAGGAAAGGGATCCGCTCGTTCAAGCTGCCGTCCGACCTTTACGCCTCTGTGCTACGTTTCACTGCAGCGATCCTCTTTTGCTTGGCCCTTTCCGCTCATGGATATTCCCAATCCGGCGGAAACACGGGTGGCCACGCCCTTGACCTGGTGGGCTCGGCTCGGGTTGCTGCTCTTGGAGGGCAGTACGGTGCCATTCACGACGACGATGTGACGCTGGCGGTTCAGCAACCGGCCATTTTGGACTCATCTGTTCACAAACATCTGGCCCTTAATTACGTCGATCATTTCGCCGGGATCAACTACGGGTTCGCCTCCTATGCTCACGACTTCGGAGGGAAAGCGGGCACGTGGGCAGGCACCCTGCAGTACGTTAATTACGGGAAATTCGAGCGCAGGGATCTGATGGGCTTCAAGCAAGGGACTTTCACCGCTGCCGAATATGCCCTCAACATCTCGCACGGACGCTGGCTCGACTCGAACTTCTCGGTAGGAGGGACCGTGAAGTTCCTCTATTCCAAAATGGAGGAGCGATGGGCCTTAGGAGCTGGTCTGGACCTTTCCGGCCTTTATTACAAACGCGCTTCTCTTTTCACAGCATCCCTTTCTTTAAGGAACATCGGTGGGCAATTGAAAAGCTATTACCCCGATGATCGGGCCCCGCTCCCCTTTGAGATACGTGGCGGGCTGACCAAGGGACTTGCGCATGCCCCCTTTCGCCTTGGTTTGATGCTTCGCGATCTTCAACGATGGAACCTCCAGTATCCTGAAGGATCTCCGGATCAGGGTTTTCTGAGTGCCAAGCCTGACAGTGCCACCGGCTTCAGTAAAGTGGGGCAATTCGTCGATAACCTGCTCCGCCACATGGTCTTCAATGTGGAGGTTCTGATCACCGAGAACATTCATATTCGCTTGGGGTACGATTACCAGCGAAGGGCGGAGCTCCAGGTGGAGGAGAAACCAGGTTTCGTCGGTTTCAATTGGGGCTTTGGCTTCAAGATCGACCGTTTTCGCTTTGGTTATGCCCGCTCGAGCTATCATCTGACCGGGGGGAAGAATCACTTCACGGTCACCACCGACCTCGGCGCTTTCCGCTCCAAAAAATGATAGATTTGGGTGGAACCTCCAATGGGAGCGAATGATGGAGTCTTCCGGGAAAGCGATCAATATAGCTATCGATGGTCATTCTTCCTGCGGGAAGAGTACGCTGGCTAAAGGACTTGCAGCCAGGCTCCATTATGCTTATGTCGATACGGGTGCCATGTATCGGGCGATCACGCTTTTCGGTATTCGGCATGGACTGGTAAGGGATGGGGAACTGGATAAGGGTGGATTGCTCGAAGCGATCGATCAGGCGCGCATCGATTTCGTCCCCGATGCGGACACCGGCCGGAGTTGGGTTATGTTGAACGGGGAGGCCGTGGAAGAAGCGATCCGGAGCATGGAGGTCTCCCATTCCGTCAGTGAGGTGGCCGCGATCCCCGAAGTGCGCCAAAAGCTTGTGGAGATCCAAAAACGCATAGCCGAAAAGAAGGGGGTGGTGATGGACGGACGGGACATCGGCACCGTGGTGCTCCCTGAAGCTGAACTCAAGTTCTTCGTGACCGCTGATGAGAAGGTAAGGGCTGAACGTCGTTATCGGGAATTAGCTGAGAAAGGCCATACGGTCAGCTTCGAGGAGATCCTCGAGAACATCCGCGAGCGCGATCATGAGGACACGCATCGCGAGGAGAGCCCTTTACGACAAGCCCCTGACGCTGTTCTCCTCGATACCACCGATCTAACTCCACAGGAACAGCTCGATCTGGCTTTGGAGCATTTTGAAAGGGTGGTGGGGGGTTAGGGTTCCGATCCAAGCGTCCTTTTCAGGGCTATCACCCTTTCGTGCCCTCAGCGTGTCGGTCGATCAAAAACCCTTTGTAGGGGCGACACATGTGTCGCCCCTACGGAAATATATACCCTATCAGGGTAAGGGAACGATCGCGATCTTTCCGTAGCAGCGATCCGAAACGCTCCCGGGATCCGCGTTCATCCGCGCCCATCCGCGTCGTCAGCGGTCCAGTTACAAGGTTCTGATCAGCTCGGCAAGTTGTTCGTTAAAGGGGATGGCTCATGGCTATCCCTCCTTGGCGGAAAATTCCCGTGCTGGCCTTTGGACCGCGGATGGACGCGGATCACGCGGATAGTCGCGGATAGGGGATCTTTAGCGCTCCCAAACGTCGTTCCCCGG
>CAZIDL010000004.1:31126-65178 GCA_964537825.1 uncultured Weeksellaceae bacterium
TAGGCCCAGCGATCGATATAGGCTTTGAAGGCCGGGTCGAAGCGTTCGGGGCTTAGGATATATTCCCGGAGGATGATGAGCCCAAGGGCCGGTTTTCCGTAGGCTGATTGCCCGAGGTTCTTGGCTTGGATCACGTCGGGATATGTGTGGATCGGCTGCCGTTCGGGGTTCCGGAGGCCATCGATGATCTCCTCCATATCGGAGTACCGGGTCGGATATTCCCCGTCGTTGAAGGCCTTGGTGCTGTAATGGTTCATAAAGGTGTTCATCCCTTCGTCCATCCAGGCGTAAAGCCGCTCATTGGTTCCCACGAGCATCGGGAACCAGTTGTGGCCGAATTCATGATCGGTCACTCCCCAAAGCCCTCGCTCGGTGGACTTCCAATGGCAAAAAGAGAGCCCAGGATATTCCATACCACCGACGATGCCGGCCACGTTGCTGGCGGTCCGGTAGGGGTAGGGGTGCCATTTTTCCGAATAGTGCTCGATGGAAGCTTGGGTGTATTCTGTGGAGCGGCCCCAAGCGCTATCTCCGTTGCTCTCCTTCGGATAAAAGGACATGACGGGGACGTCCTTTCCACCCGGGATGTCCGCTTTGGCCGCATCCCATATGAAAGCGGGAGAGGAGGCCCAAGCGAGATCGCGCGCCTTCTTGACCCGATAATGCCAGGTCAGCTTGCCCTCTCCAGCCGGACGGGTCTTGTCAGGGTTGCCGGCTTCCTTGGGAGCGATGATGTCGACCGTCTCGTCCGATCGCTTGGCTTTTTTCAGGCGGTTCTGCTGTTCGTCCGTCAGCACATCGCTCGGGTTCTGCAGCTTCCCGGACGCTGCCACGATGTGGTCACGAGGGACGGTCACTTCGAGATCGAGATCCCCATACTCAAGATAGAACTCCCCGGTCCCCAGGTAGGGTTCCACGTTCCAGCCTTCGATATCATCGAACACGCACATGCGGGGATACCATTGAGCGAGTTCATAGATCCATCCATTTTTCGTCTTGAGGCGTCCCATTCGGTCCGCTCCATATTGGGGGATGGTGAAATGAAAGTCGATCCGGATCTGGAGTTCATCCCCGGTCCCCATTCGATCCTGGAGATCCACCTTCATCCGCGTGTCGTGGATCGAATATTCCGGCTTGTAGGTCTTCATTCCGTCTTTGATCCGGATGTTCTCGATCACGTGGCCCTTGGTGGTGTCCCCTTGGAATCGCGTTGATCTGGAAGGGGGGGTGACGTCCATGCCGCGGGATCCTTTGGCGAATTTGTTCTGGTCGAGTTGCAGCCAGAGGAAGTTCAGCTTTTGGGGGCTGTTGTTGCTGTATTCGATCGTGACCTTACCGGTCACTAAGTGTTCCTCCTCCTTCAGTTCGACATCGAGTTCGTAGTTGGCGCTGTTCTGCCAATAATCAGAGGCAGGTTTCCCGGATGCCGTGCGATAGGGACTGGCGGAAGGGGCTCGAAGGGGTTCGAAGATGTGTTGATGATCCCTTTCCCGGTTCCGTTCATATTGCTGGGCTCGGAGGATCGGTGAAAGGCTGAGGGTAAGGATGAGGGAGTGGATCAGGAGTAGCGTTGCACTTCGTCCCATCAGGCCTTAAGGGTTGGTTCGTGGGCGGCAAATCTAAACTTTCTTACGAGGAAGGCACATCGGGACGATCTTTTATCTTCATGCTCCATCCCGGATAAAGCGCAGGATATGAAGTCGAAGGTCGGTGGCAGTGAACTCGAAGTGATCCGTGGGGATATTACTGCCCAAGATGATATGGAGGCCATCGTGAACGCTGCCAACGCTCGTTTGGAGACAGGTGGTGGAGTCGCTGGGGCGATCCATAAGGCCGCTGGTCCGGAACTCGCAGCGGAATGCCGCCCTATGGCCCCGATCGAACCGGGCCAGGCGGTGATCAGCTCTGGCCAACAACTTCCCAATCCCTACGTGATCCATTGCTTGGGGCCGATCTATGGAAGGGATGAGCCTTCGGACGAACTTTTGGCCGCTTGTTACCGCAATGCCCTCCAGCGTGCTGAAGAGAAAGGGATCGCTTCGGTGGCCTTTCCGGCCATATCCACTGGAGCTTTCGGTTATCCCCTCGAAGAAGCGGCAGACGTGGCCATTCGGACGGTCAAGGAGGAACTCGAGAAGGGGAGTGGAGTACGGACCGTCCGCTTTGTGCTCTTTGGCGAGAAAGATCTGAACGTGCACGCGGATGTGCTGAACAGGGTGTTGGATCAGGATGGCGGATAAGCGTGGGACCAGGCAGGGCAAGAAGCGTCGCCGTCGTACCCGCAAGCGGGTGATCGGGCGGATGGACCGGGTGGACCTTCCGCAGTTCGAACTCGAGGATCTGCCTTGTCGAGTGGATACAGGAGCTGCATCCTCAGCGTTGCATTGTCACAAAGTGAAGCTTATCGAACGGGAAGGGATCGAAATGATCTCTTTCCATCTTTTGGATCCCTCGCACCCTGATTACGGATATCAGGAGTTCCGTACGATGGACTTCAAGGAGCGGACGATCAAGAACTCGTTCGGGAACAGCGAGTCCCGCTTCATTGTCAAGACGCAGGTCCAGCTCTTCGGTCGGAGATTCAAGACCGAATTCTCCCTTTCGGACCGGGGAAAGATGACCTATCCCGTCCTTTTGGGTCGGCGAGCCCTTTATAACCGCTTTATCGTAGATGTAGCGGAGAAAGACCTGTCCTATAAGGAAAAAATGGAAAAGCATGCGAATAGCGGTCCTTTCGAGGAATAGATCCCTTTATTCCACGGAACGTTTGGTCAGTTCCATCGAGGAAAGAGGCCATGAGGCTCGTGTCATCGATCATACTCGGTGTTATATGGTCAATGAGGAGGGAGCACCGAGCGTCTATCTCGGGGACGATCCGTTGACGGGGATCGATGCGATCATCCCCCGCATCGGAGCTTCGGTCACTTTTTACGGGAGTGCGCTCGTACGTCAGTTCGAAATGCGGGGGACTTTCACCACCGTCCGTTCCCTGGCGCTCGTTCGCTCGCGCGACAAATTGCGCAGCATGCAGATCCTGTCCAAGGCCGGCGTTGGGATCCCCACAACGGCTTTCGCTCGTTATCCCAAGGATGTGGATCACCTGATCAAGCGGGACGGAGGTCCTCCCCTCATCATCAAACTATTGGAAGGGACCCAGGGGCTCGGTGTGGTCCTGGCTGAGACCAAGAAAGCGGCCAAGTCCGTGATCGAGGCTTTCTACGGAATGAACGCCAACATCCTGGTCCAGGAGTTCATCGCAGAGGCGAAGTCGGCCGACATTCGGGCATTCGTCGTTGATGGCCGCGTGGTCGGTGCCATGAAACGGCAGGGCAATGAAGGGGATTTTCGTTCCAATCTCCATAGAGGGGGTGTCGCTTCCCTCGTCAAATTGAGCCGAGAGGAACGGAATGCTGCGGTCAAGGCCAGCAAGGCCCTCGGTTTGAGCATCGCAGGGGTTGATATGCTCCGATCCAATAAAGGGCCGCTCATCTTGGAAGTGAACAGTTCTCCGGGCCTCGAAGGCATCGAAAAGGCCACTCAAAAGGATGTTGCCGGCCAGGTGATCCATTACATCGAAAAGAACATCGAGAGATCCGCCGGAGCAAAGAGGGATAAGGTGGGGGTTTGAAAAGATTTCAGATCCCAGATCCCAAAGCTCAAAAGTTCAAAGTTCAAGCTCAAGTCCTGATCCAAAAGTGTTCTTTTCGGATTCCTGCATTTTGTACGGTTCCGTATTTTTTGCATATATCGGCCGACCCCGGCGGGGATCGAAGGCCAATAGACGCTTGATCAAATACATGGGACTCAGTGATCCCCTAAACCCCTTCCAACGCCTGATCGATGTCGTTGATCAGGTCCTGGGGATGTTCAACACCGATCGATAAACGCACCATCTGTTCGGTGATGCCGTATTCGCGTTGGTCTTCAGGAGGTATGTCGGCGTGGGTCATCGTTCCGGGATGTTCGGCCAACGATTCGGTGCTCCCGAGGCTTACCGCCAACTTAAAGAGCTCCAGGGAATCCAGGAACTTAAAGGCTTCCTTTTCGCCTCCCTCGATATCGAAGGCGATCATGGATCCCGGAGCAGTGCATTGTTTTTTGTAGACCTCCAGATCGCACGTGTTCTCTTCCAGCAGCCCCAGATAATAGACCTTTCGGACTTTGGGATGGTCGGCAAGAAAATCGGCCACGTAGCGGGCGTTCTTCATCTGGGAGGTCATCCGTAGCTTGAGGGTTTCAAGGCTTCTGAGAAGGAGCCATCCGGACCAAGGGCCGCCCATGTTCCCTAGGAAGGTGCGTAGCGTTTTCACCCGCTTGATAAGCTCCTCTGAGCCCAGGCAAGCTCCCGCTATCACATCGCTGTGGCCGCCGATGAATTTGGTGGCAGAATAAAGGACCAGGTCGGCGCCCCATTTAAGCGGATGCTGCCAGAGGGGACCGAGGAAGGTGTTGTCCACGCAGAGGAGGACTTTCCGCTCTTCCGTGCTGTACTTCCGGGCGATCTCGGCGCACATCTCGATGTCGATCAGGGCATTGGTGGGATTGGCCGGGGTCTCGATGTGGATCATCCCCAGTTTGTCCCCGATCCCTGCGGCTTCGATCTGTTTTTCGATCGTTCCGGGATCGCCGGGGGCACTGAAGCTTTCCCGATGGATACCGAATTTCGGGAGGACCTGCTTGATGAAGTGGTCCGTTCCCCCGTAGATCGGTTCGCTGTGCAGAATGTATTGCCCCGGCTCCAGTAGCTCGAAGATCGTCGTGGTGATAGCGGCCATGCCGCTCTCGAAGACCGCACAAGCCTCCGCCTTGTCCCAAAGCTTCAGGCGGTCTTCGAGGATCTCAAGGTCCGGGTTATTGAGCCGCGAATAGATCAACCCGAGATCCTCCGTAGGCTCTTGCTCACGAAGGCCGTAGGCGACCTCGAAGAAGGATTTCCCCTCCTGGGCTGAATTGAAGACGAAAGTGGATGTCTGATAGATCGGGCTCTTGATGGCACCTACCGACCAGGCAGGGTTGTAGCCATAGGACATCATCTGGCTCTCAGGTCGGAGCTTCTGTCCTTTCAATTCGGTCTTTTTGAAATCCTTCTTCTTAGGATCCTCCTTATCGTCCGCCATGGAATGATCTTTAGATGGGTGGCAAAGCTAGGCAGGAAAGAAGCGGATCAGCGCTGTCCGGAACGGCCCTTTTTTCCTTTTTTGGCCCTTTCGGTCACACTGTGGGTTCCTTTGACCTTCTTGTCGTTCAGGAGACGGTTGATGTACTCCACCACCTGATCGATGCCGAGCTTTTTAGCGATGATCTTCTTATCCTCGTCCAGAAGGAAGATCCGCGGGGTGCTATAGATGTCGTAGGTCTTCCGGAAGTTCATGCTCTTCAGGTCGGTCCGATCGAGGTATTTCCGGGGATTGTTGTTGATGTCGGGGTTGTCCGATACGTTGATCCAGTTCAGGTCATGTTCGCGGATGTACCTCTTCCACTTTTTGTTCTTGAGCGGTGTCCCTACTGCATAAACCTCAACTCCGCGGGTTTTCAGGCTATCATAAGCTTTCTTCAACTTTGGCGTGGCTTCCTGACAATGCCCGCATTCGGGATCCCAGAAGTAGAGGATGGTGTACTTTGCGTCCAGATCTTTCAAGGGGATGAATTTTCCGTTCGTATCAGCAAGGGTGATCATAGGAGCCTTCTTCCCGACCAATAAGGGCTTGACCTTATCGACCCGTTCTTTCCAGTCCTTTAGCTCCTTTTCGTTCATCCAGAACCCCTTCCCATCGAAGTAATAGTTCTCGGCCATATGGACGAAGACCTCGTCCATCCCCATGATGTCGGAATCGATGTATTTGTTGGTAATGAAGGGAACGATGTACTTGTACATGTCCGTTCCTTCCTCCACGCGGGAGAGGACACGGTCGGCTGCTTTGATGGCGGAATCCGGTTGCTCCGCAATGAAGCGGTTGAAATAGGTTTTGATCTTGTTCCCGATGATCGGGGTGCGCGCCAACCGTTCGTCCGCTAATTCCACGTTATCCAGAAAGTGCTCTTTGTAGTATTGGTGTTCCTGGCGCCGGGCTTCCTTTTTGCTGAGACTGTCCGGAACATCAGGTTCAGGGATCGAAATGGAAGCTTTGATGATCTTGCCGGCCAGAAGGTCCGAGTGCTTTTTGGCCATCTTTTTCTGGTACTTCTTCACCTTTTGGTCCAGAGCGTCGAGCTTTTCCTTTAGCTTTTTCTTCTCTTTCCCTTTTGCCTTCTTCAATTTGTCACGCCATGGGCGGGCTTTGTTCTTTTGCTTTCGGATGTTCCTGATGTAATCATAGAAGACCTTGTTGTTGGGGGAGTTCTTGACCTTCAGGGAGCGGACCGGCTGTTCCTTTTTGGTATGGAGGCTGAAACGTTGTTCTTCGATCAAAAGGTCGAAGAGCTTTCGCCCGTTCGCTACGAAAGCGTACATCCCGCTCTTGATATCCTCATCGCCTGAGAAGACATACTGACCTGGCTTTTTAGCGTAGGCCGTGTCGTAGTAATAGAGTTTCGGGCCGAGGTAATTCGCTAAATGAACGGTGTCGGCTTGGAGCCCCTCCACTTCGATGCGGATCCGGTATCCTTCGTCCTGACCTTGCAGCGATAAAGGAAAGAGAAAAAGGATAAGGACCAGATAAGGGGCGAATTTCTTCCAGTTGGTCGGCATATTGATCGGCTCGATAGGTTTATAACAAAGGAAAGGGGGATGCTGGTTCAATGCTCTTTATTTTTTCCCGTTTTTGGGCGTTACCACCCATTTCAAATGTCCGGATCCCCGTATCACCGCATTCCAGTCGTCGGTCCCGAACTCGCAACAAGCGATCGCACAGGTCGGCATATCTCCCGGTCCATCCCCCGTTAAAAGCTCCACGAGTCGGCTCAGGTCCGGTTGATGGCCGACGATCATGATCCGATCGGCCTCGTTCGGCAATGAGGCGATCCATAGCATGATCTCATCAGCATCTCCGGGATATAGTACGTCAGCTATTTCGAGCTCTTCATCCGGTCGCTCCCATTCTTTTAGCATCGCCTGGGCGGTCATTTGAGCACGCATAGCAGGACTGCTGATCAGTTTATCAGGGGTCGCTTCCATACGTTGCAAAAGCTGGGCCATGTACGGGGCATCCTTTTTTCCCCGCTTCTTCAGGGGGCGTTCGATATCGGCGAAGGCGGGATCGTCCTTTTTTCCTGATTTGGCATGCCGGGTGATCTGGAGCGTCTTCATCCTTATCCTTTCCGATCTTTTCTACGTCGCTTCAGTTCTTTTTCGATCAGTTGCAGTTCCCGGCCTGATTGCCCTTTTACTGAAGTGTTCTCCTGGGCTCGCCGTATCAGGTAGGGAAGGACGTCGCGGACCGGACCGTACGGAACGTATTTGCTTACGTTGTAACCGCGATCGGCAAGAACGAAGGAAAGATGGTCGCCCATCCCCAGTAGCTGCGAGAAATGGACCCTGGGATCGTCCTTAGCCAAGCCGAGTTCATCCATCCGCTCCGCAAGGTAATGACAACTGCTTTCATTGTGAGTCCCTGCACAAAAAGCCAGTTCGTCGATCCGCTGCAAGCAGGCTTCGATGGCTTGGTCGAAGGCCTGGTCGGTGGCTTGTTTATCAGCTTGGATCGGATCGGGATACCCTTTTTCCGCAGCGCGGCTCCGTTCCTTTTCCATATAAGCTCCCCGGACCAGCTTCACCGCAAACCTGTAACCTTCATCCAGGGCTCGGTCCATTTCTCGCTTTAGGAATTCGAGCCGGTCGCGGCGGTAGAGTTGGACGGTCGTGAAGATCCGTGGGGCATCGCGGTTATAGGCTCGCATCATTTCCCGGGCCAATCCATCGATCGCATCCTGATACCAGCTCTCTTCGGCATCGATGAAGATGCGGGTTCCCCTTTCGTAGGTCCTTTTGCAGATCCGGTCCACCCGTGCCCTTACCCGTTCCATCTCAGCCTCTTCCTGGTAGGTGAGGGGGTCGTTCTTGCTCACTTTTTCCAATAGCTCGTAGCGGGCGATCGCGGTGACCTTGAAGACACAGAAAGGGATCCGCTCTTCGGCTCCGGCCTTTTCCACGGTCTTGAGCAATTCTTCCGTGGCCGCTTCGAAGACTTCCTCCCGTTCCTTTCCTTCTGCGGAATAGTCCAGGATGCTCCCGACACCTCCCTTTGCCAGGGCTTCGATGGTCTCGCCTGAATCATCTATGGCCTCCCCGCCGCAGAACTGCTCGAATATCGTTCTTCGCACCAAGCCTTCGATAGGTAGTCCGATCCGAAGGGCTGCTTTTGCACAAGCACTTCCTGCTTTTACCAACCAAGGGTATTGGATCGTTCGAAAAAGGAGGCGTGCCTTTTGCAGTTCCCGGTCCGACTTGTGGGAAAAGGCTACTTTTGTGTCCTCAAAGGAGCGCATGGATCGCCAAATTTAACGGGATCCAATTCCCAGCCTGATGAGCCGTATCCGATATTATATCGATGGGTCTCCCTCTTGTTTCGAACGGATCGATGCCTTGGCAGCTGGCCAAAAGCTTTTCTGCTTGGCCGACGCGAACAGTTATGCACATTGCTTTTCTGTGCTGGAAGCGCATCTGGATAGTTCGATCCATCCCATACAGATCCCAGCAGGAGAGGAGAAGAAGAACTTGGATACCTGTCGTCAGCTTTGGGAGCGATTGATGGAGGAGGGGGCTGAACGGGATTCCGTGATGATCGCCCTTGGAGGGGGGATGATCACGGACGTCGGTGGTTTCGTGGCGGCTGCTTATCGGCGGGGTATGCCATCTGTTCTCGTGCCGACCACGCTCCTGGGAATGGTGGACGCGGCCATCGGCGGTAAGAACGGGGTCGATCTGAAAGGCTACAAGAACATGATCGGAACGGTCCGGCAGCCTGATGAGGTCCTGATCCATCCTCCCTTTCTGAAAACCCTCGATGACCGACAGTTGAAGGCGGGGTATGCAGAGATGCTCAAACATGCGGTCCTGGACGGTCATGAGCTCCTGGACCGGGTACGAGGGGCGGAGCTTTCAGATCGTTCGGGGATGGAAGCTATTCTTCCCGATGTGGTGGAAGTGAAGCGTTCGATCGTGGAACGGGATCCCCGGGAAAGCGGGGATAGAGAGCGGTTGAATTTCGGTCATACCGTCGGGCATGCGGTCGAAACCCTTTCCATGGAAAGCGATGGTCCATTGCTCCATGGGGAAGCTGTGGCTGTTGGGATGCTCGTTGAAGGCCTGATCTCCGAAGAAGTGGCAGGCCTTCCACCGAAAGAGTTGCAGGTTCTCACCGAGAGCGTTCTGGAGCGTTTCAGTTTGCCGGAACTCCCCAGGGATGATGAGATCTTGCGGACGATGGAGAAGGACAAAAAGCGAAAAGGAGGGAGAACACGCTTTGTGCTCCTGGAAAGGATCGGAAAGGCGGTGCCGGGATGGACGCCAGAGGAAGCTCCGATCAAAAAGGCCTTTCAACAGTATCGGAAGCTCGTATGAACGGGTTGACCCTGGAGCATACTGGAGCCGTTCCTCAAGGAACGCTCCGTTTACCGGCTTCAAAGAGCATCAGCAATCGCTTGCTCATCCTGGAGTTCCTCTTCTGCCAGAAGTTGAGCGCAGAAGGATATGCAGAAGCCGGTGATACGCGGGTGCTCCAAAATGCATTGAAGGCCCTTGAGGAAGGAAAGGAGCGTATCGACCTTGCGGATGCCGGGACCGCCATGCGTTTTTTCACAGCCTTGGCGGCTACTGTTCCCGGAGAGCGTGAATTGATCGGTACGGACCGGATGTACCAACGCCCGATAGCTCCGCTCGTTGAAGCACTTCGCGATATAGGAGCGAAGGTCGAATACCGGGGAAAGGAAGGCTTCCCCCCGCTTCGGGTGAAAGGGTCTTCATTGAAAGGAGGTAGGGTAGAGCTACGGTCCGATGTGAGCAGTCAATTCCTTTCCGCTCTGGCCCTTATCGCGCCGGTCACGGAAGAGGGGATCGAGCTCCTTCCTCAAGGGGACCCCGTATCCACCCCTTATTTCCGGACCTCGATCGCTCTTTTGAATGAATTGGGTGTCCCGGTGGAAGAAAATGGGATCTCCGTGAAGATCCTTCCCTATGACATGCCTCCCTGCACCTATAAGGTGGAGGGCGATCATTCCGCAGCTGCTTTTTGGTATGAGTTATTGGCATTGCAAGGAAAGGGAGCGCTTTTCCTGGAAGGGATCAGGAAGGATAGTCCCCAAGGGGACCGCGATGCGCCGGTCTTTTATAGGGGGTTAGGGGTTCAGGAACGTTGGCAGGAAGAAGCTTGCTGGATCGAGGCCGTTCCTGGTCCTTTCCAGGACCCCCCTTATGAAGCTGATATGCGGCATTATCCGGACCTTGTTCCTGCTTTGGCCGTGACCCTGGCCGGCAGAGGCTGTCCCGGCATCCTTCAAGGGGTCGCTTCCCTTCGGAACAAGGAGTCCGATCGTCTGGAAGCCCTTCGCAGGGAATTGCTCAAGATCGGGGTGGAGCTTCATACGGATGAGGATAAGCTGGGGATCGATCCCAAAGGGCTGGATCTGAAGGTCCGCCCTCGCTTCGATGCGCATGGCGATCATCGCATCGCAATGGCCTTGGCACCGCTTATAAGCTTGCTCCCGGGCCTTTCGATCCGTGATCCGGAGGTGGTTAAGAAATCCTATCCAGGTTTCTGGGAAGATCTGGAGCGCGTTTTCCCAGGTGTTAGGAAGAGGGATTAGAAGGAACCTCGAAGTTGCAGCCGGATGCGGGATCGGTATCGCCCGGGAATGGCCCGGTCCCCGTTTCCGATGTTGCCCCCTTCGACATCGCGATACGCCCAACCTCCCATCTTTCCTTCCAGGGTGAGGTTTTTCGAAAGGCCGACCCTGACCAGGATGTAGGAACGGAGACCGCTTCGGTAATAAGAACGGACGGAGAAGGCGTAGAGGAGGTCGTTCTCATAGGCATAGGGTCGGGTCGCATAGGATGGGGCATCGAAAAAGGCGATCCGCCAGTATAGCTTGAACTCCTTCTCCTTCCAGGATCGTACCAGGTCATGAGCAAAAAGGAGCCCATCGGGGATCCCTTCCTGCATAAGGCGTTCGGCGTTCACCTTTATCCGACTTTGGAGGTCTGCACTAAGGGGGATCTCGCTCTCAGCGCTGAATTGGAGCGAGGGTACCTTCTGCATGGAGCGATCTCGGAGCTGTTCGTCGTCCGCATCCTTTTCCCGGACCTCGTAGCTGATCTCAGCTTCTACCCGTTGCTGGTCTTCTCCGGTCCGTACGGTGGTCAAGCTAAGTTGCCGGTCCGTTCCAGCACCTTTGCGCCCATAATACGGCCAAGGACGGTGGAGGAGCTGATGCTCGAGATCGATCCGAAGGCCGGGGGCCACTTTCCGGTCCGCACCGAGCGAGACCCGAATGAAGGGGCGCCCGTTGCGTGCCAAGGAGGACCAGAACGGATCAAAGCCTTTTCCACTGCCTTCTATCCGGCTCCGGAGCCATAGGTCGTTGTTGGGCCTCGTCGAAAAGGCAGCAGCAAAAGCCTTTGAACGATCCCCTTCCATCGCCATGGTCAAGGCCCACCGTTTACGGCCTATACTTCCCCGATAATGGAGTTCGGCCCCTTTCTGCTCAGCTTTAAGGTCAGCGTAGCGGTCACGGATCCTTCCCGAAGGGGCTTTTGGATGAGAGGCCTTCGCATAATGGAAGCTCGTGCTTATCGCATGGCGATGGCTTTTCCATCCGAGGTGGGTGATGAGCTCTTTTCGATGCCATCGCTCCTTTTTCCGGTTAAGAGCTGGACGGCGATGCACTCCGTTCCGATAAAGGGTTCGAAGACGGGGTGTGCCTTTCCGACTTGTATCGAGTCGGGCGGTCCATCGTTCCGAGGAAAGCAGGATCGCCCCGCGGAAAGCTCCTTTGCGGAACTTTCCACCGATACCTTGAAGGCCTTTTCTATCGGGGGATCCGGTGTGCGGGTCCAGGGTGAATAGCGGTCCTTCCGCAGGTCCTCTTGCTCCCGGAAAGCCTCCTCCATTGTCGAGCAGGACCCCTCCGCCACTGCTGCTCCTCATCGAACCGATCACCGCTTTTTCGAGGATCCCTTGCTCGGCGACCCGCAGATAGCCTCCAATGCTTTCCGGGAGCTTGTTCTTTGGAGAAAGCCAGGGTTCCCCGGCATCCTTTTCCAGCTTAATGCCCAGGCCAGCGATGCCGGGAATGGTGATCCGCAGTTGGCCTTTCAGGAGGCTCGGAGGGCCTCGGTAGGTCCCGCGGCGAAAACCTTTTCGTTGCTGGAGGATCCGCCCCCAACGAAGCCGAAAGCGTCCATTGATGTTCTCAAGAGCTTTCAAAGAGATGGTGTCGGGCTTTTCATGTTCCGTAATAAAGCTATTGGCCCGGACTTTCTGAACGATGGAAGCTGTAAAGCCCTTCAGGTAATAGAGTTCGTAATAAGAGCGGATCGGTCCATGTTCCCTCCGATATTCCAAGAGGCGGATGCAACGGATCCGTCCGATGGTTGTTCGCCGGGCGATACGCTTCAGGCTGGTGGCATTCAGATCGACGGGTGCATGTGGAGTTTCGGAGGATGGTCCATCTTTCTCCGGCCCTTGTTGGGCGATGGTAGGGATGCTCACTAAAAGGAGCGAGCACAGGATGGGATGCTCGATCCTCATGGTTTGGAACGGTAGATGAGCGAACAAGCCGGACTGATACCCAGTGTGGGTTCCCAGGTCGCTGCCAATCGAAGGAATAGTTCCTTCCAGTTCATTCCCCAACCGAGCATAGGGGTCAATGGAAGGCCATGAACACCGCTCAGCAGGAAGACGCGATCGTGAAGGCGGATACTGCTGCGGGTCCGGAACCGAAGGGGTCTTTCGAGTTCCTTGTGGAAGTGTACGGACCAGGTATTCGGTCCTGGCCATCGCTTAGCGATACCGATGGTCATTCCCGGATCCAGGAGCTCACGGAGCGGTGGGTCCCGGAAAGCAGCCTGTGGATCACTGATCCAGGCTTCAGCGCGGAGAGCCCGGCCGATCCGGGATCGGACCCCCATCCTGGTCACCCAGTGGAACCGTTGCCCGTGACCTTCCCCCATCCACACCATGGAAGGGCCGAAGCGAAGCCCCATGCTGCTCCGCTCACTGATCGGGAGGGCGTATCCGACCGAAAGGTCAGCCTCTCGAAAGGAGCTGTTGCCATAATGCGTTGCGAGGAAATGGGCGCTCCCTTTTTTCAGTGGGAATACCATTTGCCACCTCTCCAAAGCGAGTTCAGGAAGGAGGAACCGGTCGTGCCCGCTTATCCCCAATCGGATCTGTTCACCTCTTGCAGCATAGGCTGGGTTCCCCGGATCCGTATAGACCCCCGTTTTTCCGAACGGGAAAAGGCCTCCTCCTATATGGAGTGCTCTTTGCCCATTCGCACTAAAGGCCAAGCAAGCGATGAAAATGATCGCGTGGATCCTTCGCATCGTGCACGAAAGAAACAGAGATCCGTCTATAAGCTTTGGACGCTTAGGAAAATAGGATCAGTAGAGATGATCGTTAACACCTTGTTGGATCATTGTGGATAAGCAGTGCGATCCTTGACCGATCGTTTGCTAAATGTTGAATGATCGTTAAGTATTCTTGGAAGGATCGTTAGACAGATCGTTAAGTTTTGTTGATTAAATGTGTGTAGCGTGGATTTTCCTGATTATTAGTGGAAAACCTTGTTGATTAAGGTTGAAACTCCTGAAGGGCGCTCATCGTTTTCCACGATCGATCGTTGATCATTATTCATCCCATCGCTTCATTCGGCAGATGGGTGCTTGCTAATTTGTTAGAAGAAGCGAACGTGTTCGATCGAATGTTGCGGCCCCTGCTCCTCATAACCTTCTTTATTCCGGCTCTAATGCCGCTTTCTGCCCAACCTGCTGAAGAAAGGGTCGCGCTTGAGGAATATGTGAGCAAATGGAAGGATGTGGCCGTACGCCACATGCACCAACACGGGATCCCTGCAAGCATTACTCTGGCGCAAGGGATCCTGGAATCCGGTTATGGGAACAGCCCGCTCGCTCGATATGCCAACAACCACTTCGGGATCAAGTGCCATGAATGGGGAGGGAGAAAGTTCTACAAGGATGACGATCATGAAGACGACTGCTTCCGGAAGTATTTCGATCCGAAGCGTTCTTACGAGGACCATGCGGATTTTCTGACCTCAAGAGGCCGTTATTCGTTTCTCTTCGATCTGCGCCCTACGGATTACAAAGGATGGGCTTACGGCCTTAAAAAAGCGGGTTATGCCACGAACCCGAATTATCCGGAGCGATTGATCGAACTCATCCATGACCATGACCTCCACCGTTTCGATACGGTCCCTTCCATGAAGAAGTGGGAACCGAAAGTGGTGGAAAAGAAGCAGAAGGACCTGGAATATGCTCGAAAACGGAATGGCAGGAAGGTATATCGCCATTCCAACAGCGTCGATCTGGTACGTGTCCAGGAGGGCGAATCGCTGAAAGATCTTGGGGAGGACGTTGGCATAAGCCGCTCCCGTTTGTTGGATTACAACGACATGAATCAAACGGACCGCATCGAACCCGGAGATACCGTTTACATTACACCCAAGCGGAACTGGTCTCGGGTCAAGAAGACCTACGAAGCTGAAAAAGGGGATGACATGTGGGGGATCGCCCACCGCTTCGGCCTTAAGCTCGAAAAACTCTACGAGCGCAACAAGATGATCCCCGGTACCCAGCCCGAGCCTGGTCAAAAGATCTATTTACGGGGACAACGACCCGAGGATGGTGAGGAAAAGGCCGGCTTTTTCGAACGGCTCTTCGGAAAGGCGAACTAAGGGTCAGCTGTTCAGCATCACCGGCATCACGAGCATGAGGATATCCTCCCCTTCTTCTTTCTCGCTCGGAAGGATGAGCCCTGCTCGGTTCGGAGCGCTCATTCGCATCGTTACCTCATCGCTTTCCAGGTGCTCGAGCATTTCAAGGAGGAATTTCGCATTGAAACCGATCTCCATATCCTCGCCCTCATAGGTACAGGTCAAGCGTTCGTTGGCTTCGTTCGCAAAATCCAGGTCCTCGGCGGAGATGGAAAGCTCGCTTCCCGTTATTTTGAGCTTGACCTGGTGGGTGGTCTTGTTCGAAAAGATCGATACCCGCCTTATGGAGCTAAGGAATTGCTCTCTGTTGATGGTAAGGCTGTTGGGGTTCTCATCAGGGATGACCGCATGGTAATTGGGGTATTTCCCTTCGATCAGCCGGCAAACCAGTTTGTTGGTTCCGAAATGGAAGTAAGCGTTGGATTCATTGTATTCGATCCGTACCTCTTCATCCGATGAGGGCAATTGGGAACGAAGCAGGGTGAGCGGCTTGTTCGGGAGGATGAAGGAGCTTTCCTGGTCCGAGCTCGAATCGGTACGGGTGTACTTCACGAGCTTGTGGGCATCCGTCGCTACGAAGTTCAGCGACTCGGGAGAGAACTCGCAGAAAACACCTGACATGACCGGTCGGAGTTCATCGGATCCGGTCGCAAAAATGGTCTTGTTGATAGCTCGGGCCAGGATCTTGGAGGCGACCGTGATGGAGGTCGGGTTCTCAAGTTCAGGCATCTTGGGGAACTCGTCCGGGTTCTGTCCGGTCAGCTTATAACGCCCTTGATCAGAGGCGATCTCGATCCCGTAAGTGTTCGTGTCGACCGTGAAGGTGAGGGGTTGCTCGGCGAAGGTCTTAAGCGTGTCCGTGAGGATCCGTGCCGGGACCGCAATGCTCCCCTCTTCCTTGGACTCGACCTCCAGGGAGGTCGTCATGGTCGTTTCCAGGTCCGATCCGGATACCGTGAGCTCGTTCCCCGAAATGGTGAAAAGGAAGTTGTCCAGGATCGGCAGCGTGTTGTTCGACTTGAGGACGCCCTGAACGGAGCGCAGTTTTTCGAGCAGGGAGTTGCTGGAAACGATGAAATTCATGCCCTTAGCCCTTTTTGGATGTCATTGGACCGGCAAATATAGCGCTTTGGCATGCTACTGGATGGACGCTCCCCTCGATAAGTTCCCTGATCTTTTCCACAGATCGTGGAAAGGTCGATTAGGGACGATCCGCTTCTCCCTTTTTGCTTCCTTTTTGATGCTGGGCTGGTGTATAACCATCAGGCGGGGTAGGGCCCATCCTTCGGTACCCTCTTTGTTTGCCGGAATAGTCCTTCCGGAATTCGGACAAGGGTTGAAAGAAGCGACCGAAAACATAACGCTGGATAAGAGCCATTTCCCCGTCATCCGTCATCGCATACATCCGGTCCGGATCCTGTTCGAGCTCTGTTTCAGCCCTTGGGTCTTGCGGTGGAGGCTTTAGATAGGCTTCGAGCTCGTTCGTATCCCCTGCGGCGTCGATCACACGGAGGCGGTAAACCGGCCCTGAACGTAGAATGGAATCCTTCTTCTGCGGACTCATTCCTAGTTCATAAGTTTCTACATGAGCTTTTTTAAAGGCCAGGAGATAATCCTTTACGCGGATCGTATCGAAGTCGTGGATGCGCTTCCCATCCTCCATGCGGTATAGGGCTACGCCATCGTTCAGATTCTCGATATAAAAGGAGCGCTCAGGCCGCTTCAGATGCTCCAACTCCACGCGTTCGATGTTGGCGACCTTGTAATTGAAGACTCCGGTGAAGCGCCATTTGTCGAGGTCTGTGAAAAAACGGGGGTTCAGGAAGCCACGGCGGGAAGGGATATGGACGATATAAGGCCTTTCCGCTTTCCCGAGGTCCGGGGTTTCCAATAGCATATAAGTTCCATCCTGACGAGGGGTAGCGGTGCCGATGTAATAGGTTCGGAAAGGCTCGTCATCCCCTTCTTTGTATACCTCAACCGTCTTGTTCAAGGCGCTCATGTTCTTCAGAACGGTCTTCTTACGGGCATCCGATACAGGTCCTTTGGCCTTCATGTTATGAAAGGTGCTCAATAACATGCGCACCTTGTGTTTTTGAGCCAAAAAGCTATCGTTCACGGTCCAACCTTTCCGCTTCTTTTCCAACAGGACCGTATTGCTGTCCTGATCCGCGATGAAGATCTTATCGACTTTGCCCGTATCAGGGATGGAAAAGCTCCGGTGCACTTCTGGGAGGGAACTGCTTCCGCCGTATTTGTCGCTCAGGTAATAAGCGAGGATCAAAAGGCTCAGGAAAAGCAGAAGCGATATCCAGAATTTGTAACGGGCCATGGTCAGGTCGTTCGGGCGTAAGCACGTCGCCGGATGTAATGTTGGAGGATGCCAAAGATGATCACCAGCGCGATCGGGACGCTCACGTTCACCACTTGCCAGTAATAACGGTCCTCGCCTTCGATCTTGGAAGGATCGAGTTTCCGAAGGGTCACCCCACTTCTAAGAATGGCATCCTCGTTCTCGGTGAGCAGGTATTCGAGCCCGTTCATGATGAACTCCTTGTTGCCGTATACTTTGCGCCGCTGATACTTATCGAACCCAAGGGGGTACACTTTCCCTTTTTCATCGACCCGATTCCGTATCACATCCCCATCTCCTACGACGATCATCTTCGTCCTTTTACTTCGCTTTTTAAAGTCGATCGCCTCGCTATTGCGGATCTTAGGCGGGATCCGGCCTTCGAAGAAGGAACGGAACTTTCCCTCCAGAAGCACTGACATGGGTACATAGGAGTGGTCCGAACGATCGAAACCCGGATCGAAACTGATGACGTTCAGACTGACCCGCGTTGGGGAGGGGAGCACCCTTATATTGTCGGAACTGTTCAGGAGGACGGTCTGCTCCACGCTATCCCGTTTTACTGTGTCCAGGGAGCTAGCGAAGCGCAGGCGGACCGGATCGATGTTGCTCGAGATCGGATGCTCGATCTTATTGGCCGAAACCGTGGGGTAATAATACCAGTCGTGTTTCTCGATCCGTGGCTTTCCCTGGATCTCCTGGGTTACGATGCCGATCGGAGCACAATTCGCGTCCATTACGAGGTCCTTGTTCAGCCGGACCCCGTAGCTAAAGAGCTGATCATCGATCCGCAGTTCTTTCGGAACGGCCATGATGGTCGATCTCCGTTCAAGGCTGTCCATGGATACCTTCATCGGATCCACCAACCACATCGCCTTGCCCCCGTTCATGATGAACTGATCGATGATGAACTTGTCCTTGTCGCTGAACGCACTGTCAGGCTTCGGAATAATGATGGCATCCTGCTCTTTGAGCGCATCGAGCTTCCCGTCGATCTCGATCCGCGAGACGGAATAGTTCTCCTTCATTCCTTTGACCGCATCGAAGACCTCCCGTTTTCCAAGCTCTCCATGACCGTGGATAAAAGCTACTTTCGGTTTTTTACCCCGTTGAAGTTTTCGGATCGCATGGCTGATCCGGTATTCGAGGTTCCCGATCGCTTTAGTGATGGTCCGTGGGGTCGGGCGCTTGGTCCTGGCATCGAGCAGGTCCAGGACCACTTCTTTGCCCTGGTAGCGGACCACAGCACCCGGAAATACGATCTTTTCACCACGGGAACCTTTCTTCCGGACCTGCAGGATCATTTCCTTCAGGCCTTTCTTCCTGAGGTTCTGGTAACGTTTTTTGCGCTTTTTCTCGTTCTCAGCTGCTGAGGGGTCGATGAATTCGTAATGGATGTTCTTGCCCTGATAAGCCCTTAACTCATCGAGCATCTCCCGGGTGGACTCTTTCAAGCGATCGAAGGAAGGGGGAAGGTCTCCGGCCAGGTAGACCTTGAAGTGAACGAGGTCGTCCAGATCCCTGACCAGGTTCTGGGTGTTCTCGCTCAGGCTGTAGCGATCGTCCTGGGTGAGATCGAAGCGCTGAAAGAGAAAAGCACCGATCACATTCAGAAGGACCAGGATACCGAGCGTGATGAGAAGGGTGCTTATGTCCTTGAACTTCTTGCTCATCACCATTTACGACTTTCCAGGACCAGCTTCGTAAGGAGGACGAAGAAAGCGCTCAGGCTGATGAAATAAAGGAGATCCCGAGTGTCGAGCACGCCCCGGCTGATCGATATATAATGTTCGTTGATCCCCAGTTTGATGATCAGGTAATCGACCGCACTAAGGGCATCGAGGGATGCCAGCGCATCGAAACCGATGTAGCATATGAAACAGAGGAAGACGGCCACGATAAAGGCCACCACCTGGTTCGTAGCCAGAGAAGAAGCAAAGATCCCGATCGATACGAACCCTCCTCCCAATAGAAGAAGGCCGATGTAGCTTCCCCAGGTGCCGCCGACGTCCACATTGCCCACCGGGCTACCCAGGTAATAGATGGTGGCGAAATAAAAGAGGGAGGGAAGAATGGAAAAGAGCACGAGGAGGAGGCCTGCGAAATACTTAGCGAGAATGATCTGTAGGTCGGTCAGAGGCTTGGTTAGAAGAAGTTCGATCGTCCCGATCCGCTTTTCTTCTGAAAAGGAGCGCATCGTAATGGCCGGGATCAGGAACATGAAGACCCACGGAGCGATGGTGAAAAGGGTGTCCAGCGAAGCATACCCTTGATTAAGGACGTTCATGTCGGTCGGAAAGACCCACATGATCAATCCGATCAGAAGCAGGAAGACGATGATGACGATGTAACCGATCAGGGAGCTGAGGAAGGCCTTGATCTCTTTTTGAAGGAGTGCCAGCATGATTGTGCTCCGCTGTTCTGAAAGCCTTCGAAGTTAATCGTTTTTCCACGAGACAAGAGGGAATGGAGGAATGCGGAGATGTTAAAATGTACTAAGTTCGCATAGCGAGCGAAGCGCGTTTTTATGAAAGTCTTGAAGTTCGGAGGTACCTCCCTTGGGGGAGCTGATCGCATTCGTGGAGTAGTATCGATCCTCGAGCAAGAGCCACGCCCTGCAGTGGTGGTCCTTTCCGCCATCGGTGGGACGACCGATGAATTGGAAGCTTTTCTTGGTGAGTTGGAAGAAGGGGATAGGAGTAAGGCCCGTGAGCGGATCGGGCACCTCGAGGCCTGGTACTTCCATCTGATCGCTTCACTGTTCGGTGAAGGGATGGAGCGCAAGGAGGGTGAGAAACTTCTCCAGGGGCACATGGAACATTTGCGCGCTTATACCGAAAAGATGATCACCGTGCACGAGGAGCGGGAGATCATGGCCCAGGGCGAGCTCCTTTCGACCGCCCTTCTTCATCATTACATGCGACAACGTGGGGATGTCGTGGAGCTTATGCCTGCCCTTGAGGTCATTCGGGTGGATGAGCATCGCGAACCGGACCGGACCTATATCGAAGGAAAAGTAAAGGAACGTATCCCGGAAAAGCCTGACGGACAGCTTTACCTCACACAGGGATACATTTGCCGGGACCCTTTCGGCAACGTGAACAACCTCAAGCGAGGGGGGAGCGATCTGACGGCTTCCCTCATTGCTGCTTCCCTGCAGGCGGAAGAGCTTTGTATCTGGACGGACGTGGATGGTGTCCAGAACAACGACCCACGCGTGGTGGCGGATGCTGAACCCGTTCGTCGGATGTCCTTTGATGAGGCCGCTGAGCTTAGCTATTTCGGGGCCAAGGTCCTGCATCCTTCCAGCATCCGTCCTGCCAAGGAAGCTGATATCCCGGTCCGCCTTAAGAACAGTTTTCGCCCCGATGCTAAAGGGACCCTCGTACAGGATGAAGAAGCTGAAAGGGTAGCTATTCGGGCGATAGCGGCTAAGGACGGGATCACGGCCCTAAGGGTGCGTTCCGGGCGCATGTTGATGGCTTATGGCTTTTTGAAACGGGTCTTTGAGGTCTTCGAATTGTATCAGACCCCGATCGATATGATCACGACCTCTGAGGTGGCCGTTTCCCTCACCATCGATGACGATTCCGCTCTGGACGCTATTCTGGATAAGCTACGTGAGTTCGGAACGGTGGAAGTGGACAAGGGGCAAAGCATCGTTTGCATCGTGGGGGATATGGTCTACGAGCGTACGGGAACCGCCCGTCGGATATTCAATGCGCTCGGCGATATTCCGGTCCGTATGATCGCTTACGGTGGGAGCCGGAACAACCTCTCCCTATTGATCGATAGCTCCTGGAAAGAGGAAGCACTAAAAGCCCTTCACAAGGGTGTTTTTGCTAAGAAGGATGAGGATGTGGCTTAAGCGAGGTCCCGAGGAACTGAGCGAACAGCGGACGCCCTTTTACTTTTACGATCTGGGGTTATTGGGCCAAACCATTGCCGCTGCACAGGCAGAGGCGGCGAAAGGAGAGCATCATGTACACTATGCGGTCAAGGCCAATGCTGACCCCCGCATCATGGAGCGTTTTCGGAAAAGCGGGATGGGAGCGGACTGTGTGAGCGGGAACGAAGTGCGGTGGGCCATTGAATGCGGCTTTGATCCGGCTAGTATCGTCTTTGCGGGTGTGGGAAAGCGGGAAGAGGAGATCGCATTTGCTCTGGATAAGGGGATCTTCGCATTCAATGTGGAGAGCTTGCAGGAATTAGCGATCATCGATTCCCTGGCGGCCCAAAGGAGCATGAAAGCTCCGGTCGCACTCCGCATCAATCCGGACGTGGATCCGGAAACCCACCGATACATCACGACCGGGTTGGAAGAGAACAAATTCGGGATGGACCGATGGGCGCTGGACGAGGTCTTCGAGCAACTTCCCCGCTTCGAGCACATCGCTCTCAAGGGGCTCCATTTCCATATCGGATCACAGATCCGTGATAAGGGACCTTTCCAAAGCCTTTGCCTGAAAGTGAAAGAGGTCCGGGAGCGCTTCGAGGAACAAGGCTACGAGCTAAGCCATTTGAACCTTGGCGGGGGGTTGGGGGTCGACCATGCCCATCCGGATGAGGAAGGGATCCCGGACTTTGGAACTTTTTTCGGCACGTTCAGGGAGCACTTGGAGGTGCCTCCGGGGACCGAGCTCCATTTTGAATTGGGACGAGCGCTTACCGCTCATTGCGGGGATCTGATAACCCGGGTGCTCTATATCAAAGAAGGGTGGCATACCACCTTTGCCATCGTGGACGCCGGGATGACCGAGTTGATCCGTCCGGCTCTTTATCGATCTTTCCATCGGATCGATCCCCTTAAGGACGAAGGTGGAGCTAGGTATGCTTATGATGTTGTAGGACCGATCTGCGAGACCTCTGACCTTTTTGGCAAACGGGTGGAGCTGCCCCTTCTCCGTCAGGGCGATCTGCTGGCGATCCGCTCGGTCGGAGCTTATGGAGAGGTGATGGCTTCGGGCTACAATCTACGTGACCGACCCGAAAAATATTACAAAGAGGAATGAAGCCGGGGGTCGGGTCCCGTGTTGGATCAAAAGCCTTTCAGAAGCGAAGGGTGAGGCCTGCTTTAATATCGTTCGCGCCCCAATGCCCATAACCGAGCTCGGCATAAGCTCCGAAAAAGTCGGTGAACATGTAGCGGCCGCCGATCATGGTATTAAAGACCGAAAATCCGATATTGGGGTCGCTCAGTTCATCTTCTTCTTCATCTTCGATCTCGTCAGGGATATCATCAGCGATGGAGTAGCTCGATAGGCGTGCTCCGAAATAATGACTGATGTAGAGATCGTATTTGCTTCCATCAAGACTGTGATCGAAGCTGAAGGTCTTGTTCAGGAATGGGATCACGTGAAAGACCCCTTTGACCCCAAAAGAAGTGTAGGTGTAGCGGACATCATAAGTCCCTGAATACGTCCTGAGATTCGGCCAGGTTCCCACCGTGTAATCATACCCTTTCTCATATTTCTGCGTAGCGACGCTGAAATAACCACCGATCCCAATGAAGTCCAACGCAGCTACCTCAACGTCCAAACTGAGGGGGATCATGGGAGTTAGAGAACTGCTGTACAGGTCGTACCGGCTTCCATAGAAACCGAGATGAACGCCCATTCCGACGAAGATCTTACCGGGCTGATAGATCGGTTCGCCTTTCGAGGGCGGCATCGGGAGGGGCTTTTCGGGTTCCGTTGCCGAGGCTGGTGGCATAAAGCAACAGGTGATGAGGAGAAGAAAAAGGCTTAGGGATCGATATTTCAAGGGTTTCATCGTCATCTGTTATTTATAGGCATTCTTTTTGCTCCAGGCTCCAGGCCTCGGGCTTTTCTTTGAAGAGCACTTTGGTCTTCGCCCAAGTCCTCTTGAACAGTTCAGAGGATCGATAGGTTTTCAATGCCTCTTCATCGCGCCAATGGCTGTAGGTGAAAAAGACCTCAGGCCGCTCGCTGTCCTGTAGAAGTTCGAGGTGCTCACACCCATCAAAGGCACGGATCTGGGCCTTGGAGGCTTCGAAGTTATCGAGAAAGGTTCCCACCTTTTCGGGCTGGAAGTGCATTTTAACGATCCGTACGATCATAGAATTCGATCTGAACACTGTCATCGAGCTTGAGGCCGAAGAGCCGTCTCGCGCCCTCTCCGGTCCCCGGCGCTCCTTTATTGATCGCGATCTCCAGAAAGCCGGAGGAACCGAATAGTGCGACCGCATGACCCGGGGGAACATCATTGTAATGCGTGCTGATCCGCCGGAGTTCATTGCGCGAAGCTCGAAAACGCAAACTGAACGCGCGACCTTGCCCTACTTCTTCGAAGAGCTCCTTGCCGATATTGGTGATGGCGTTGTCGTAGGAATCGATGTGGATGATGCTTCCCCGTATACTATTCCCTTCCACGACCGGTCGGTAATGGCTTTTTTCCACGTGATCTTCTACCGGTTCTCCCAATTCCTCCAGCGCTTTACCCCGGATCAGTTCGCATGCTGCCCTTGCAAAAACGCCTTTTGTGGGAAAGGTGATGTCCGCCATCGAAAGCTCTTTCCGGATCCGGATCAAGCGATCCGGCTTTTTCTCAAAGATGAGCGAGAGGATGCCGTTATCGGCGGTGATGAAGTATTGGCCATTCAAATAAGCCACCAAGTGCGATCTGCCTTCCTCAAGATCGGGGTCGACCCCGATAATGTGAACGGTACCTTCCGGGAAATCCGGATAAGCGTTCTTAAGAACGAAAGCAGCTTGGGTAATGGCAAAAGGAGGGATGTTGTGACTGATGTCCACGATCCGGGCTTCTGGACATTCCTGTAGGATCACCGCTTTGACCACTGCGTCGTAATGATCCTGGAGCCCCATGTCCGTCGTAAGGGTGATCACTGCCATCTTGGATCGCGAAGGCCGGGTGGAACATCGGGAGCTTCCTTTTCGCTCCCCACGAGGATCCCGGTAATTTCGTTAATTTGCCTTCAAAATTAAGCAAAAGCCGGTGCTGCCATCGGCAAAAGCTGAACGGAATTTGTCCCAGCGAACTTTTCAGATCACCGACATAGACCCCATGGTCCTTTATGGGGTCAACAATTCCAAGCTCAACCTCATCAAGGAACGTTTCCCTAAGCTCAAGATCGTGGCTCGCGGAGATACGATCAAGCTGGTAGGGGATGACGATGAGATCGAACGGTTCCGCCAGAAACTGGATCTTCTCGTCGAATATTTCGAACAGTACAACAGTCTCCCTTCGGAGACCATCGAAGAGATCCTCGAAGGATCCGAGGGAGAAGAGGTCGTTAACGGGACGCGCGAAGGGGACGATGTTTTGGTCTACGGGAACGGGGGTGCCAAGATCACGGCCAAGACGGTAAATCAGAGGCGACTCGTCGATAGCGTCAACAAGAACGACATGGTCTTTGCCATCGGCCCGGCTGGTACGGGGAAGACCTATACCGCGGTAGCGATGGCAGTAAGGGCCCTGAAGAACCGGGAAGTCAAGCGGATCGTGCTCACACGGCCTGCGGTCGAGGCCGGGGAGAACCTCGGTTTTTTGCCGGGGGACCTGAAGGAGAAGCTCGACCCCTACCTTCAGCCGCTATCGGATGCCCTTCAGGAAATGATCCCGGCCGAAAAGCTCCGTTATTATATGGAGAACGGGATCATTCAGATCGCCCCGCTTGCTTTTATGCGTGGACGAACGCTCGATCATGCCTTTGCGATCATGGATGAGGCCCAGAATGCCACAGAAGGGCAATTGAAAATGTTCCTGACCCGGATGGGGAAGTCATCAAAATTCGTGATCACAGGGGACGTGACGCAGGTGGACCTTCCCAAAAAACAACCTTCCGGCCTCATCAAAGCACAGAAGATACTCAGCTCCATCGAGGGCATCGATTGGGTTGAGTTGGACGATCGCGATGTGATCCGTCACGAACTGGTCAACAAGATCATCGATGCATTCGACATCGACGAAGGGCGAAAGGAAGAAGGAGAAGAAAAGGACGAGAAGTGAAGGGTGTTCTGACCGACACGGACCTTGCTTTCGGAGGCCAGCAAAGCCATTATAAGGGGAAGGTACGGGATATGTACCGTATCGGGGATGGGACCATCGTGATGGTGGTCAGCGACCGGATATCCGCTTTCGACCGTGTATTCCCGGAGGGGGTCCCTTACAAGGGACAGGTCCTTAACGGGGTTGCGGCCGAGTTCCTCGAGGCTACCCGGGATATCGTTCCCAATTGGATGGAGGCTGTCCCCGATCCCAATGTGATGGTCGGAAAGGCGTGTGATCCCCTGCCGGTGGAAGTGATCGTTCGGGGTTATCTGGCCGGGCATGCCTGGCGGGAGTATAAGAAAGGGGTCAGGGAGCTATGTGGAGTAAAGCTTCCGGAAAACCTGCGGAAGAACGATCCCTTGCCGGAACCGGTCATCACCCCTACGACCAAAGCTGAGGAAGGGCACGATGAGGATCTTACACCTCAAGCGATCGTTGACCGGGGCATATTGAGCGCATCCCGGTACGAAGAACTTGCCGGATATGCCTTGAAACTTTTCAGGAGAGGTAGTGAAATGGCCAAGGAGCGCGGTCTGATCCTCGTGGACACCAAGTACGAATTCGGCTTATTGAACGGCCAGGTCGTTCTGATCGACGAGATCCATACCCCGGATTCCTCGCGTTACTTTTACGCGGAAGGTTTTCAGGAACGACAGGACCAAGGGCAGGAGCAGGAGCAACTCTCCAAGGAGTTCGTACGGGAATGGTTGATGGAGCAGGGTTTTCAGGGAAAGGGAGAATTACCGCAGCTCTCGGATGATTTTTTAAGGGAAGTTTCCGATCGCTACCGTATGTTGTACGAGCGATTGACCGGGAAAAGCTTCGAACCCGCGGATACGACGAATATCCAGCACCGCATCCTCGATAATGTAGAGGCTTATTTGAAGGGTAAAGAAGCCTGACCTCCCGGAAGGAAAGTCCTGAAAAGATGTTCCAAAAAGATTAAATTGGTCATCGAGCCAAGTTCCCATGACCGTTAGTGAAGATACCAAGGCTACCGTTCAGGACATATTCTCCGCTTATCTGGAGCAGAACGGGCATCGCAAGACGCCTGAACGCTTTGCTATCCTGAACGAGGTCTATGAGCAGGAAGGGCACTTCGATATCGAATCCCTCTACCTGAAGATGAAGAACAAGAACTACCGGGTGAGCCGAGCCACCCTTTACAATACGATGGACCTCCTCCTGGCCTGCGATCTGGTCCGGAAGCATCAATTCGGGAACAATATTGCCCAGTATGAGCCTGCGCACGGCTATACGCAACACGATCATATCATCTGTACGGATACGGGGGAAGTGATGGAGTTCTGCGACCCACGTATCGAGAACATCAAATCCACGCTCGAAGAGGTCTTCGGCGTGGAAATCATGCATCATTCGCTCTACTTTTATGCCAGCTGTACGGGAAGGGGAGGGGATGAAGAAGGCTCGGACCGGTCTCAGCAAGAAGAAAGTGGATCGAATGAGCTCCGTTCGGAAAAAGCTGAAAGCTCCAAGAAAAAGGGTTGATAAGGACGTGGCCGAAACCTCGGTCCGCGTTCGTTCGGCTCATCGTGGAAAAAAAGAAGCGCTGAGAGGGACTCGTTCTGATCTTTTTCAGCGCGTTTGAGCGAAGGAAGACTATGAAAGCTGACGTACTTCTCGGATTGCAATGGGGGGATGAGGGCAAAGGCAAGATCGTCGATGTCCTGACCCCTGAATACAGCGTTATCGCCCGATTTCAGGGAGGGCCTAATGCGGGGCATACGTTGGAGTTCGATGACATCAAGCACGTGCTCCACACGATCCCTTCGGGTATTTTTCGCGAGAAAGTCCTGAACATCGTAGGGAACGGGGTGGTGATCGATCCCGTGATCATGGTCAGCGAGATCCGTGAATTGGAGAAGCACGGGATGGATGCATCCCGGAACCTGGTCATCTCAAGAAAGGCCCATCTGATCCTACCCACCCATCGTTTGTTGGACGCTGCCTCTGAAACAGCAAAGGGAAAGGATCGGATCGGTTCGACGCTCAAAGGGATCGGCCCGACGTATATGGACCGAACGGGACGGAACGGGATCCGCGTTGGCGATATCTTCCGGGATGACTTTCAAGACCGCTATCGCAAACTTGTGGACAAGCATCGCCGCCTTCTGGCCCAATACGATGATGTACCTCAGGGACCGGATGAGGAAGAAGAGTCGGACTGGTTCCGAGCGCTCGATCTCCTGCGAAAGATGCCCGTCTCCGATACGGAATACAAGGTCAATCACGGACTGGAAAAGGGGGAGAGGATCCTGGCCGAAGGTGCTCAGGGGGCTTTGCTGGACGTCGACCTGGGGTCCTATCCCTATGTAACTTCATCCAATACGACCACTGCTGGTGCATGTACTGGCCTGGGTATCGCTCCCAATCGGATCGGGGAAGTGATCGGCATCTTCAAAGCTTACTGCACACGGGTCGGGAGCGGTCCTTTCCCGACCGAATGCTCCGGTGAAGAAGGCGAGGCGCTTCGGGTGGCCGGGAACGAATTCGGGGCTACGACCGGACGGCCAAGACGCTGTGGCTGGCTGGACCTTCCGGCCTTGAAATATTCGATCATGCTGAACGGGGCAACGCGATTGGCCATGACCAAAGCCGATGTCCTCGGAGGCTTCGATACGGTGAAGGTCTGCACTCAGTATCGCATAAGGGGCGAGAACGGCGAAGATCGCTACACCGACGAACTCCCGTTCGATCTGGACGATGAGCGGATCGAACCCGTCTACGAAGCCTTCGAAGGTTGGGGGAGCCTCGAGGCCGTTAACGAGTGGGAGCTATTGCCGAACGAACTCCGTCGCTTTATCGAGATGCTCTCCGACGCCCTCGACCGCCCCATCGATATGATCTCCGTGGGCCCGGAGCGTGACCGTATTCTCATGCGCAAACAAGAACGTGTAGCAGGATCGGTACGGAATTAGCGGGGCTCGTTCGCCATGTGCCGCAACCTGGTCATCCTTTTTCTTAGCCTGCTCATCTTTCCTGCGCTCTATGCTCAAGAAAAGGCGGATAAAGAACGGATCCGTCTCGTGCACGCCAATTCCCTGGAATTCGATCGCTCGATGGGCAAGGATGCCCGACGCTTGATCGGGAATGTGCGCTTCCAACACGGAAAAGCTACGATGGATTGCGACAGTGCTTATCTATATTCCGGTCGGGAGCGATTGAAGGCCTATGGGAACGTCCACATCATCCATCAAGACAGTATCCACCTTTACGGGGACTCGCTCCGTTATTCCGGGGCTGAGCGCAAAGCCCACCTCAAGAGCAATGTACGGGTGGAGGATCCTGAAATGACGCTTCGAACGGATACGCTCCTTTACGACATAAGCCGTTCCACAGCGCGATATCGGGGAGGCGGTCGGTTGAAAGTCCACGAGAGCCAGCAACGGCTCAAGAGCAGAAGGGGTATCTACTATGCTGATGCTCAACGAATGCACTTCCAGGACGATGTAGTGCTCACCCATCCGGATTATCGCATCTACTCCGATACCCTGGAGTACGAAACCGCGGTCCGTATCGCTCATTTCCGCGGACCGACCGTCATGCGTACGGATGGGGAGGTCACCTATTGCGAACGGGGTTGGTACGATCTTGCGAACGATAGTTCCCTTTTGACGGGAGAGCCATATATAGCCCGGGATGCATCGCTGATCGAAGCGGATACGCTTCGCTACCGGCGCGAAAAGGGAATAGGAAAGGCCAAAGGCAAGGTCTATTTACGCGATACATTAAGAGATATGAGGGCTTTTAGTGGAAAAGGGAGCTTCGACCGGCAAGCCGGATGGGTGCGGCTAACAGAGCATCCGGTGGTCATGCGTGAATTTGAACAGGATACGCTCTTCCTGCGGGCTGATACGATCCGGGCAGAAAGGGATACGATGAGCGGGGATCGCAAGGTCATCGCCCAACCGGAGGTACGCTTCTTTCGCCGGGACCTTCAAGGCAGGTGCGACTCCATGAGCTATGAGGGCAGGGATTCCACTATACGGCTTTTCCAGGATCCTGTCCTCTGGAGTGGGTCCGACCGTATTTCAGGGGATACCATCCGCATGCGAATGGACTCCAGCGGGATCCGTCAAGTGGAGATCCCCGCGCATCCCTTTATGAGCTCGCAGAAAAATCCTCCTTATTTCGACCAAATGAAGGGGAGGCGGATGAAGGCGCTTTTCGATGAAAATGACCGGATCCGGCGGATCGAGATCCGGGGGAAAGGCCGAACCCTCCATTTTCCTGAAGAGGATGGAAAGAAAAAAGAAGGAACAGGACTGATCGGAATGAACAGGACCGCATCCGCCGATATCAACATCCGATTCCGAGAAGGGGAGATGCATTCGGTCCACTTCATCGACGAACCCACTGGTACCCTTTATCCCATGGACCGGTTGGATAAAGGGATGATACGCCTTGCCGGCTTTGAATGGAACGAAAAAGGACGGGCGACCGGGATCGGGGATATTACCCGAGGTTCCTGGATCCACGGAAGGGAGCGTCTTAAAAGATGAAAAAGGGAAAAAATCCTTTTCCGTTCGCCGTATCTGTACGAAATATTTTTATACTTGCAATGACAGAAGCGTCTCGTACGCTTCCGCATTTCGTTACTCCGACGACCCCGTCCGTTTTTGGAAAGACCCTGACCTGTAAAGCGTTCTATCGCTGGTATGGAGTAGAACGACGGTTTTTTTCATCAGATTCATTCCCACATCCAAACGATCAAAAAGCTTCCATGTACGATATCATCGAACTGAGCAACAAGAAGGTGACCGAGCTGCGGGACATCGCAAAAGAATTGGACATCAGCCGGCCCAACTCCCTGAAAAAGCAGGACCTTGTCTACAAGATCCTCGACGAACAAGCAGCGAATCCCGAGGCTGCTAAAAAGCCGGAGGAGGGAGAAAATACCCAAGAAAGCAAGGAAGACCGCTCTGAAGGGAAAGATGCTGAAACGGAAGAAAAAGGTCGGAGCGAGCGGGAAGGAGCTCCCAGGAAAGCGGCCGTAGGCGATCAGCCCCAGCAAAAGGAGGAAGCCCAAGGGCAGCGGCAGGCCCCTGAAAAGAAAGCTGAAAAACGCAAGCCGGAGCAAGGGAGCAATGAGCAGAGCGAGCGATCCCAGCCAGGAGGTGGATTCCCCCGAAAGGCGCGTCGGGACGATCGACCTCAACAAGGACAGGGGCCCCCTAGAGGGAACGATCAACCCAGGCGGGAGCAGCAACAACAGCGTGGAAAAGGTGGTCGCGATGATGACCGGCAACGGAAAGAACGCGACCAGCAGCAGGATCAGCGGAAAAAGCCCCAGGACTCGGATCAGAAAGGCGGAAAAGATGATAACAATAAAGGGGATAACAAGAAGAAGGAGGACCTCCACGTCTTTGAAGGGGTGATAAGCAACGAGGGCGTCCTCGAGATCATGCCAGATGGCTATGGTTTCCTCCGTTCGTCGGATTACAACTACATGAGCAGTCCCGACGACATCTACGTGTCCCAATCCCAGATCAAACTCTTCGGTCTTCGTACGGGGGATACGGTCAAAGGGGATATTCGTCCGCCAAAGGATGGGGAAAAGTACTTTCCGCTCATCAAGGTGGAGACCATCAATGGCCGTAGCCCGGAGTATGTGCGTGACCGCGTTCCCTTTGACCATCTCACGCCCCTCTTCCCGGAAGAGAAATTCAAGCTCACCGGCCATCAAAAGGAGTCGCTCTCCACGCGGATGATGGACCTGTTCTCGCCCGTGGGGAAAGGCCAGCGGGGAATGATCGTCTCACAGCCCAAAACGGGGAAGACCACCCTGCTCAAGGATACAGCGAACGCCATTGCTGCTAATCATCCGGATACTTACCTGCTCATCCTGCTCATCGATGAGCGTCCGGAGGAGGTGACTGATATGTCGCGGAACGTGAACGCCGAGGTGGTCTCTTCCACCTTCGACGAACCGGCAGAGCGGCATGTGAAGATCGCCAATCTCGTGCTCTCAAAGGCGAAGCGGATGGTGGAATGCGGGCATGACGTCGTCATTCTGCTCGATTCGATCACGAGGCTCGCAAGGGCTTTCAATACGGTCTCTCCTGCTTCGGGCAAGGTCCTTTCCGGAGGGGTTGACGCTAATGCCCTTCAGAAGCCGAAGCGCTTCTTCGGGGCAGCCCGGAACATCGAGAACGGTGGGTCCCTCACCATCCTGGCGACGGCGCTCACCGAGACCGGTTCCAAGATGGACGAGGTCATCTTCGAAGAGTTCAAAGGGACCGGTAACCTCGAATTGCAATTGGATCGTCGCATCAGTAACCGCCGCACTTACCCGGCGATCGATATCAATGCTTCCGGAACGCGGCGGGAAGATCTTCTGCTCGACGACAACACCATGCAACGCGTATGGGTCCTTCGCCAGCACCTTGCCGATATGAACCCAGTAGAGGCGATGGAGTTCCTCAAGGACAAAATGGAGAAGACGGGTACGAACGAGGAGTTCCTCCTTTCGATGAACGGCTGACCCATCGGTGCAACCCTGGCTTAAATACCCCCTGCTGCTTTTTGCACTAGGGGTGATCCTCAAATTGTTCGTCCTGCTCTACGGCCTGCATTATCAGGCTCTGGACAATCTGACCCGTCTCGTTGTGTTGCCCGGCTTTTTGTTCGGGGCGGTCTTCTTTGGGATCCGCTTCCAGGAAAATGGGAGCGCTACGATCCTTGGAAAGGCCAAAAAGGGAATGAAGAGTGGGATGGCCTATGCCGTCCTCATCGCTGTCTTTTCCTGGATCTTTTATAGTTTCCTGGCGCCGGACTACTTCGAACGACAGAACGAACGACGGATCGAACGTTTCAAGCAGGTTAAGTATGAGCGTTTGGTCGCAAAGGCCGACACCCTTTACAAGCAGAAGGCTTATTCCAAGGCAAAAGAAAAGTACGAAAAGGCCATCGAGCTCTATCCGGAGAGGCCCCTCGCTAAGAAAGGCCTGGATCGCATTACCTCTGATTCTCTTGCTCGCTCGGGTGGGTTAAAGGAAAATACTGAGGGAAAGGAAGAGCTGAAAGGACCCGCTAAGGATAGGTATGAGGACCGAACGGTGGAGCAGTTGAAAGAGAACCTGGAGAAGAACCGGAACCTGCAAAAGCCTTTTTCGGTGATGACCCTCAATCTCTTTCTCTACACGGCCCTCAGTATTTTCAGTTCGCTGCTCTTCTCGCTGACCGAATACCTGCGGGAAAGATGGAGGGCTCGAAGTTGATCGCTTAAAGGGAAGCTTTGGCGAGGGCTCCCAGGTCCGCCCCTTGGAATGGGCCTGAGCTCATGAACACGATCACCTTCTTCTCGTATTTCTTGCTCTTTTCAAGGAGAGCTTGCTTCAGGCCTTCCTTGTCCGTGCGAACGATCGATCCTGGGGCTCCGAGCGCCTCGCGTAGCTGTTCTTCCTCGAGCCCTCCAAAACCTTTCCGCGCTGCAGCTGCAGGATCATAGAAAATGATCGTCTCGTCCGCTCCTTTCGTGCTCCCCTTGTAATTGGGAAGGAAATCCGGGTTCAAACTGCTGTAGGTGTGAAGCTCGAGGCAGGCGATGAGAGCGTGGTCCGGATAGCGTTCGCGCAATGCTTTAACGGTCGCCCGGACCTTGGAAGGGGCATGAGCATAATCCCGATAGGCGATGCTCGTGGATGTTCGCTGCAATTCCTGCATGCGGAGCGAAGCACCTTCGAAATCACTGATCGCATGGTAAAAACGCTCCCTATCGATCCCGAGTTGTTCACAGAGCTTCATGGCCCCGCTCAGATTCTGCATGTTGTGAGAACCGAAGATCCTTACAGGGAATTCATCCGATGGGGTTATCAAAAAACACCCCCTTGATGCGTTCCGGTAAGGATGGGTCCGATAAGGAATGCAGTGGAGCTGCGAAGCTTCTTCCTTGACGAGTTCTCCCAGCTCTTCGTCCTCAGCGCAATAGACCAATGTGCCCCCTTTGCGGACGGATCCGATGAAGCGGCGAAAGGCATCCAGGTATTCCGCGCGATCGGGGAAGACATTGATATGGTCCCAGGCGATGCCACTGATCAAAGCGAAATGGGGCGAATACCAAAGGAATTTCGGGCGCGGATCGATGGGGGAGGAGAGGTATTCATCGCCTTCGATCACGATGCGGCCCGCCCCATCCGTTAAGCGGACCGCCCCATCGTAGCCTTCGAGCTGGGCCCCGACGAGGCGATCGGGTTCCATCCCGTAGCGGCGGAGCACGTGAAGGACCATGGCGGTGATGCTCGTCTTGCCGTGGCTTCCTGCGATCACCACCCGTTCTTTCTTTTTGCTTGCCTCTGCAACGAACTCAGGGAAAGAGACCACTGGGATCCCGAGCTCTTTTGCCTTTAGGAGTTCGGGGTTGTCCTTTTTGGCATGCATGCCCAGGATCACGCGGTCGATCCCCGGATCGATGCGCTCGGGATCCCATCCGCTGCTCTCAGGTAGCAGTCCGTGTTCTTCCAAACGGGACTTTGAAGGGTCGAAGAAGGCATCATCCGATCCCGTGACCCGGTACCCTTGATGATGAAGGGTGATGGCCAGATCGTGCATGGCGCTTCCCCCGATGGCGATGAAATGGATACGCATGGCGGACGAAGATAGGGGGAACGATGGAGTTTTTATTTTCCTTCTTCGTTCCTTCGATCTTTACACCCGCTTCACCCGGATGGCTGCGGTTCGGGGATCGAAGACCGAATTTCGTTCCAAGTATGGTGGGGATGAAGAGTACCTTTATAGTTACGAAAAGCTCTTCTGGGTA
>CAZIDL010000005.1:0-59194 GCA_964537825.1 uncultured Weeksellaceae bacterium
CGAAGATCGAATCGATCGAATCCTCGACGGGCAGTACATAACAGGCGCTTAGTTGCCCTTCTTCCAAACCGGCGTTCATCAAGGTAGGGGAGTTAGGCAAGAAGCGGAGGGAATTCATCAGTTCCCGGAATTCAACTTCCCGTTCCTTGGCATCCCCTCCGTACTGGTCTTCCGGAGACGCTATCCTTTTGGCCACCCTTTCAAAGAGTTGGTCCGGTGTTTCCAGGGGGGTACCAGCAGCATCTTTTTGAAGATAGCGGCTTTCAAGAACGGTCTGGGCATTGTTGTTCAACTCCATGTCGATACTCGAACAGTCCCGAAAAGCGATCGTTCGTGGATCAAGTCAGGGTCACCACCTCCTTCCGCTCCGGTATCCGGATATGATGGAATCCCGTTCTCTTCAGGCTCTTCTTGTAGTTCTCCTGAACTTCAGGATCACCGTGTACGAGAAAGAGTTGGCTTACCTGATCCGGGTCCTGACAGGAAAGATAATCGAGCATCTCATCACGGTCTCCGTGAGCACTATAATGGTCGAGAACTTTTACTTCCATCTTCACGTCCCGCATTTTCCCGAAGATGTTGACCTTCTTATGACCTGCCCTGAGCTTTCCCCCGAGGGAATGCGGTTCTGCATATCCGATGAGTAAAAGCGTGTTGGCCTTGTCGAACATGTTGTGGATCAGGTGATGTTTGATCCGTCCTGCATCCATCATCCCTGAGGCTGAAATGATGATGCAGGGTTCTTCCCGGTCGTTCAGAGCGATCGAATCCTCGATATCCCGGATGTAGGTGAGCCCTTTGAATCCGAAGGGGTCCTCGTCATTTTCCATGTATTTGAGCAATCCCTCGTTGTAGCATTCCGGATGGTCCCGGATCACTTCCGTTGCCTCGGTGGATAAGGGGCTGTCCACGAAGGTGTCGATCGGGGGAAGGCGCCCTTCGTTCTCCAAGCGGTCCAGTTGATGGACCACTTCCTGTGTCCTTCCCACGCTAAAAGCTGGAATAAGGAGCTTGCCTTTTTTACGAACGCAAGTATGTTCCACGCATTCCAGCAACTCTTCTTTGGCATTCTCGACGTCCGAGTGAAGGCGGTCACCGTATGTTGATTCGGTGATGATCGTATCAGCCTGGGGGAAGGTGCGGGGTGCTTTCACGATCGTGTGGTCCGGACGACCAACATCTCCTGTATAGCAGACCCTATGGATGCCTTCGGGCGTGTCCATTTCGATGTTCACCGCAGCGCTTCCCAGGATATGCCCGATGACCGTGAACATGATCCGGACGCCCGCTTCGAGCTCGAACCACTCCTCGTAGGGATGGGTTTCGAAGAGCTTGAGGGCTTGATAAGCATCGGCCGTAGTATAGATCGGTTCCATTTCGGAAAGACCTTCTTTTCTTCGCTCTTCGTTCTTTCGCTCCGCATCTTCTTCCTGGATGTGCGCGCTATCAGGTAGCATGATCCCACAAAGGTCTTTCGTTGCGGCCGTCGCATGGATCTTCCCATCGTAGTTCTGGTGGGCGAGAAGGGGAAGCATTCCCGAGTGATCGATATGGGCATGGGAAAGGATGACGTGATCGATCGAAAAGGGATCGAACCCGAGATGAGCATTGCTCACCTCTTCTTGGTCGCTTCCCTGGAAAAGGCCGCAGTCGAGAAGAATGCGGCTCCCGTTGGAAGTGGTGAGGATGTGTTTGCTTCCCGTGACCTGACGGGCAGCTCCGAGAAATTGGATGGAAGGTTTCATAAGGGGATCAAAGATGTCGATTTCCAAGCGTTAGGGGTATCGGGAAAAGGAACCATTCCTGAGCACTTCATCGAATTTTCCTCTGGAGGAGGGGAGCTAAAAAAAGCTTTGGAGCAAGGTAGGGGGGTCATCGTACCATGCTCACCAATACAGGTTCCATTTTCTTTCGCATCTCAGCTGCCGACCCCTCGAAATCGTTGGCTATCAGAGCAAAGGCCTTCCAGGCACCTCCCTTGCCTTTGACATATCCTGCATAACCCAGGATGCCCTTCATGTAACCGCTTTTCGCCCAAACCCGTCCCTCTGCTGCTGTCCCGCCCCCGATGTAGCTCATGGTGCCCTCTTTACCGGCCACGGGGAGCGAGTTCTTGATGGCTTCTCGATGAGAACCTTTCCAAGCCTTTGACAAGCATTCTACGAGGAAAGCTGGATTGATCCGGTTCGTCGGAGCTAAGCCACTTCCATCCGCAAGCCGGAGGCCTTTCGTATCCACTCCCCACTTCCCGATCCTTTTCAACAATGCCTTTCCGGCCGGTTCCGGTTTGGCAGTTGCTCCAAGCTTTTTGGCCATTTCCAAAAGGAGCGTTTCTGCGAAGAGGTTCTTGCTTTCCTGGTTCGTTCGTTCGACGATCGCTTCCACCGAGGGAGAATGGATCGTGTCGAGCTCCACGCTCATGCGGTGTTCTTCGATCCCTTCCCGTCGAAAGGTGTTGAAACCTTTACGGATGGAGATCCCTTGTTCTTCGAAATGCTGTTGGACCATCCAGGCGGTCGTAAGTGCCGGGTCGGGCATAGCTCCTTCGATGGAGTAGGAGCTGCGTCCGGAAGGAAGCGTACCTTCTACGATACGATGGGTATCATAGGGTTTCCCGAAGATGTAGGCTCGATCCTTTTGAACGTCTGAAGTCCGGACCTGGTTCTCGATCTTCAACCAGGGTGTCTTCGGGTTCCTTTCGATGATGCGGGTTTTTTCTCCAGTTGCTCGGGGGGTTTTGAAGCGGAGTTCGAAGGTGTTGTCCATAATGTTCATCCCGCTCGGGAAGGCCCCGAAATAATTCCCCATGTCCTCCCATATCCTTCCCCGTGATAACGTGTTGGAAGGGAAATAGGTCGCGTTCACGAGGATCCGCCCTTCGACCTGCTCGATGCCGGCCTGCTTACATGCCTGTACCCAACGGTCGAACAGCTCTTTCGACGCCCCGTAATGCCCCGGGAATTCCTTGCTCAAAAAAGCCGGGTCGCCACCCCCTCTGATGATCAGATCCCCTTTGAGCCTTCCTTCTTCGATGTTCCCCCGATAGCCGAAGACGGTCCGGAACCGTTTCTCTTTTCCGAGGATCCGAAGCGCACCGATCGTAGTGACCAGTTTTTGCGTGGAGGCAGGTACGATCCCCTCTTTGGAGCGATGGGCGGCGATCCGGTCCCCGTTCTTGATATTGCGGGCGAGAAATACGAAGCGCCCCTTTTCGAGGGCCGGATCCTGGGCAAGGGTCCGGATCGCCTTTTGGACCTTTTCCTTGCTCCCTTCTTCGTTTTCATCTTCCTGCACCTCACCATTGACTTGCTGGCATGCAGGGAGAAAGAGCAGGGGTAGGAAAAGGAGTGGTATTCGCTTCATCAATGGGGAGCGGAAATAGAACGCTCAGCGTTCAAAGGTAGCTTATGGGGTCGGTGCTTCCTATTGCTAAAAGTGGAGCTTCAGCGCTTCAGTTCTTCTTCTCACCCCTACCTTCGTTGGATATGTGCGGTATCACTGGTATTTTTCGGTATCGTGGAGCCGCGGATCCGCGAAGCGAGCAGCTCGAACATTCGCTCCGGACGATCGCCCATCGCGGGCCTGACCATCAGGATACGCTGCGGGACGGCCCATTATCATTCGGTCATGCACGCCTCTCGATCATAGAGCCTGGCACGGCAGGACATCAGCCCATGTGGGACCGTCAGGGTCGTTATGCGATCGTTTTCAATGGCGAGGTCTACAACGATCAGGATTTGCGGAACGAGTTGGCCGGTGCCGGAAAAAGTTTTCGTTCCCATTCGGATACGGAGACTTTTCTGGAATGGCTTGTCGAAAAAGGCCCTGAGGGGCTCGAACAGGTGAACGGGTTCTTTGCGTTCGCTCTTTGGGACCGTCAGGAGGGCAGCCTTCTTATCGGACGCGATCGTTATGGCATTAAACCGCTCTTTTACCGTGAAGAAGAAGGTGGCTTGCTCTTCGCTTCTGAGCTGGAGGCCCTTCTTGCTTATGGGATCCCGAAAAGTATCGATCGTACGGGGCTTCAGTGTTATTTGCAGTTCACTTACGTTCCGGCTCCCCTCAGCATTTTGGAAGGAGTGCGGAAGTGCCTTCCCGGGGAATGGTTGAAGCAGGGGCCTGAGGGAGCAGAGCGTGGAAGGCTCGATCAGGGGGGGGGCGAAAAGCCCTGGTCGGGCTCTTTCGATGAAGCAGTGGAGGCGTGTCGGGACCTTTTGGACAGTGCGGTCAAGGACCGCCTTCGTTCGGATGTGCCTTTGGGATGTTTTTTAAGCGGTGGCATCGATTCCGGTATCATCACGGCTTTGGCCTCCAAACATCAGAAAGGGCTTCCCAGTTTCTCCATCGGGTACGATGATCCGGTCTTCGATGAGTCCCGTGAAGCTGCTGATTCTGCCACTTTTCTTGGTACGGACCATCGGACCATGAAGGTGGGGGAGGATCGTTTCAGAAAAGGTGTAGAGAACGTTCTGGAGGGAATGGACGAACCGTTCGCGGATTCTTCGGCCATTCCGGTCAAGCTGCTCAGTGAATGGACGCGGGAACATGTAAAAGTGGTACTTTCCGGAGATGGTGCCGATGAGCTTTTCGGAGGGTACAACAAGCATCGGGCGGAGTATATGGCCCGTCATCCAGGTTTGAAAGAGCGGGTAGCCCTTATGGGAGCCCCGTTATGGAAGACTTTTCCGAAAGGCAAAGGGGAAGGGGTGAAGGAAGCTGTTCGAAAGCTGGACCGTTTTGCCAGCATTGCCTCTCTTTCACCCGAAGAAAGGTATTGGCGGTGGGCTTCCTTTATGCAACCTGAAAGGGTTTCCACCTTGATCAACGACCCATTGACCAGCCTAGAAATGGAAAAGGATCGGAGCTTTTTGCTCGATGGAGCATCGTTCGACCAAATGAGTGATATATTGCGCTGCGATCGCAGCTTCGTCCTCCCTAACGACATGTTGAACAAACTCGATCGGATGTCGATGGCAGCAGGGCTCGAAGCTCGCGTTCCATTTCTGGATCATCGCTTTCTGCGCTTCGTGGAAAGCCTTCCAGCTGAATGGCGTATCGATGGGAGGGAGCGAAAGATCCTTTTGAAGCGCGCCTTTTCAGACCTTCTTCCGGCTGGTTCGATGCAAAGACCCAAACACGGTTTCGAAGTCCCTCTTGCCGATCTGTTAAGAAGAACATCCGAACGGGATATCGCACATTATATGGGAGAAGGATTTTTGAAAGAGCAGGGGGTCTTCGTTCCTGAAGCGGTGGAAAAGGAAGTAGCAGCTTTCCGGAAAGGGAAGAGCAAGGATAATGGAATGGCTATTTGGAGTTTGTTGGTCTTTCAGAAATGGTGGTCCCGTCATTTTTCCTGATGGTGAGCAACTTGCCCCGTTCTCTTTTCCGTTCTTTGAATCACAAGCTCTATGCCCCGTATCCTTCGTATCGTCAATCGGTTCAATCTTGGAGGCCCTACCTACAACGCAGCCTATTTGACCAGGTTCATGGGGGCTTCCTTCGATACCTATTTGGTCGGAGGTGTCAAAGAGGAAGAGGAGGAGAGTTCCGAATTCATTCTCGATGAACTCGGGGTGGACCGCACTATCATTCCCGAAATGCGGAGGAGCATCGATCCGCTCAAGGACCATGCGGCCCTGAGGCGTATCCGCAAGCTTATAAGGGATATCCGTCCGGATATCGTCCATACGCATGCTTCGAAAGCAGGCGCGATCGGTCGGCGGGCAGCATTCATGGAAGGAGTGCCTTTAACCTTTCATACGTTCCACGGTCATGTTTTCCATTCCTATTTCGGCCAGTTGCGGACGCGCTTCTACAAGTCCATCGAACGACGCCTTGCTCGGAGAACGACGCGTCTGATCGCCTTGAGCGAGGAACAGCAAAAGGAATTAACAGAAGAGCATCGCATTGCCTCGCCGGAAAAGGTTGAATTGATCCCGCTTGGATTCGACCTTTCTCGTTTCCGCGAACGGATGGAGGATAAACGGGCACATTTCCGCGATCGGTGGAGGATCGGTGAAGAAGAGCTCGCTATCGGTATCGTGGGGCGTTTGGTCCCTGTAAAAGGTCATGAACTCTTTCTGGAGGCATTTGCTGCCTTGAAGGAGCGGGTTTCAGCATCCGTACGGGCATTCATCGTCGGGGATGGTAAAGAGCGTGGGCCTTTGATGGAGCGGGCTCAGGAGCTGGGGCTCCAGGTCAGTGGTCCCGATCTCGAGGAGGCAGGGGCTGATATCGTTTTCACTTCATGGATCCGTGAGGTTGATGAAGTGTGGGCAGGAATGGATATTGCCACCCTTACTTCTTTTAACGAAGGGACGCCCGTCAGTCTGATCGAAGCCCAGGCAGCGGGATGCCCTGTCGTTTCAACCGATGTGGGGGGAGTGGCTTCGATCGTGGAGCAGGAAGGGTCCGGTCTTCTTCTGGAAGAACGCGATCCTGAAGAATTGGCGAACGCATGGGAACGGTTGGTCCTGAACGGAACGCAACGAAGGGAATGGGGAGCCAGAGGATGGGAACGCGTTCGGGACCGGTATTCAGTAGAGAGGCTCACCCGCGACATGGAAGCGCTCTATCAGAGGGAAATGCAGCAGATCCCTGCTTAGGGGAATATTCTTATTTTTGCCGCAAACCGCCTCTATGCAAAGGTCCCCGATCCTCCTTGTCTTCTCCCTTCTTTTATTGAGCGGATGCGGAGTGAACAGCGACATCATGCTGCAGACCGATAAGGATTACGAATTCGATGAACCCCCGAAGGAAGAAGCCCTTGAGTACAAGATATCCCCCAACGACATCGTGCAGTTCCGCCTTTTTGCGAACGACGGATTCCAGCTGATCGACATCACTTCCGGGACCGGTGAGCAGGGAAACCGTCGCATGAGCAACCGTAATATGGTGGATTATCAGGTGGATCATGAAGGGAAGGTGAAGTTGCCCATCCTCGGATGGATCGATCTCAAGGGCTATACCATTCGCGAAGCGGAGCTCATGCTCGAGGAAAAGTACAGCGAGTATTACAACGACCCGTTCGTTATGCTGCAGGTAACGAACCGCAGGGTCATCGTCTTCCCGGGATCAGGAGGCGATGCCCAGGTCATCACCCTGAAGAATAACAATGTTACCGTGATCGAAGCTTTGGCACTGGCCGGTGGGGTGTCTGAACGGGGGAAAGCGAAAAAGATCAAATTGATCCGAAGGGAAAAAGGAAAAGAAAGAAAGGTCTTCCTTATGGACCTTTCCACGATCAAAGGAATGGACCAAGCCGACATGGTGGTCCAGGCAAACGATATCATTTATGTGGAGCCCACCTCGCAAGTTGCGAGGGAGGTCTTGCGTGAGGTCGCGCCGATCGTATCGCTTCTGAGCAGTGCCGTCTTCGTATATTCCACGGTCGTCGGCTTCAATAACTGATCCCAGCTCGTTCATATGGCCTCTGAAGCCCCGGGCAGAAAGGATGAATTCGAACTCTATAAGGAGCGTATCACCAATTTCTCCCAGGAGTTCGAACTCGGACTTTTCCTCTATATCGCGCGGAAAAGCCTGCTTTGGCTCCTGGTGATCCTCTTTTTGGCGGGGGGAGGAGCTTATCTCTATCTCCGTTATACCCCTCCCGTTTACGAATCCACCGTATTGCTTCAATTAGGGGAACAGGACAACGCTAAGAAGGTCCTGAATGTGAGTAAAATGTACGAAAAGGAGGAGAAGCTTTCCGCTGACCTTGAGATCCTTCGCTCCAAATTTCTCTTGAAGCGTGCTTTGGACCGTTTGCCGCTCAAAGTCCGCTATTTTGCTGAAGGTGATATCCTCACGAATGAACATTATCTGCGTTCGCCTTACAGTGTAAAGGTCCTGGAACTTAAGGACTCTTCGCTTGCCGGGAAACCCATCCAGATTCAGAGCCCGGAAAAGGGGCGGGTCCGGATCAGTTATGAGGCCAATGATGGATTCTCGGGGAGTTTTGATGTGGATGAACGGATCGAGACCCCTGCCTTCAAGCTTCGCTTCAGCAAATTCAATGGGGAGGATATCCGTGAGGCACAGTCCGGGACTCAGCTTTTTTTCCGCATCAGTTCCCCTTCAGGACTTGCAAAGGATCTTCACGATAATCTGAGCGTGGAGATATCGAACGCTCAAGCCCAAACCATCAAGGTCTCCTATAAGGGGAACAATAAGGTCATGACGCGGGATGTTGCGAAAGCGGTAGCGGAGGAGTACATCGAGTACGATCTGGAACGCAAGAGCAAAAGTTCCCGAAAGACGCTCCAATTCATCAAATCCCAGCTGGATACGGTCAGTTCGCGTCTTCGGCGGTCCGAGTCCAAACTTCAGCGCTTCAAAAAGCAGAACGAGATCAAGGATGACCAGGAACGATCCAAGGTTCGTTCTCAGCGCCTTGCTGAATTGGAAAACCGTTTGGTGGACCTGGAGCTCAAAGAGAACATGCTGGAGGAAGTGCAGCGTGCTTTAGAAAAGGGGGTTGAAGAACTGCAAGTGGATCGCTTGGTGACGATGATCGGAGGGGCTGATATCAGCAATCCTTCGCTCGCGCAAATGATCAAGCAGCTTCAAAGCCTTCTTGTAAAGCGGGAAGAGCTTCTGTTCAAAGTGAAGGAGAAGAGTGCGAACGTTTCGTCGATCGAGCATCAGATCCGTATCCAGAAGCGGATGGTCAAGAAAAGCGTGAAGGCGATGCTCGAACGGACCCGGTCGCGGAAGGAGCGGCTTAATAAAAAGGTGAAGGGATTCGAGGACCGCTATTACGATATGCCCCGTAGGAAGATCGAGTACGCCCGCCTCAAGCGAGTCTTCAACATCAATGAAAAGTATTATACGCTACTGCTCGAGAAAAAGACGGAATACTCCATCTCCAAGGCGGGTTTCGTTCCTCAGAACGAAGTGCTCGAAAAAGCGAAGATCCCTAAAAGACCGGTCAAGCCCAAACCGAAGCTGGCTGTTATTACGTTCCTCCTTTTTGGCTTTGTGATCGGCTTTCTGCTCGTAGTGGTCCGTTACCTCCTCCACGATGAGATCACTTCCCTCAACGAGATCACAAGGATGACCCAGGCGATGGTAGGGATCCTCGGGATCATTCCCAGGTACAAGAAGGTCTTGTCGGACTCCCAATTGCTCGTGGACCAAAACCCCAAATCCCTGATCGCGGAATCTTTCCGGGGGGTAAGGAGTAACCTGCAATTCCTTAGCGAAGAGGAAGGCTCCAAGCTTGCAGCCGTGACCTCTACCATAAGTGGAGAAGGGAAAACCTTCTTTGCCATCAACCTGGCGGGCATCTATGCCCTGATGGGGAAGAAAGTTATTCTCTTGGACCTTGATATGCGCAAGCCTAAGATCCACGTGGATTTTGGGCTTGATAACGACTCCGGCATGAGCACGCTATTGATCGGTCGGGATAGCATCGATGATGCGTACGCCTCTACGCGGCTAGAAGGGCTCGACCTGATCCCGGCCGGCCCATCCCCCCCCAACCCTTCTGAGCTCATCCTGAGCGAGCGTATGCAAGAAATCCTTCAGGAACTCCGTGGGCGCTATGATGTTATCGTGGCCGACACTCCTCCTGTTGGGCTTGTTACCGATGGCCTGGAGATCATCAAGCAGGCCGAACTTCCGATCTATATTTTCCGGACGGAGTTCTCCAAAAAACAATTCGTTCAGAACGTCGACAGGCTGATCAATGAGAACAGGATCCGGAGGCTCTCCGTGGTATTGAACGGAGTGGACCCTGAAAAAGGAGTTTACGGATACAATTACGGTTACGGTTACGGTTACGGTTATGGGTATGGATACGGGCAGGAGTATTACGGCGATTCCGGAAAGAAGAGATCCAGCCGGAAAGGAGGATGGCTCGGGAAGCTTTTCGGTAGGAAGAAGAAAGGGGGACGTGCATCCGGGAGGACCTAAAGTCGTAATTTGAAGGATAGCCATCGGCCTCACGCTTAAAAAAGATCGGAGCAACCATCGGTATCGAAAGTCTCCTCATTTTTATCGGGGTGTTAGCCTTCACCCTTCTGGTCAATGGCCTTTTCCTCCGCTTTTCCCGAACGCTTGGAATGGGAAAGGGAGAAGAGCCGGCCATCCAGCGGTGGAACCCCGAACGGAAGCCAACGCTCGGGGGCATCTCCCTTTATATGGTCTTTCTCTTTTGTTTTTCCTTGTCCTATGGGCCCTACTTTAACGGAGGAGAGGATGAGTATCTCTGGATGATGGGGCTTTTGGGGGCTGCTTCCCTTGCTTTTTTGATGGGCCTCTCCGATGATGTCTATGAAACCCGCCCATTTTTGAAACTAGCGGTCCAAACCGCATGTGGTGCCGTTCTTATCTATTCAGGGACGGTCTTGGACGTTCCGGGACCTGCATGGCTCGATCGGATCGTGACCATCCTTTGGATCATCCTTTTGATGAACTCGATCAACATGGTCGATAACATGGATGGGATCGCTGCCAGCATCGGCTTGATGGTCATCGCTGCATCGATGCTCCAGCTATGGGAGCTGCAAGGGACCGAGAGCAGTTTCTGGCCTGTGCTCATTGGTGTGATGGCCAGCGTACTGGGTTTCCTGTTCTACAACATCCATCCCTCCTCCATGTTCCTCGGGGATGCAGGGAGCCAATTCCTGGGGCTGCTCCTCGCTTTTTTGGGTATTCGATTTTTCTGGAATGCCCCTGAACCGGGTTTAGCGAGCTCTGTTCCCGTTTTGGTACAAAAGGCTCTTATCTTTTTGCTCCTTTTCTGGAGTTCGCTCGCTGATACCCTTGCTGTTTTCACTTTACGCATCATCAGAGGAGGTTCCCCCCTGAAAGGTGGAAAAGACCATACGACCCACGCTTTGTCTTATGCAGGTTGGTCGGACCGCGGGGTCAATCTGATCTTCTTCCTCTGGAGTGCGCTCAACGCTTTTCTTAGTTTGTTCCTCCTCCGGAAAGAGGCTTCTGTGCTCTGGATCACGGCTATGATCGCCTATATCTTCCTTACCTTTGCGGTCCTGTTCGTGAACGCCTATCGGACGGGTGAGAAGCAATTGCCTTCATGAAGGAACGGAAACGGCGTATCATAAAAAGGGAACTGGGAAGAGGGTTCTACTCCATCCTGATCCTTTTGGGCTTCTTGTTGATCCTTAAGGTGATGAATTATTCTGCGGATCACGAAGAGGGGAAGGAGGGAGACATCCCTTATCGCTCTTATTTCACGGAACACTACAAGATCTTTTCCCTCGAACTGCCGAAGTCTCTAAAATTCGCGGGGGAGCCTGTTCCTATGAACGATCTGGACGTTCGGGAAAAACTGGATCGAGAGCTTCACGTCAACACCTATTGGCAATCCCATTCCATCTTGCTCCATAAAAGGGCTCATCGTTGGTTCCCGGTCATTGAGCCTATCCTGAAGGAAGAAGGGGTGCCGGAGGACCTGAAATACGTTCCGCTCGTGGAGAGCGGGTTCAAGAACGTCACCTCTCCTGCAGGAGCAAAGGGATTCTGGCAGTTCATGAAAGGAACGGCTGAACAGTACGGATTGGAGGTCAACGGAAACGTCGACGAACGTTACAATGTGCGAAAAGCGACCCGAGCTGCTTGCGATTATTTCAAGAAAGCCCATAAAGAGTACGGGAGCTGGACCTTGGCCGCAGCTTCCTACAATGTCGGTATGAGGGCTCTTAATGAACGATTGCTCGAGCAAAAGGCTGATAGTTATTACGAGCTCATGCTCAATACCGAAACAGGGCGTTACGTTTATCGGATCCTGGCTCTGAAGGAGATCCATAAGGATCCGGGGCGTTATGGCTTTCATTTCCGCGATCAGGATCTTTATGAGCCCTATAAGACCCGAACGATCGAGGTTGACAGTTCCATCGATGATCTGGCACAGTTCGCTATAGACCATGGAACAGGATATAAGGAGCTCAAGATCCTGAATCCCTGGCTTCGTGAAGGGCATTTGGAGAACAGCTCCGGGAAGACCTATAAGATCCGGCTTCCCAAGCCCTCTTCAGAGAAGCTTATCCATAAGGATACTGGGCTCTATCGGAACGACACCCTCCGGATGAAGATCCAAAAGGACAGCCTTCCTACTAAGGAGGAAGAGAAATGAAAGGTAATGGGGGCGATAATGGGGATGGAGCAGCGGTGGTGAAGCCGTTGGAAAGGGAAGCTTCCAGGAGCGATGAGATCCGTATCAGTGCTGCTGCTGAACACAACCTTAAGTGGATCGATCTCCGGATCCCTCGTTATACCTTAACTGTCGTTACTGGTCTTAGTGGAAGCGGCAAGTCGAGCTTGGCGTTCGACACCCTTTATGCTGAAGGCCAACGCCGCTACATCGAGACCTTTTCTTCCTATGTGCGATCCTTCCTCGGCGGGATGGAGCGTCCCGAGGTCGACTCGATCCAAGGGCTAAGTCCGGTGATCGCTATCGAACAGAAGACGATCAGCAAGAACCCTCGTTCCACGGTCGGAACCGTTACCGAGGTTCAGGACTTACTGCGCCTTCTTTATGCCAGGATCGGAACGGCCTACTCCTACCGGACCGGTGAGGAGATGGTGCGCTATACGGAGGAACAGGTTGTTGATCTAGTGCTCCGGGAGTTCGAAGGAAAAAAGGCGATCATCCTTGCTCCGCTCATCAAGGGCCGCAAAGGGCATTACCGGGAACTGTTCGAACAGATCATGAAGCAGGGTTTCCTACGGGCCCGGGTGGACGGAGAGATCGTGGACCTACATGAAGGGATGCGCTTGGATCGCTACAAGATGCACGATATAGAGCTTGTGGTGGATAGGGTGTCCGTGAAGGAAAAGGACCGGGAGCGTCTTGCGGCATCCTGCAGCACCGCTATGAAACAGGGAAAAGGGGCGATGATGCTGCTCGATCACGAGGAAGGTACGGTCCGTCACTTCAGCAAGACCTTGATGTGCCCGAGCACGGGTATTGCTTATCCGGATCCGGAACCGAACCTTTTTTCCTTCAATTCCCCCTACGGTGCTTGTAAAACCTGTGGCGGGCTCGGTACCGTTGAGGTCCTCGACCGGGAAAGCCTCGTTCCCGACCCCGGAAAGAGCATCGAAGCGGGTGGTGTTCAACCCCTCGGAAAGCCCGGTAATGCGTGGATAGGAAAACAATTGGCCGCTCTCCTTCAGAAATACGGATACAAGCTGGGAACAGCTATCGGAGAATTGCCGGAGGATCTCTTTCAAAAGATCATGGAAGGGACGCAGGAAGAGTTGCACATCGATACAGGAGTGGGGGTTCAGAAGACCGTGCTCAGCTTTGAAGGAGTAATGCGCTACCTTGAGCGCAACTTAAAAGGGGAAGGGGGCAAAAAAGCGCGGAAAGAAAGAGATGCTTATACGCGCAAAGAGGTTTGCCCCAGTTGCGAAGGGGGCCGTTTGTGTCATGAAGCCCTTCATTTCCGGATCGATGGGGTCAATATCGCAGAACTGGGAAAATTGAGCCTGGAGGAGCTCAAGGAACGCCTGGAGCAGATGGAAGGGACCCTCGAAGGGGATCGTGCCCGGATCGGGGGGGAGATCCTTCGGGAGATCCAGCAGCGACTGGGCTTTTTACTGGATGTCGGGCTTTATTATCTCACCCTCGACCGGCCGGCGAAGACGCTTTCTGGGGGAGAAGCACAGCGGATCCGCTTGGGGACCCAGATCGGATCGAAATTGACAGGGGTCCTTTATATTCTTGACGAACCCAGCATCGGTTTGCATCAGCGGGATAACTGGCGTCTGATCAATTCGTTGAAAGAACTCCGCGACCTCGGGAACACCGTCATCGTGGTGGAACACGATCGGGACACGATCCTCAGTGCGGACCACGTGATCGATATGGGGCCCGGTGCGGGAGAAAAAGGGGGATATGTGGTAGCAGCGGGCACCCCTGAAGAAGTGACCGAGAAGGAGACCCTTACGGGTCAATACTTGAAACGGATCCGAGAGATCCCGGTCCCGAAGGAACGGAGAAAGGGGAATGGAAGTTCTATCACCATCCGGAATGCTGAAGGCCACAACCTCAAAGGGATCGATGTGACCTTTCCACTCGGGAAGTTCATTACGGTCACGGGCGTTTCCGGGAGCGGAAAATCTTCCCTCATCGAAGGGATCCTTCATCCTTACTTGAGCAATGAACTTCATAGGGGGCAAAAGAGCCATTTGGCCTGCCGAACGGTCGAAGGGGTCCATCAGCTCGACAAGGTGATCGATATCGATCAGGCTCCGATCGGTCGTACCCCCCGCTCCAACCCTGCCACCTACACTGGCCTTTTTAGCGATATCCGGCGTTTCTTTTCCGAAACACCTGAAGCGAAGATCCGGGGTTATAAACCCGGTCGATTCTCCTTTAACGTGAAAGGTGGTCGCTGTGAGACCTGCAAAGGAGGAGGGGTCCGTACCATCGAGATGAATTTTTTACCTGATGTGCACGTTACCTGTGAAACCTGTCGTGGGAGGCGTTACGACCGCGAGACCCTCGAAGTCCGCTATAAAGGGCGTTCGATATCCGACGTTCTCGATATGACCATCCAGCAAGCGGGCGAATTCTTTCAGGACATCCCTAGCATCTATAGCAAGCTGAACACTTTGAACGAGGTCGGTCTCGGATACCTTCAACTGGGGCAGCCATCGACGAACCTATCCGGAGGGGAAGCGCAACGGGTGAAGCTTGCGACCGAATTGGCTCGAAAGAGCACTGGTAACACCTTCTATATCCTGGATGAACCGACAACGGGGCTTCATTTCGAAGACATCCGGATGCTGATCGAAGTGCTGGACCGTTTGGTGGAACAGGGGAACACGGTCCTTGTGATCGAGCACGATCCCGACGTGATCAAAGTGGCGGACCATGTTATCGACATGGGCCCCGAAGGCGGTGCTGATGGTGGACGGATCGTCGCGAGCGGTACGCCCGAACAGGTTAGCAATGACCGGAACGGATATACAGGCGCCTATCTTGAAGAAGAACTCACAGCACAGAAAGTGAACTCATGACGCAAAACGAAGATGATCGTATAAGACGGGCCTTCGAAGAAAGGGATTGGAACGAGATCAAGGCCAATGACAGCTGGGCGATATTCAAGATCATGTCCGAGTTCGTGGAGGGATTCGAAAAGCTCTCCAAGATCAAACCATGCGTTTCGGTCTTCGGTTCAGCCCGGGTCGGATCGGAACGGCCTTACTATCAGTTGGCGGAACGGCTCGCTTATCAATTGACTGGGCATGGTTACGGTGTGATAACAGGAGGGGGTCCTGGTGTCATGGAAGCTGCGAACAAAGGGGCTCATAGAGGAGGAGGTACTTCGGTTGGATTGAACATCGACCTTCCTTTTGAGCAGAAGGCCAATGAATACATCGATCGTGACAAGTTGATCAATTTCGAGCGTTTTTTCGTCCGCAAGGTGATGTTCGTGAAATACGCTCAGGGCTTCATAGTCCTTCCCGGAGGTCTTGGTACATTGGATGAGTTCTTCGAAGCCCTTACCCTTATCCAGACCAATAAGATCGGGAAATTCCCCATCATCCTGGTCGGTAAGGACTTTTGGTCCGGTCTGGTCGATTGGTTGAAAAAAGTGGTGGCGGAGCAGGAAGGCAACATGGCGCTCAAGGATCTGGAGCTCTTCACTTTGGTGGATGAACCCGAAGAAGCTGTCGAAGAGATCGACCGTTTTTATTCCCAATACCTCTTGCGACCGAATTTTTAGTTCTATTGCTCCCCCTACTGCCGGATCGTTGAAAGATCGTTGAAAGATCGTTCATTGATCGTTCATTTCCTGTCGATCCATTGTTCACGATCTCGTTGAGAGATCCGGGAACCGTGGTTTGAGGCTAGATCTGGAATTCGTTTTCAACACGGGTTTGTTCGTAATTCTTTTTCAAGGTGCTGGGATCGAGCACGGGGATGCCTTTTGTTTGAAATATAGCAAAAGCCCCGTTTTATGCGTTTCAACAGTATCGTTCCCTTTCCGGTCCTCTTCCTCTTCTTTTTCCTTCCTTGGCTGGCTCAACAGGATGGAGTGAAGGTCGAGCATGATCTTCCGGAACGGGTAGCTCCCGGAGAGAGCAAAGAGGTCACTCTACGGGTTCACAAAGGTGATCGGGGTGGCTTTGCAAAGTTGGAGCTCAATATACCGGATGGGTTCCGGGTGAAAGCTGTGGAAAAGAGCGGTGCTTCTTTTACGTTCGAGGACGGTGTCGCGAAGTTCATCTGGATGGCAATGCCCAAGGGAGGGCAATTCCTTGTGAAATATCGACTGATCGCAAAGAAAAAAGCAAAAGGAGAGCGGACCATCAGCGGAGATCTTCGGTACATCGAAGAGAATGAGCGAAAAAGAACCCATATCGAGGAACGGACCGTCCGGATCCAAAAGAAAGCCGGAAAGGCAGAGCAAAATGAAGCGGATGAAGGAACCCAAACGGCCGGGGATACGGGACAGGGCATCAAGATCCGGCGCAAGATCAAAAAAGTAGAGGAGCGCCGGTTCAAGGTCCGCCTTAAGCTCCGGAAAGGAACGACCAAAGGGTTCGCCAAACTTGTGGACCGGGTCCCGAAAGGATTCGATGCTTCCCCAGAGGAGAGCATGGAAGCGACCTTCACTTTCCAGGATCGGAAGGTGAAGTTCGTTTGGATGCAAATGCCAAGGGCTAAGTCTTTTTGGGTTCAATACCAGCTCGAGGCAAAGAAGGCAAAAGCAGGGAAGTATTCGATCGAGGGGACCTTTTCCTTCCTGAGGGAAGGGAACAGCATCGATAAAAAGATCGCTCCCTCTAGATTGGAAGTGAGCGCCCCCCTTGCAAAGAAAAGTTCCAAGGATACGGCCAAGGCCGGTCAAGGCAACGATGATGAAGCTTCTGAGAGGACCGCAGAAGCGGATAGCAGCATGGGGTCTTCCGAGGATAGCGTTCAAAAAGCCAGCGACGAGCAGGAAAAAAGCACCGCAACAGCTTCGGGCGAAGGGGAAGAAGAGAGCCCGGACAGTTTGACCGGTGATGTGCCAGCTCCTCAAAAAGGGATCGACTTCAGGGTTCAGATCTGTGCCGGACACGATCCTGTCGAATCGGACCATTTTTCCAGGGTCTATGGTTATGAAGGGGATTATGATATCGACCATCACGAAGGGTGGATCAAGTACCTGACCGGAAAGTTCGAGCGGTATAAAAAAGCGAGGGACAAACGGGTCCATTTCCGCCAGAACTTTGACCTTCCGGGGCCTTTCGTGACCGCCTACAACGATGGAGAGCGGATCACGGTTCAAGAGGCTTTGATGGTCACTGATCAGGAATGGGTCCAGTAAAAGGCGTTTCTGCATCGCCCGATCTGAACAAAATCTTACTTTGGTCGTAAAACTGGGGCCCTATGATGGGGGTATCTATGCGGTACCTTTGCGTTTTTTTGATCTTCCAGTTCTTTTTCGGGGTGCTCACCTCGAAGGCTCAGACCGCTGCGGATACTGCTTCATCCGAGGAAAGTGATACCAGCGACTTTCTTTTTCGGCCCACGGTCGGTCTGGGTGTTGGAATGCTTACGTTCTACGGGGATGTGGGAAAGAACCATCGCTTCTACCATCCAACCGTCAGCCGCGTGGGTTATGAACTGAAGGTCAGTAATCCATTAACCCCTTATCTCGATCTTGGGTTTCATGTGATGCGGGGGAAGTTAGGGGCGAATGAGCGCTTTCCGAAGCGGAATCTCAATTTCGAGTCCCGCATCACCACTGGCGGGTTCAACCTCACCTATAATTTCGACAACCTTTTGCCCAAGGACCGAAATGTAGAGCCTTACCTCTCGGTCGGCTTGGAATCCTTCGAGTTCTTGTCCAAAACCGACCTTTACGATGAGAACGGGAACCGTTATCATTACTGGTCTGATGGGACGATACGGAACATGCCCGAAAATGCTTCCAATGCGGATGAAGCGAAGACCATCACCCGGGATTACACCTATGAGACCGACCTTCGGGAGCTCAACCTTGACGGGTTCGGGGATTATCAGGAACGATCCTGGGCCGTTCCCGTATCGGTTGGTGCGGAGATGCATCTCTCGGATCGGGTGGATCTCCGGCTCTCCTCTACGATGTACTTTACTTTTACCGATTACATCGACAATGTGACGCACCAGAGCAAAGGGCATCGCCAGGGCGATCCTCAGAACGACAAATACCTTTATAGTTCCGTATCCCTCCATTACGATCTTCATTACACCCCCTTTAAAGAAGAGGAACCCGAAGAAAAAGCGGTTCCCCTGCGAAAATTCAAGTTCGATGGGGCTGATGAGGATGCGGACGCCGTCGTAGATTTTCTTGACGAATGCCCCCATACCCCGATGGAGGTCTCTGTGGATAGCAATGGTTGTCCACTCGATCAAGATGGGGATGGGGTCCCGAACTACACCGATAAGCGCTTGGATTCACCGGATTCCATGCTTCGCCGCGTGGACACTTCAGGTATCGCTCTTAGTGATCCAGAGCTCAAGCATCGGTACCTCGTTTTCATGGATTCTACTGGAAAATATACAGAGCCCAAGGATACGGTCTATTCTCAGTCGGTGATCGAAGGGGAGCTACCTCTCCCTTCAAAGGGGAAAGAGGTTGAGAAGGACTATCCCAGAAAGCGTTTCATGGTGAAGGTGGGGCAGAGCACCAAGGGAATATCAGCCAAGGAACGGCAACGCTTGCTGAGCATTTCAGACGTGCGGACGATCGATAAAGGGGATACGGCAATATACGTGGTCGGTAATTACGAAAACCTTCCGGACGCTGTAAGAAGGAAATTCGAACTTGAGGCCCAAGGGATCGAGGGAGATGTGATATCCAAACAGGGGGATCGGATCAAGAAAGAAGAGGTTACGTATGCCCAGCCCGATGAAGCTTCGGGTAAGGATGTTGGTGATGCTTCTGATAAGAAGAACAATGTGGTCTTCAGGGTCCAGCTAGGTGCTTTCAGTCAGTCCCTGAGCCGGAATATTTTCGATGACGTTCCCAACTTGCTGGTGATCCATGGTGATGATGATCTTGTACGGTACGTGGCCGGATCATTCAATTCCATCCGGGATGCCGCTGAGCATAAGACGGAAATGCTGTTGAAAGGGTATGAGGATGCGTTTATAACGGCTTATCGGAACGGGAAGCGGATCCCTCTCGAAGAGGCCGGTGCTAAGGTTGTCGGTGAAGAGGATATGAGCAAGGTCCGTTCAGGTTCTGTCAACAAGGACCTTATCAGCTTTGCTGTTCAGATCGGAGCTTTCGAGAAGGATATTCCCACGCCCAAACTGCGGAGTTTCATGAGCTTAGGTGAGGTTAGGACCAGCGTGGAGGACGGGATCACCAAATACCTCTATGGAGATTTCGGATCGCTGAAAGCTGCGGAAAAAGCGGTTGAAAAAGTGAAAGAAGAGGGTGTCGAAGGTGCTTTCGTGGTCGGGCTTTTCAAGGAGAACGTTATCCCTGCCAAGGAAGCTGAGCGGCTGTTGAAAAAGGAGGAATAAGTCCGATCTTGCCAAGAATCTTAAAAAAAGCCCGCTCCCTTGAAAGGAAGCGGGCTTTTTTAGCTCTTGTTTTCCTTCTGCTCGAACTTAGACCTTCTCAGCTTTCAAGCTTTGAATGATCTTATCGGCAAGTTCCACACCGATCCGCTCCTGAGCTTCGTTGGTAGCAGCACCAATGTGCGGGGTGAGTGAGATCTGCTCGTGATCGAGCAGATCCTTCCGCGGGGTGGGCTCGTTCTCGAAGACATCGAGGCCGGCACCCGCGATCTTTCCGGATCCGAGTCCTTGGAGGAGGGCATCCTCGTCGATAACGCCACCGCGGGCAGCGTTGACAAGGATCACTCCATCTTTCAGTTTGTCGATCTCCTCCTGCCCGATGACAGCACTTCCGTCTTCCTGCTTAGGTACGTGAAGCGAAATAATATCGCTTTGTTGGAGGAGTTCGTCCTTGCTGATCGTAGAGACTTCTACTTTGGCCGGGTTGGTGCCAGCGATCTCGACTTCCAGCTCAGCCTTGTCGACATAGGGATCATGAGCAACGACCTTCATGCCACATCCCAGGGCGTATTGAGCCGTGAACTGCCCGATCCGGCCAAAACCGATAATGCCCAACGTCTTCCCGCGAAGTTCCTGCCCTTTGCCGTACTTCTTTTTCAAGGACTTGAAGTCGTCAGCTCCTTTTTGAGGCATTTGCCGGTTGGCATCCTGGAGGGAGCGGGAAACGGTGAAGATGTGTCCGATGATAAGTTCTGCCACGGACTGGGAGGGCGCTCCCGGGGTATTGACGACTTCGATGCCTTTTTCTTTGGCGTGCTCGACGTCGATGTTATCGACCCCGACCCCGCCACGGCCGATGAACTTGAGACCGGGACAAGCGTCGATCAAGTCCTTGCGGACCTTGGTCGCGCTTCGGACGAGCAGAGCCACATAGCCGTTATCATTGATCGCCTGGGGCAGATCGTCCTGTTCGACTTTTTCGGTGTCTACCTGGAATCCGGCACTCTCAAGCTTTTCCTTTCCGGATTTGGAGATGCCGTCGTTCGCTAGGATCTTCATACGTTCTTTGGGTTTTTAGTTGTTCTTATTGCTCGACCTTGCTGTATTTTTCACTGAACTCCTTCATCACGGATACGAGCGCTTCGATGCTCTCCTTCGGTAGAGCGTTGTAGATGGACGCCCTATATCCACCGACAGAACGGTGTCCCGGAAGGCCGATGATCCCAGCTTCTTGCCACATCTTGTCGAAATCTTCCTTGTGCTCATCGTCCTTCATGATGAAGGTTACGTTCATGTGGGAGCGGTCTTCTTCCGCAGCGACCCCTTCGAACATGGGGTTGCGGTCGATCTCTTCGTAAAGGATCCTCGCTTTTTCAGCATTTCGCTCTTCCATGCCTTGAACGCCTCCGTTCTTCTTGATCCAGTCGAGCACGCATTTGCAGGCGTAGACCGCGTAAACAGAGGGCGTATTGTAGATCGAGTCCTTGTCATCGTGGACCTGAAAGTCGAGGATCGAGGGGATATCCCGCCCCGTCTTACCAAGGATGTCCTGATTCACAATGTAAAGGGTGGTCCCTGCAGGGCCCATGTTCTTTTGGGCTCCAGCATAGATAAGGTCGAATTTCTCGATGTCTATCGGACGGCTGAAGATGTCGGAGGACATGTCGCAAACCACCGGTATATCAGCTTTCGGGAATTCCTTGAATTGCGTCCCGAAGATGGTATTGTTGGAGGTGAGGTGTAGGTAATCGGCATCCGTGGGGATCTGGTAGTCCTTCGGAATGTGGTCGTGATTGGAATCGGCGGAGGAAGCGATCACCTCTACTTCTCCAGTTTTCTTGGCCTCTTTGATGGCCTTTTTAGCCCAGCTACCCGTCTCGATGTAGGCAGCTTTCCCGTTCTCAGCCTTCATGAGGTTCATCGGGACCATATGGAAACCCAGGCTCGCTCCTCCCTGGAGGAAGAGCACACTGTAATTATCGGGTAGGTCTAGAAGCTCACGGACCCGGTCCTGGGCTTCTTTCATGATCTGCTTGAACTCCTTGGAACGGTGGGATATCTCGAGAACGCTGAGCCCGCTACCGTCGAGGTCCTTTGCACCTTTTGATACTTCGTCGATCACCTCCTCCGGGAGGATGCTCGGACCTGCATTGAAATTATGGACCTTGCTCATTCCTGTTCTGTTTTTTGGTTCGGAAGACCCCTTATAAGGGGCTGAATGGGCGTACAAATGTCTGAATATTTTTTCGGAAAAACATAGTTCACCCCCCCTCGATGGAGGAGCGAAAGATGCCGCATTATCGGAATTCTCGCAGGTAGCGGGAAAGCTCTTTCCGACTTCGCTCAAAGTTCAGCGCTTTTCGGACCTCTTCGTAGTTCTTCTGGTCGAAGGTTCGGCCATAAGCATATTTAGCAAGGTCCAGACGGTTCTCCTCATAGTCGAGGGCCCGCATAAGGGCGGCTACTTGTGAGCTCAGCACACAGCGATCCGCGATCCGTTCTTTGGCCATACGGATGCGTTCCTTTTCGAAGATGGCATGCTCCACCTTCTTCAGGATGCCGTCGAATCGATCGCTCTGCATCGGATCGGTGCAACCGCTGGAACCTTCATAGGAGGCGATGAAAGCTGAATCAACCTGAGGTAGCGGGGATTTTTCGGATGTCATCAAACTGACACTGCTGTCTTGCTTCTTTCGCGCACTCCCTTTTCCTTCGCTCCGGATCTCCGATATCAAATTCCACTCACGTCCTTCATTCCCTTCCAAGGGGCTAAGAGCATAGGTCCGGGAAGCCCGGCTTTTGATTTGAATGCCCTGCTCGAGTTTTGGGATCGTGGTGTCCGGGTAGCGGATCAAAAGTTCGTGGGAACCGGCTGGAATGCTGTCCACGGTGATCCGTGGACTTCCCTGGTCCTTGCTCTTTCGTTCACCGTTCAACCAGAGATGAAAAGGGATACCTGCTTCATCGTAAATGGTGAGCTTGGAACTTCCTTGCCCCCATGCTCGGGGGATGGAAAGGGATAGGAAGAGCAGAAGGGAAAGAACGGTCCTGCACTTGCTGATTTGCTTCCTTTCCGAGGGCTTGCTTCTCATTCCTTAGGATCGTTCCACTTCTGAGACTGCGTACGCTGGTTCTCGGGCTCCACCTTTTTCTTGAAAGCCCAATGCCCTGCTTTTTTCCAAACGTACGCATTGAAGAGGAGATCGGGACCGTAGAATTCGTACATCCCTTTTAGGTCAGGTCGTTCCGGGACCAGCTGGTTGAAAACGATCCGGTCCTTTTCCTTTTCATAGCGCAGGGACATCACGGCGTCATCGGTGTATTCGAAAATGACGCGCTGCTTGGGGCGTTCTTTCTTACTCCGTCCACGGGTGGTGCGTTGTCTTCTTCGGCGTTCCTTTTCCCGCCAATCTTCCTTCTCATCGTCCTTTTCTGCTTTTTTGAAGACCGGAAGGCCGAAAAGGGGGTTGCCTTTTTCATCGAAATGCAGTATCTCGATCATTTTCCGGGTGGTGAGCTGATCCTTACCCTCCCATCCCAGAAGGGTGTAGAAAGCATCGCCGTTCCGTTCTTTTCGGATGATCCGGTAGTAGAGGGAGGGTATCCATTCGCCGGTACTCAGTTCCATCCTTTCGAGTTCTCGCTTCCGCATGCCCCCTCCGGACTTCTTGTTCCGTTCGGAAGCATCGCGTATCGGATCCAGTCGAGTGAGCTCCGTCCTTCCGTTAGCGTTCTTGTAGAGAATATAAGCGAAGTAGGTATGGGTCCCATCGTTGTGGGCAATGTTCCAATTGAAAAGGCGAAATTTCTTATCCGGGGCATAAAGGATCCCGATCTGCTTGCCAAGCTTGGGGAAGGAGGCATCAAAGGCCTCGTTTTGCTTCAGGATGGATCGCATTTGCTCTTCGAAGCGTTCCCCGAGGGAATCCCTGGCCTCGTCCTTTTCGCATTCCAGGATCCTTTCATAGAGTGCCAGCGCACTGTCCTTTTCCCCTTGCATTGAGAGGGAGGGCGTTCTTCCGATCGCAAAGGAAGCGAGGAAGCTAAGAAGGAATAGGAGGGCCGTTCCTTGCTTTCTCATAAGGAAGTGAGGGCTAGCTTGGGCCCAGCTGGATCATTCACCGTGAAGGGCCTTTTTCTTTTCGAGGAGCTGCTCTTCGCTTTCAGGATGCTCCTCATCGTCCACACAACAGTCAACGGGACAAACGGCCGCACATTGTGGTTCGTCGTGGAAGCCTACACATTCCGTGCACTTGTCCGTGACGATGTAGAAGAACTCTTCGCTTTTAGGAGCTTGTTCGATCTCCGCATCATACTCCGCTCCGGAAGGAGCTGTGATCGTACCCTGCAGGCTCGTTCCGTCAGCGAAGCGCCAGGGTTCTCCCCCTTCATAGATCGCGTTGTTGGGACACTCCGGTTCGCAAGCGCCGCAATTAATGCATTCTTCTGTGATCTTGATCGCCATCTGAGGGGCTTTCGTAATTTCGCTCGTGCAAAGGTAAGAAGCTTACCGCCGGCTGGGCGGATCCGATGGCGTTGGAAGAAAGAAAGGAAGCCCTTATCGACCTGAGTTCCTCGCTCGAAAGGGTGCTGAACGGAAATGCGAAGGATACTGAGGAATCGGCCTTGGGCAGGGAACTTGAAGAGTCCGTTCTTCGGAACCCTTGGTTCACGCCCTATCAAATGCGGGTTTCCCTTTCATCCTTAGCGGAAATGCTCCGCAAAGAGGCCATCGATCGCTGGATCGCCCCTTATGAAGATGAAATAAAAGAAGCGGAGAGCGGTCGTCCGGTCCTTCTGATCCTGGCAGGCAACATCCCATTTGTGGGTATGCAGGATGTTCTGGCTGTTCTACTTTTCGGCCATAAGGCTCTGATCAAACCTTCTTCAAAGGATGACCGTTCCCTCCCGCGGCTCCTGGATCTGTTGCGCCGTTACGATGTCTTCGAGGACCGGATCGAAGTATTGGAAGGGCCGAGCGGAAAGCCGGATGCCGTTATCGCTACGGGGAGCGATAACAGCACGCGCTATTTTTCCTATTATTTCGGGCATTTACCCCACACATTCAGGGGGAACCGCTGCGGAGTGGCTGTTCTGAAAGGGGATGAGAGCGATGAAGAGCTTCGGGCTCTTATGCAGGACATCTTTCTTTATTATGGGAGAGGGTGCCGTAACGTTTCCAAGCTTTTTGTACCGGAGGATTGGGATCCTTCTCGCTTTCTCCAGCTCCTCGATGAACAGGATCAGTTGAAGGAGCATCAGAAGTACATGAACAACTACGCTTACCACAAGGCCATCTATCTGATGAACGGGGAGCGCTTCTACGACGGAGGTACGCTTTTGCTCAAGGCGGATGATGACCTTGTCTCACCTTTGGGGGTGCTCTTCTATGGAACATATTCCGGAGAGAAGGAACTCGAAGAGCACCTTGACCGACACGCAGATGAACTTCAATGCATCGTAGGACGTGGATACACCCCTTTTGGAAAGGGTCAATTCCCTGAATTGGGCGAACACGAAGCCGAAAAGGACCCGCTCGCCCTATTGGCCGAACTTCGCGGCTGAACCCGGAAGCATCCTACTCCCTCTTCATGCCTTTAAGCATTTCAGGCGCGCACAATCTCAAGCTGCACGAGGTACGGATCCCTATACCACAGTTACCTTATTCCTTCGAAGGTCTCCGTATCGTCCATATCTCGGATATCCATGCTGGCGGTTTTTTCGATAAGCGATCCCTGAAAAAAGGAATGGCTGAGGTGATGAAGCAGCGCCCTGATATGATCTTTTTCACCGGCGATCTGGTGGATCGCTCCACCCGTGAGATCGATGACCATTTTAACTCCTTGTCCGGCTTGAAAGCCCCTCTTGGCGTCTATTCCATACTGGGGAACCACGATTACGGCGATTATGTGGATTGGCCTACGGCCGTCATGAAGCGTAAAAACCTCCTCGAAATGGTGGAAGCTCATCGTGCTTTGGGATGGGACCTTCTTCTGAACCAACACCGTATCCTTCAATTGGGAAGTGGGTCCATGGCGATCATTGGTGTAGAGAATTGGGGCATGGGAAGGTTCTCCAAATACGGTCGTTTAGATGAAGCTGATCGTGGAACGGAGGAAGCGGATGTGAAGCTTCTATTGACCCATGATCCGAGCCATTGGGAAGCAAGAGTCCTTCCCGATCACCCCGATATCGATATCACTTTCGCCGGACACACCCATGGGTTTCAATTTGGGGTGGAGATGGGAGCTCTTCGATGGAGCCCTTTCAAAATGGCTTATAAACAATGGGCGGGCCTTTATGAGCACGAAGGACAGTACCTTTACGTCAATCGGGGGTTCGGCTATATGATGAACATTCCCTTTCGGGTAGGGATCCGACCTGAAATAACGGTCGTGGAATTGGTGCGAAAGCTCTAGGGATCTGCATCTTTGTGAGGTAGCATCTCATGGAGCAAGGAAAAAAACGCACGGAACGGCCTTCGCATTACGATGACCTCGAGAAGATGACCGTGGAAGGATTGCTTCACGGTATGAACCAAGAGGACCGGAAGGTGCCTGAAGCAATAGAGAAGGTCATCCCCCTTATCGGAGCCTTGGTAAAAGCGATCGTTCCCCGGATGAGGGATCGGAATGGAAGGCTCTTTTACATCGGTGCGGGAACGAGTGGGCGCCTGGGTATCCTGGACGCTTCCGAATGTCCACCGACATTTGGAGTCCCGCACGACATGGTGATCGGTCTGATGGCCGGAGGGGATCGTGCTATCCGGAAGGCTGTGGAGTTCGCAGAGGATGACCCGGAGCAAGGTTGGAAGGACCTTTTAGCATACGATATTAATTCCGACGATTCATTGATCGGCCTTGCTGCTTCAGGGACCACTCCCTATGTGAGAGGGGCGCTTGAGAAAGCAGTTCAAGAAGAGGTGCTTACCGGTGCTATTACTTGCGACCCCGGTAGTCCGGTGGGAAAGGCCGCGGATCATCCGATCGAAATGGACGTCGGACCGGAGTTCGTGACCGGGAGTACACGCCTTAAATCCGGAACCGCTCAAAAGCTCGTTCTGAACATGCTTTCCACCGTGCTCATGATCCGTATGGGGAAGGTTGAAGGGAACCGGATGGTGGACATGGAACTCAGCAATCAGAAACTAGTGGACCGTGGTACGCGTATGCTCGTCCAGGAGCTGGGATTGGATCACGAAGAGGCCCGCCAACTCCTCTTCGATGAAGGGAGTGTGCGAAAAGCACTTCAAAAAGGAAAAGAAAGGGGAAGGGGCTGATGCCTTTGCGCTGATCTTGTAACTTGTGGTCGTTATGGAAGACAGGGAAGATGCACGAACTCGAGCCTTACTACAGCTGGCGTAGCCTCTATATCGCCGACGAGGACCCTCGCTCGCCTTTTTTTGGGCGGGAGCACAGCGAGTTCTTTTTCGAGAACAACATCTACGACCATCTCATCCACCCCCAATGGGATCCCATCGGTTCACCCACGCTCTTCATCAAGATCCTTTACGTGGATTACGATGTGGGAATGGGCATCATCGAAATGATCGGGGAATGGAACGATTGCATCCATAACGATATCATGTACCTGAAAAGGGATATCATCGAAAAGATGATGGAGCAAGGGATCACCAAGTTCATCCTTATCGGTGAGAACGTTCTGAACTTTCACAGTTCCGACGATTGTTATTATGAAGAATGGTTCGAAGAAGTGGAGGAGGAGGAAGGTTGGATCGCTCTGATGAATTTTCGCGAACACGTCGTTCAGGAATTCGTCGATGCTGACCTGGACAATTTCTTCGTCCTCGGTGGAAAGCTTCGCGATGTGACTTGGCGGACCCATCAGCCCCTTCAGCTCTTTAAAAAGATCGAAGGCTACGTCATGAAGCGGTTGGGTGCGACCAGTGAAGGCCTTTCCCTCAAGGGGTGAGGGTATCACGGACCCTTCGCGCAACCTCCTTATCGATCGGGAGCTCGAAACGCTCCGGAGCGATCTTGCGGACCGGTTCCCAGAAAAAGGATTCCTTTTTCGCCCCCCCATCTTTTTGCAGCCTCCTCTCTGAAGCAGGATCGATCGTCCGGAGGAGGTAGTAGATACTGATCACCTGGATGGCCTCCTCGAAAAAAGAAGGCTGAAAAAAACCGGTCGTATAGAAGTGTTCGCTGACTTCGACCCTGATGCGGATCTCTTCGAAAAATTCGCGTACCACGCAATCTTCCGGCCCCTCCCCGTATTGAAGACCACCTCCGGGGAACTTGGTCACCTGCTTTTCCTGCATGGGTTCTTTTGAAAGGAGCAGATGGTCTCCCTGCTTATCCAAAAGAAGGCCGTAAACTCGAACGTTGAATGGATATCCCCCTTTCATGGGCTCACCCCTTTGACACCCCTTATCATTTCCCGTTTGCCCAATGCTCCATCCAATATCTCCACTTGCCAGCCTGCTCTTCGGAGCGTACGCTTTAGACTACCTTTGGCTGCATAGGTTACGAACACGCAAGCGTTCCCTGCACGTTCTAACGCTTTTTCGATGCTCGCCGGCTCCCACATTTCCGGATCGGCTTTTGCTCCAAAAGCATCGTAATAGATGAGCCCTGCCAGGGTATTGCTTTTCTCGAGCCTTTCCAGCTCGATGTTCCGCTTTAAAAGTTCGAAACGAGGGCTTATCCGAGTGCTTTCGTTCCAGGGAGCACGATGAAGCGCTTCAAAGGTCCCGTCCGCTGCTCCGAGTGCTTGCTCGAATTCCACCCAGCTCGTTTCTTTTAGGGGATAGGGTTCGATGCTCTCATAGATGACCGGTCGCTTGGTCCTTTCGGCTTCTTGCTGTGTAAGCCATGCATTGATACCGGTCCCGAAGCCCACTTCGAATATCCGAAGGGGATGTTCGCTACAAAAGGCGGGGAGGGCAGGAGCATGGAACCCCTTCCCGATAAAGACGTGTTGGGATTCGCTGATCGCCCCGTTCGTGGAATGATAAGTTTCATCGAGAACGGGATCGTAGAGACTGGGAGAGCCGTCCTTCGTCATGAAGACACGCGACCGGGCTTCGTGTGGGTGGGAAAGAGGCATCTCCCGAAGATAGGGAGCTTCGTGGATCCTTTGGAGTCCGTATCTTCATGGTATCCGATGAGCAAGGACGACCCTTTTCTGAAACGTATGTGGAAAGCTCTTTTCCCGGCTCGGGAGAAGGCTGATAGGAAGACCGGCCGGACGGTGGAAGTACCGGTCCACAATGAAGAGCTCCAACGTTCCGAGGATTACGAGGATGAACGAAGGGATTGGCTACATCGTGGGGAGCATTTTCCAATGCTCCGTTCGGTCCATCAGGCTTACCTGACCAAGCAAAAAGGGGTTGAGCCGGTCGAAATGGATTTATTCCTTTACGGGTCACCGTATGCGAACGGTTTTTTCTTCACTTATCGGGATGCCTTTGGGGTGAAAGGCTTCTCCTTTCTTTTCGATCTATTGAGGGACCGTGGGCTCGAACTCGGATATCGGAAATACCATTCCGACCGCCGGATCCTGGAGCGGGATCGATATTATGAAACGATCGAACGGCATTTTCTCAAACCCCCGATCAATAAGGAGATGGATGTGAAAAAGGGAACCCAGCTCTATGGGAACTTGCTATTGGAACACGCCCTTATCAACGATAAGCCCAATTACATCAAACTGATGGCGCACGTTTATTCCGATGGGCTTTATCACCCCCCTTTGCCCTTCGAAGAATTGATACGTAAATTGCTCTTAAGCGATGCGGCCGGAGATAAGGAGGCTTAGGGCTTCTTGAACTCGACCGTGCGAGAACCGAAATTGAGGTAATAAGTTCCGCTATCGAAATTGGATAGGTCCACTGAATCCCCGAAGCCCTTCTTCACGAGCTCTCCGTACATGTTGTAAAGCTCGAAAGAGGTTTCCCGACTGAGATCGATCCGCTCTTCATCCTTCTTGTGCTCGTGTTCGATCTTCTTCTTGTCGGATTCGAATTCGACGGATTTAGAGGTCTTCGTATTCCCGTCCATCCCTTCCTGCTTGACCCTGAATCTGTTCTCCCCAGCGACCGGAATCGTTTCGAAACTGTAACTGTGCTCTCCCGGGGTCCCTTTCCCCTGGACCTCTCCTACAGTGACCCATTTGTTCCATTTGAACTGTTGGATCTTGTAAGGAAGCTTCCCTTTTTCATTGGTAGTGGTCCACTTCAGGACCCCTTTCGGAGTGATCTTGATGTTCTCAAGCTTGAAGGTTGCCCGGGGCTTTAATACGGAAGGGTTCAAAACTTTGGGCTTGCATCCATCTTTGTGTTCGATCTCTACGACCACGTCATCTCCGGGCTTCAATTCTTTTTGGTCCAAGGCCACTTCGAAAGCACTGGAATTCCACTCATCGGTCGTAACGTCCCCGTTCACTCGCACCTCGTTGACGCAAAAACCAACTCCTGCTTCGGACATCGGGTTGTTGACATAGAGGTTCTTGTTGTGGTATTGCCCCTCTAAAACCAGCTTATCCCCGTTGCCTTGAGCGAAGCAAGTGATGGAAATGATAAGAAGACCTAGTATGTTGAGAAGGATCTTTCCCATCCGTCGGATTTGATGCTGCAAAATTAAGAGATCCTACTGCTTTGACCCTTTTCAATGCTTAAAATGGACGAAAAGCCTTCCACTGTTATTCTTGTCCTTTACAATGCGGTGGTAACGAGCTTTTTGTTCTTTTTTCTCGAGGAATTTGAGCACTTTCTTCTTGAGTTGACCGCTCCCTTTTCCGTGGACGATCTCGAGCGTAGGGATCTTTTTTTCCATCGCTTCTTGCATCGCTTCTTCAAGGGAATCTTCGATGGCCTCTCCGTCCTTAGCGATCGGGTGTAGGTCGAGTTTCTTCCGGCTCATGCGATTCAAGTTCGTTCACATAGCGGATCAGCTCTGGAAAGAAGGAATGGAAATTGCTCCGCAATCTTTCATCCAGTTCGGTGAGCGTGCAGACCGCTTTTCGGAGCTCCGTATTCCCGGTCCTTTTGCTTAGCCCTTCGAACGCGCGCTTCAGGCCTTTGGGGTCTTCGTATCCCAACAGCCACTCATCGCGGACCATCCGGTCGAATATCCAACGATCTTTTTCCCCCATCTTTTCGCGTTCTAGCTTAAGTTCCCGCTGGACCCTTTCGACGAAACGGGGAAGCGTTTCGTTCGGACTGTAGCGATCCCATTCCGTTGCAAGGAAATGATCGCTAAGGACATCGATCACAACTCCGGCCCATTTGCCGTGGTAGGGATGAAGGAGCTGCTTGCTCTCCAACATGATCGGGTGTTCATCCGTGAAGCTATCGATCCTTCGGTGAAGGAGGATCCCATGAGCTACCTTTATCGGGTAATGGAGATAGGCTTTCCCTTTGACCCGGTCGGCGATGAAGTTCCCGAGCATTTGCTCCGAGGATGATGAACCGGTGAGAAAAAGGTGAGCGAGAAGGTTCATGTTCATCGAAGGTAGCAATACGCCCTTTTATCATTGAGACCGTACCTTTATGGAAGATGGGACCATCCCGGAAGCAAGGCATCTATTGGGCCGCTAATCTCTCTGGCTGGGCGGCTTATTTGTTCCTGAGCGCGGTCGTCTTGAAAGGAGAGGGGGACCTGACGCGCGAGAGGCTCTATGCATTATTGCTCGCCTTTCCGGTGGGGGTATTGCTTGCTCATGGGATGCGCACGCTCTACATTTATTTCGGCTGGCCGGAACGGAGCATCCCTGCATTGATCCCTCGCGTTCTCGGGGCCGTTCTCCTCTTCGGAGCGTTTTTCTTTCTCCTTCACAATTCTTTGATGGGGTTGATCGGGTATGAAGAGGCTTATCCCTGGGCCCTTGCTCCTTTCGATGCTTTTCAGTCAGTCCTGAACTGGGGATTGCTCCTGCTTTTTTGGTCCGCGATCTATTTCGCTTACCTCTTCTTCGAAGAACGTCGCCGGAAAGAGATCGAGTCGCTCGAGTGGCAGGCGAGCAAGAGCGAGATGGAACTTCAGCAGCTCAAGGATCAGCTCGATCCGCACTTCATTTTCAATTGCTTGAACAGCATCCGGGCACTGATCAAGGAGGAACCCGAGAAGGCTGAACGTGCTGTGACCCGTCTTTCGAACACGTTGCGCAGCAGTTTGACCTTGAGCCACAAACGGACCATCAGCTTGCGGGAGGAGATGAACGTGGTGGAGGACCATCTAGCTCTGGAGGGGATCCGCCTGGAAGAACGGCTCCGTACAGAGCTCGACGTACCTGAAGAAGCGATGGAGCAGCGCGTCCCTCCGCTCTTGCTTCAATCCCTCGTCGAGAACGGGATCAAGCATGGGATATCCAAACTCCCGGAGGGAGGGTGTTTGCGTCTGAAGGTGAAACAGGAAAATGACCTTTGCCGCATCATTATCAGCAATCCGGGAAGTTTGAACGGGGAAGAGCGATCTGAAGTGCATGAGAGCACTGGTATCGGGATCGCCAATGCGAGAAAGCGTCTGGAGCTTCTCTTCGGAAAGGAGGCTGCTTTTTGGACCGAAGAGGTTCGGGGAACCGTCCGGACCACGATCGAACTACCTTTGGACCATGAGCTTGCGGACCCTCATTATCGATGACGAAAGGCTAGCTCGAAAGGAGCTTCGGGAAGCCCTCGAGAAGGAGCAGGGGGTCGAGATCATAGGAGAGGCCGGGAATTCGGATGAAGCCCTTGAACAGGTCCGGGAGAAGGATCCCGACCTCTTGTTCCTGGATATACGAATGCCTGGAAAGGACGGATTCCAGTTCCTGCAGGAGTTGGAACGTGCTCCGCGCGTGATCTTCGTAACGGCCTATGATGAGTATGCACTTCAGGCCTTTGAAGTGAACGCGCTCGATTATCTCCTCAAGCCAGTGGATCAGGAGCGTTTGCACGAAGCGGTCGCACGCGTGGAGGAAGAGAGCAGCTCGGAGCAAGCTCAGGAAGGAAAGGAGCTCCTCGGACCGGACGATCGGATCTTCATCAAGGATGGGGATAAATGCTGGTTCGTGTTATTGCGGAAGGTCCGGGTGTTCGAATCCGAGGGGAACTACATCCGGGTCCATTTCGACGACCAGCGACCCCTTATTCTGCGCTCCCTCAATGAGTTGGAGAAACGACTTGACGAAAGGCACTTTTTTCGGACGGGCCGCAAGCGGATCGTCAATCTGGATCAGATCGAGGACATCGAACCCTGGTTCAACGGCCGGCTATTGGTGAAACTGAAGGGAGTGGAAGAGGGGGTCGAGGTATCGAGGCGCCAGGCAGCCCGTTTCAAGGAACGCATGAGTCTCTAAGGAAGGGTCGTTCCTCGGTCCGGCCTCTTCGGCGATCCTTTTCCTTCTTCCGTAGAAAAGTTCTCCGAAGACTTGCGCGGATCCCCGAAATTCGAAGTGTCCTTTTCCATTCCCCTATTATGGAACCATACGTTCAGGAAGAAGGCTCAAGAACGCCTTATATTTTTCTGGATCCCTCCGGGGAGCTTTGGGTGAGGGGGCGTTCTTTTCCGCAGGATGCTTCTGAGCTCTACGAGCCGGTACTTCGATGGTTGGAGGCCTATCAAAAGGACCCTGCTTCGCGTACCGTCCTCAATATTGAGCTCAGGAGTTTCAATATCGGTTCTTCCAAGTACATCCTTTACATGATCTACCACCTTCAGGAGATCGTGCGTAAGGGAGGGGACGCCTCCATCGAGTGGGTTCACGAAGAGGGGGATGAGGATATGATCGAGGTCGGAGCGGATTACGAAGTGATGGCCCGGATCCCCTTTCATTACCGGCTTGCTTCGCCCCAATTCGAGCTTGCTCAAAAAGCGAAGGCCAGTTCTTCCTGATCCTCAGTCCTGGTTCATCAGAGCGATCGTGTGGCAGGCAGCCACTGCGGCAGTTTCGGTCCGAAGTACGGCCTTTCCGAGCGATACGGGGATGAATCCCTTATGCACCGCCGCATCCACTTCATCTTCCGTGAAGTCACCTTCAGGACCGATCAGAATGGTAACATTCCTTCCCGCTTCGTAAGAATCCTTCAGGGAGCTCCGCTCCCTTCCCCTGTAGCAATGAGCGATGAAAGCGTGGCCGTCCTGTTCCTCATCCAGAAATGCCGATAATGCTACCGGATCCCGGAGCTCGGGAAGGTAGGCTTTGTTCGATTGCTTCATAGCTGCCACGAGGATCCGGTGGAAGCGTTCGGGCTTGGTTTTCTTTTTTTCGGAGCGCGCGGATACGATGGGCACGATCCGGTCGATCCCCATTTCAGTGGCTTTCTCCAGGAACCATTCGAAGCGCTGATCGTTCTTGGTGGGGCTCACAGCGACCGTGAGCCGATAGGAACGTTCTCCGAAATTCTGTTTTTCATCCTCGATGCGGACGGAGCAGCGCTTTTTATCGACCTCATGCACGCGTGCCTTGTAGATCCCGCCTTTTCCATCCACGATGCGAAGCTCATCTCCTTCCTGAAGGCGGAGCACCTTGATCGCGTGCTTCGCTTCGGTTTCGGGCAATAAAACCTCATCCCTCTGAACGTCGGCTACGTAGAGGATGGGTAGGGTGGGCATGAGCGCCTTTCCAAAACGGGTGTTTCAGGCCTCCGACTTTTTCTTTACTCGAGGGGCAGCATCCAGGATCTCTTCGCTGGCGTTGTCCTTGAACTGCTCGAAGTTCTCGTTGAACTTGCGGGCGAGGAGCTCTGCCTTTTCGTCGTAGGCGCTCTTATCTTCCCAGGTGTTCTTGGGATCGAGTATCTCAGAAGGCACGCCGGGACATTCTTTCGGCATTTTCAGGCCGAACACTTCGTGTTCCTGGGTCTCGATATCGTCCAGCTCCCCTTTGAGAGCAGCCGATATCATGTTGCGGGTGTACTTCAGATCGATGCGGGATCCGACCCCGTGAGGTCCGCCGGACCAACCGGTGTTGATGAGCCAGATGTTCACATCGTGCTCTTTCATCTTTTCCCCGAGCATTTCTGCGTATTCAGCAGGATGCAGAGGAAGGAAAGGAGCACCGAAGCAGGCGGAGAATGTGGTCTGGGGTTCGGTGATACCTGCCTCCGTACCAGCGACCTTGGCGGTGTAGCCTGAAATGAACTGGTACATGGCTTGACCTGCTGTCAATTTGGAGATCGGCGGAAGAACGCCGAAGGCGTCACAGGTCAGGAAGAAAATGTTCTTAGGGACCGGTCCTCGGGAAGGGTCCGCGATATTATCGATGTGGTGGATCGGATAGCTGACCCGGGTGTTCTCGGTGGTAGAACCGTCGGAGAAGTCCACGTCGGAAGTCCCGTCGCGGAATTGCACGTTCTCGAGAAGAGCACCGAACCGGATGGCGTTGTAAATGTCGGGCTCTTTTTCCTCGGTCAGGTCGATACACTTGGCATAACAGCCACCTTCGAAATTGAAGACCCCTTTTTGGTCCCAACCGTGCTCATCGTCCCCGATCAGTTTGCGCTCAGGGTCGGCAGAAAGGGTGGTCTTGCCCGTACCGGAAAGCCCGAAGAAAACGGCGGTGTCCCCATCTTCTCCGATGTTGGCCGAACAATGCATGGAGAGGACCCCCTTCTCCTTGGGAAGAATGTAGTTAAGGACCGAGAATATCCCTTTCTTTATCTCGCCCGTATAGCCTGTTCCGCCGATAATGATGCACTTTTCGCTGAAGTTGATGATGGCGAAGTTATGCTGGCGGGTGTTATCGATCTCCGGGTCTGCGTAAAATCCTGGTGCACAGATAACATGCCATTGGGGTTCAAAATCCTCGATCTCCTCCCACGCGGGACGCAGGAACATGTTATGAGCGAAGAGGTTCGACCACGGGTATTCGGTTATGACGCGGATATTGAGTTGGTGCTCAGGGTCGGCACACGCATAAGTGTCCCTCGCGTAAATGTCGCGATTGCTCAAATAGGCAGTAAGCCTGTTGTAAAGGCTCTTGTAATCCGCTTCTTCGAAAGGCTTGTTGATATTTCCCCACCATACGGTGTCTTTGGTCTTTTCATCCTTAACGATGAAACGGTCTTGTGGGGAGCGGCCAGTGAATTCACCTGTATCGATGGCCAAGGCACCGCTGTTCGCTAGGAGGCCTTGTCCGTTCAAAAGGGTGTCCTCGACCAATTGCGCCGGATCTGCGTTCCAGGTAACGCTCGATACGTTCTCCAATCCGAGCTTTTCGAGATCCGCGTGCTTCGACTTCATTCCGAATTCGGTCATGGTAATGGTGGGATTTGTTCTGATCTGCTGCAAAGGTAAGGGATCGCCTCGGAACGATCCACCCATCGGGACGCCCTTCTTCCCTTAAGCTTCTTCCGTTCGCTCTGACGCTTCGAGGGGATAGATCTTTCCGTATTTCTCCCTTGCATACGCCATGAAATACCCCGGATCGAGCTCCTTTCCGCAGACCTTTTCGCAAAGTTCTCCCGGTTTTTCGAGGCGCCCCCGCGAATGGATCCGTTCGCGCAACCAATCGCGCAAGGTGAGCAGATCCCCTTCTGATAGCTTCCGCTCCAGGTCCGGGAGCTCTTCCTTGGCCTGAGCATAGAATTGGGCACTGTACAGGCTGCCGAGCGAATAAGTGGGGAAATATCCGATCCCACCGTGCGACCAATGGACATCCTGCAAGCAGCCTTTTGCATCTGATGGTACTTCGATCCCGAGGTATTCGTGGACCTTCTCGTTCCAACGGTCCGGGACGTCCTTAACATCCAGGGACCCTTCGATCAGAGCTTTCTCGATCTCGAAACGGAGCATGATGTGGAAATGATAGCTGAGCTCGTCCGCATTGGTACGGATCAGACTCGGACGGACCACGTTCATAGCACGGTAGAAATGGTCGAGCGGCACGCTGTCCAGGATATCCGGGAAACGTTCCTGAAGGCTGGGATAGAAATATTCCCAGAAAGGGAGCCCGCGTCCGATGATGTTCTCCCAAAGGCGGGCCTGGGATTCGTGGATCGCGAGGGAACAAGCTTCTCCGCCCGGCATCCCGTATGCCTCCAGAGGGAGCCCTTGTTCATAAAGGGCATGCCCCCCTTCATGGATGCTCGACCAAATGGCCTCATGTAGGTTCTCTTTGTTCATGCGGGTGGTCACCCGGACATCTTCTGGGGAGAAGCTGATCGTAAAAGGATGGGTTGAAAGATCCTGGCGCCCCCGCTTCAGATCGTACCCCATGGTCTGAAGGACCTCCATGCTGAACGCCCATTGTTCGTCCTCGGAATAGGATCGGAACATCACGCTATCGTCCGGTCCTTCACAGTTGTGAATAGCCTCGAGCAGCGGATGAAGCTCTTTCTTAAGTCCTTCGAAGACCCGTTCCACCTTTGCGCTCGTAAGCCCGGGCTCGAAATCGTCGAGCAAGGCATCGTAAGGGTGCTCCTCATACCCGAGCAACTCCGTCTCCTTTTGTTTCAATTCCACCATCCGCTTCAATTGGGGAGCAAATGCTTCGAAATCATCGTTCGCTTTTGCTTTTTGCCAGGCTTGGAAGGCTTCGCTTTGCGCTTTGCTAAGCTCCTGCACGAAGGCTGTGCTGTATTTGTTCGCTTTATCGAGGTCCTCGCTGATCCGTTCCACGCTCCGGCTTTGTAGATCCGTTAGGGATCCGCTATCCTTGAGGTTCTGGATCCGGGTGCTGTTCGATGGATCGGTGAAATGTTCGTGGGCGATGCCGGAGATCGTGGCCAGCTGCTGAGCTCTTAGCTCAGCGCCCTTTTCGGGCATGTAAGTTTCCTGATCCCACATGAGCACTGCCCCTGCGTTCTGAAGGTCGGCGATCCGCTGCATGGTCGCCCGGAGTGTTTCGTATTCCTTTTCCATCCTTTTCTTTTTTGTTGAGAAGAACGCTGTGAACTGTACCAAAGGTCGTGGTATTGGAAGGAATTCAGCGCGTCGGCGGATGTCCTATCTTCGTCTTTTCAAAAGGGAGTCGATCATGCGAAGGATCACGATCATCGGAGCCGGAAAGTCCTCTTCCGCGCTTATCAACTACTTGCTCAAAGAAGCTCCTGAAGGGGGGTTCGAAGTACGGGTGCTCGACCATGATACGGAGATGGCACGCTCGCAGGTCGAAGGGGCCGGATCCGGTAGTGCGAGCGCTTTTGATGTGGAGGACGAGGCAAGCCTCAGGGAGGAGATCCATCAGAGCGAGCTCGTGGTATCCATGCTTCCGGCCCGCTTTCATACGCTCATTGCCAGGGAATGCATCCGTCAAGGAAAGCATTTGATCACGCCCTCCTACGTTTCGGACGAGTTGCGCGAAATGGATCAGGATGCCCGTGAAGCCGGCATTCTGATCATGAACGAGATGGGGGTTGATCCGGGGATCGATCATATGTCCGCCGTTCGGGCCTTGGACCGGATCCGCAAGCAAGGCCATGAGATCCGTTGCCTGGAATCCTTTACCGGGGGATTGGTCGCCCCGGATAGCGATGACAATCCCTGGGGGTATAAATTCACTTGGAGCCCCCGCAACGTAGTGCTAGCAGGGCAAGGGGGTGCTGTGAAGTTCGTCCAGGAAGGGCGCTACAAGTATATTCCCTCTTATCGGATCTTCAAGCGGGCTGAGCAGATCGATATCGAGGGTTACGGCCGCTTCGAAGGTTATGCGAACCGGGATTCCCTGCACTACCGTACCGTCTATGGATTGGAAGGGGTCCCGACCATATTCCGGGGGACCCTTCGTCGACCTGGATTTTGCAAGGCCTGGGACGTTTTCGTCCAGCTCGGTGCGACCGATGACAGCTATGTCATGGAGGGTTCAGCAGGGATCACGAAGCGGGGGTTCATCAACTCCTTCCTTACCTATGATCCCCACGATTCCGTCGAGTTAAAACTGATGCACTACCTCGGTATCGATCGGGACAGCGACGTGATGGAAAAGCTTTATTGGCTCGGCATCTTCGAAGAAGAACCGATCGTTGAAGCGGATGCAACGCCGGCCCAGATCCTGCAGCGGATCCTGGAGGACAAATGGGCGTTGGGTCCTGAGGATCGGGATATGATCGTGATGTTCCACAAGTTCGGTTATCGCTCTGCGGATGGCCAGGATCATGAGCTCCGCTCTTCCATGGTGCATATCGGAAAGGACCCTGAATATACAGCGATGGCCGAGAGCGTAGGGCTTCCGATCGGCATCCTCGCGCGGATGATGATGGAGGGAGCGATCGAAGAAAGAGGCGTTCAGCTTCCAACGATAGCTTCCGTTTACGGACCGGTTCTGGACGAACTGGAAAGCTTCGGCATCCGTTTTCAGGAAGAAGAGGTCACCCCTTCCTTGCCGGGAACCTTCCAGAATGCCCGTTCTTTTTCCTAGTCAGAGCTCGGTCAGCCCTTCGGGAAGATCAGTGTAGAGGATCCTCGCTTCTTCGTCGATCCGTTCCACGAAGGCCTCCGTGAGCGGAAGCGGGATCGCTGCCTCTCCCACGTGGGCGATCGGCTGCTCGGGTCGATCGATCCCTCCTTGGATGATCCCGATCTCTCCTTGCTGGCGGTCAATTACCCGGTAACCCTGCACTTTTTCCAAAAGCTCCGGTTGGGCTTCCTGTTCATGATGATCCGAAAGGGGTAGCCGGACCTCGAGCCCGATAAGGCGTGAAGCCCGGCTTTCGTTATCGATCAGGTCGAAACGGACCGCGTAGTGCTTCTTGCTGATCCGTTCGCATGAAGTGAAATAAAAGGGGGTCCCTTCATGCGTTCGTTCGATCGGAATGAAAACGGGTTGCCCGAAGTCGTGATTCTCAGGGAAGTCGTTCTTGACCTTGAGGAGGAGCTCGCCCTCCACACCCTGCGTTTTGGTGAGCACCCCGACGAGTTCCCAGTTCTCAGGGTCCATCGGGGGGCAGCCGGATCACTCTTTTTTCTCCTCTTCCTGGTCCTTCTGCTCGCCTTCTTCGCTACCGGAGCTTTCGCCAGAGGCGTTATCTTCCTCTCCGCTTGCTTCAGCGGATGCTTGTTCTTGTGCGCCTCCAGCGGCCTTGTCTTCTTCTTTCGGACCTTCATCGCTGCTAGCTTGAGCTGCTTCTTCTTTCCCTTCATTAGCAGCCTCTCCTGAAGCTCCTTTGGCTTCCTTCTCTTCGGTCCCTTCTTCAGCAGCGGCTTCTTGGTTCTTACCGGCGCTTTCCTGGTCAGCTTCTTCAGCCTGAGCTTCCGTTCCCCCTTCTCCGGAGCCTTCAGCTTCCGCATTGGCGGTCTCTTCGCCCCCTTTACTGCTTTCCAACGGGGCAGCTGCTGCCGCTTCTTCCTCTTGTTTCTTGGCGATCGCAGCAGCTCGTTCTTCGCTGATCTTCTTCTCGGCAGCGATCCGCTCTTCTTCGGCCTTTTCTTCCGCTTTGCGGACTTTTTCCTTACGCTCTCCGAGCTCTTTGTCCTTTCGCTCGATGAATTGCTCGTACTTTTTATCGGCCTCCTCTTGTTTGAGGATCCCTTTGCGTACTCCCCGCGCAAGATGCTTCCGATACATCACCCCTTCACGGGAGAGGATGGAGCGGGCGGTCTCCGAAGGGATCGCACCGCTCTCGATCCATTGGAATGCTTTTTCCCGGTCAAGATCGATGATAGGGGGTTCGTAATTGGGGTCGTAGCGCCCGATCCGTTGGATGGCGCGGCCATCCCTAGGAGCGGTGTTATCAGCGACGACGATGTGGTAACTGGGCTCTTTCTTCTTTCCCTTGCGTTGCAGGCGTATCTTCGTGGGCATCTATTTGGCGTGGCTTTTGAGAATAGACATTCTTGAAAGGGGTGCAAATATCGCTTTTTTCTTTGGAATGGCAGGGGCCACGAAGGAAGAACTTACCCGTTTCCGATCCTCAGAACAGCAGCTCCTTCCATTTCCCCGTTCCGAAGAGCTTCTAATGCTTCATCAGCTCTTTCCAAAGGATATTCCTGCGTGTGGGCCTTTACCGGAACTTTCGGGGCTTCTTTCAAAAAGCGTTCGCCATCCTTGCGCTGCAGGTTGGCGACCGAACGCAAGCAGCGTTCTTCCCAGAGGATCGCATAGGGAAAGGTGGGGATATCGCTCATGTGGATACCCCCGCAAACGACCGTTCCTCCGGCTTCCGTATCCCTGAGCGCTTTGGGGACCAGATCGCCCACGGGAGCGAATATCATCGCTGCATCGAGCTTTTCAGGGGGGTCTTGGTCGGAGCCTCCGGCCCAATGGACCCCGAGCTTTCGGGCGAAGGTCTGGGCTCGTTCATCTCCAGGTTTGCTGAAGGCGTAGAGCTTTTTCCCTTCATGGAGCATCAGTTGGCTGATGAGGTGAGCAGCAGCTCCGAACCCGTAGATCCCGATCCGTTGGGCTTCTTCTCCCGTCATCCGATATGTGCGCGAACCGATCAACCCCGCGCATAACAAGGGAGTGGCCTCTTCTGCACTGTATGCCGGATCGATCGGGAAACAATAGCTCTCCCGGACCTTTGCGTATTCGGCATAGCCGCCGTCCACCGTGTACCCCGTGAATTCAGCGTTCTCGCAAAGGTTCTCCCGGTCTTTGCGGCAAAACCGACATTCTCCACAGGTACTTGCCAACCATGGTACGCCCACGCGCATCCCTAAAGCTTTTTCCTGAACCTGATCCCCTTTCGCTACGACCTCGCCGACGATCTCGTGGCCAGGGATCAGCTCTTTTTTGGGATGGGGGAGTTCCCCATCGATGATATGAAGGTCGGTGCGGCAAATCCCGCAAGCCTGTACGCGAATGAGGAGTTCATCATCGCGTACTTCCGGCACGGGGACTTCTTTTTCCCGAAGCGCTCCGGGACTTTGCTCAAGGACCATGGCCCGCATCGTAGCGGGGATCCCTTCAGACTGCATCATCGGTCCTTTCTTTCATATAAGCGGCAAGGAGCCGTTCGCTCGCTTTATCGCTCTTGGAGAGCCCCTCGATGATCCGTTCCCGTTCGCTTGCTCGCTTTTCCTGACTGAGCTTGGCCTGTCCCTGGACTTCTTGCACGCGGATCTGGAAGGCCATAAGTCCGGGCATCAGACCTTTTCTGTAGCTTTCAGAAAGTTCGTGCCACTGCTTTTCATAGGCGGGTTCGAAGCGTCGTATCATCTTTTCCAGGAGGCCGTGGACCCGCTCTTCCGCTTCGATCAATTCTACCCTGCCATAAGCGTGGACCGCCAGATAGTCCCAGGTGGGTACGCTATCCTTCTCCTCGTAATGGGTCGGGGAGATGTAGGCATTGGGACCTGAGAAGATCGCGAGCACCTCTTCATCCCCGATATCGCGCCACTGCTCGTTGGCTTTCGCCCAATGCGATGAAAGAAGGAGTTGCGAGCCTTCCTTTTCCACGACGAAAGGAAGGTGAGTGGCCGAAGGACGTTCACCCGACCGACTGACAAGCGTCCCGAAAGGGAATTCGTCGATGAAGGCGATCGCTTCTTCCCGATCCCGGATCCGGAATTCTTCAGGAACGTACATCGTTTCAGGAGGGATCTTGCTCTTCAGATGCACACCAGCGGATCGTCACCGTCCGCTTTCCCCATTCCCTCGCATCCTTTTCGATGGCCCCCATGTAAATGTCGATCTTTTTGGTCCAGCGGCGGTTCATCTTGTCCTGCACCCGGAATTTCCCGGGGACTCCATCGATCCACACCACCGTATTGTGGCCGAGGCCGGAATCGATCAGGTCCCTCGACACGGCGATCGCCTTCATGCCCGGTCTTAGAGTGTCCCCCCAAGCGGCTAGGGTGGGATCGCCCTGGGTTTGTCCATGGAGGGAATTGTAAGCGGTGGCGGTCACTTCGAGCTCTTTTTCCTTGCACGTACTGCAAGCACTGAGGGTGATGATCAGAAGGAAGAGGTAGCGTTGCATATTCTGCAAGATACGTTTTGTGCTCGGGCTTCTCCAATGATCATGAAGAATGGCTTTTAAAAATAAGGGGGTGCGAAAGAGGCGGGAGCATGCTTTCTAAGCGCTGAGCTAGCCGTTATTCTTGCTAATTCAGGGTCCCTGGGGCTCGAACGCCGCATCCATTGAACTTTTTGATAAAGGCTCGCATCTTCGAGGGGGGCACCTTCCTTTTGTACCTTTCCAAGATGCGAGGACTGAAAAGCATCATCCTTTTACTCCTCATTCCCTGCTTCGGAGAAGCTCAGGGTCCCCGTGAAATGGAACCGGAAGATGGGGTCAGCTTCGATCTGCGGGTCGACCGTCGGACAACAGGATCGGGGCATTACAATTTCATTGGCTTCGGGGGGAGCTTGAACTACCGACGCTTTTCCCTTTACGGAGCTGCCCTTCTTGGGGATAAAGAAGGGACTTTCAATGGAATGGCCGGCCATCTGCAATTCTTTCCTGCCTCTTATGGGATCGCTTTTGGTGACCGGGTCTACCCTTATTTCCAGTACAGCTTCGTGGGGCGTTGGGATGCCCGATTGGTCTCCAGCACGGAAGGTATTCTGCGCTCGAGGACGGCAGGAACTGCAAAGAACGCCCGCTATCGGACCTTCGAAAATTACGGAGGGTTCGGAGCGCAGCTTTTCTTCATCGCTCGCTTTTACCTGGACCTGGGCCTCGGGATCGGCCTCTACGACAGCAAATTGAGCAGTGGCGGTGGAACCAGGAAGCAGAACGCGGAACGTTTCAGAAGAGCAAGGGATGTTTCGTTCTCGCTTCGGGCGAGTTTGGGTTACCATTTTTAGATCCCGATAGCGGTATTAGCCACCTCTGATCGACTCCTCGTACCTTCACACGGATCGAACTTCTTCAAGTGAACCGAATGCATAAACGTATAGGCCTTTTCGGGCTCGTGATCTTTGCAGCAAGTGCCCTTTTCTTCGTTCTTCCGAAAGGGGATACGATCGATCCGCCGAAGGTGGATGCGGAAAAGCTCTATCAGCGCCTGGAGCTCGAGCGGGGATCTGAGCGGCCACCCCGGGACCTTTTTCGAAAGGGATATGGGGCGTTCCGCGAACTCGCCGAGGAGGGGGAGCTGGAAAAAGAGCTGATGGTCCTTATCGATATGCGCTTGTCCTCAAATAAAGAACGCTTGTGGGTCCTCGACCTGGACAGTGGGTCGGTGTCCTTCCAGACCCTGGTCGCACACGGCAAGGGTAGCGGCAACGAATATGCCCGGAACTTTTCCAATACGCCGGGCTCGCATAAGACCAGCCTTGGCCTTTACGTGACCGCAGGGACTTATCAGGGAAAGCACGGACTTTCCCTAAGGTTGGACGGTATGGAGCAGGGTTTCAACAACAATGCCCGCGACCGGGCGATCGTGATGCACGGGGCGGATTACGTGAGCGAAGCATTTGCTGAGCGGTATGGACGGATCGGGAGGAGTTACGGCTGTCCCTCGGTCCCGCTCGGCGTTCATAAAGAACTGCTCCCTAAGATCCGGGAAGGGGCCTGCCTTTTCATCTACTACCCGAAGGAGGACTATCTGGAGGGTTCGGAGTATCTTAAGGAAAAGGAATGATCAGTTGTCGAGGATCTCCACCTCGCAATCCTTGAGCATCGGGTAAAGGTCGGCCTTCAAATAGCTGCCGGCCACTTTTACCTTCATGCCCTTTTCCAGATCCTCGGCTCGCTCGTCCTTCTTCAGGAAACACTTGATGTCGGCCTTCGGCCCGTCGAGCTCTACGGTACGGGCGTCGATGCCGTGGATGCTGTTGCTCGTGAAGCCCGTCTTGAAGACCGTTCCTTCCAGCAGCAGTTTCTTCCCGGCGTAGCGTTCGTTGGTGGCCTTGCGGTCCTTCGTGAACTGCCGCGATAGCTCTTCCGCACTGAGCCGTTCGTCCACCTTCGTGCTGATCCCGCCTTTCTCCGGTCCTGAACCGGAAGGCCCGCAGCCTGAAAGCTGAAGGAAGAGGGGGAGCAGGAGGAGTGCTCGCTTCATAGGCCTTTTTCTTAGGAGCAGCAAGATAGAAGATCCCGGATCTGCTCAACAGCTTCCGCGCTTCAAGATAAAAATATTATCCTTATTCGTCTTCATCATCTCTATTTGATAAATTTGTTATCAAAAGCGGTGCTCATGGAACGGATCGTCAGCCATATCGACCTGGACGCCTTCTTCGTGAGCGTGGAGCGCTTGCAGGACCGCAAGCTGCAAGGCATTCCGCTCATCATCGGAGGGGGGAGCGAGCGGGGGGTCGTGGCTTGTTGTTCCTATGAGGCACGGCGTTTCGGCGTGCATTCTGCGATGCCTATGAAGATGGCGCTCCGGCTCTGCCCGGATGCCAAGGTGGTGCGGGGGGACATGGAGCGCTACTCGCAGTTCTCTTCGATGGTCACCGAGATGATAGCGGAAAAGGCGCCGCTCTATGAGAAAGCTTCGATCGACGAGTTCTATCTGGACATGACGGGCATGGACCGCTTCTTTGCCTGCCAGCAGTGGATGACGGAACTGCGCGAGCGCATCGCCCGGGAGAGCGGACTCCCTTTGAGCTTCGGGATGTCAGTGAACAAGATGGTCTCCAAGATGGCTACGGACGAGGCCAAGCCGAACGGACGGATGCGTATTCCGACCGGGAACGAACAGGAGTTCATTGCACCGATGCAGGTGAACCGCATCCCGATGGTGGGGGGTCGGACCTTCCGTATGCTCACGAGCATGGGCGTCCGCACGGTAGGGAAGCTGGCTCAAGTGCCCCCGGAATATCTGGAGCGCGAGTTCGGAAGGCGCGGTCCGGAGCTATCGCGCAAGGCCAACGGCATCGATCCCACGCCCGTCGTCCCCTATTCCGAGCGGAAGTCGATCTCGAGCGAACGGACCTTCCCGGCCGATCGCACTGACCTCGAAGGGCCGACCGCTCTGCTCCTACGCATGGGCGAGGAGCTCGGCTACGAACTGCGTCGTCAGCGAAAGCTATGTTCCTGTGTGACGGTGAAGATGCGCTATAGTGACCATCAGACCGTGAGCAAGCAGTGCCGCATCCCTTATACGGCCGCCGATCACGTGCTCTTGCCCAAGATCAAGGAGCTCTTCCGCAAGCTCTATGAGCGGCGTGTGCGGATCCGGGCCGTCGGGGTGCGCTTGAGCGGGCTGGTCCAAGGGGCGCATCAGATCGATCTGCTCGAGGACAGTGAGCGTCTGATGGAGCTTTATGCGGCGATGGACCGGATCCGGGAGCGGTTCGGGAAGAAGGCAGTGGGAAGAGTAGGAGGAGGTGGTTTAAATTCTAAACCATAAGCTCTAATTATAAAAAACAAATATTTGAATTCTGTGATCTATAATTTAGAGTTCAGCGTTTAGAATTTAGAATTAATGACTTAAAAAAACAGAAATTCATGTGTTAGTTGCTTGTCACACCCATTACAGCTTCCGCTACGGCACGCTTGCCCCGCGGGTGCTCGTGGAGAAGGCCGCCGTTCTAGGTCATCGTGTGCTCGCGCTCACCGACATCAACAGCAGCTCGGGGCAGTTCGAGTTCGTGCAAGCTTGCCGTGAGTTCGGCGTGGACCCTGTGACCGGCATCGAGTTCCGGAACGGGGACGAGCTCTGCTATGTAGGGCTTCCGTTCGACGAGGAAGGGATCCGGGAGCTCCACGAGTTCCTGACCCGCCATCTTTTCGAAGGGGATCCTTTCCCGCATCGCCCCCCTTTCCTGGAGCATTGCTGCTTCATCCTCCCTTTCACTCGTACATGTGTGGAAGAGCTCCGGGAGGGGGAGTACCTGGGCGTTCGTCCCGGGGATCTCCGCTGGAAGCATCGGGAGCGGATCGCCGAGGCGCTCGATCGTTGCGTCATCTTCCATCCGGTCAGTTTCAGCGACGAGGAAGAACATTTCACGCATCGCCTCCTCCGGGCGATCGATCGGAACAGTCTGCTCGATCATCTTCGGCCTGAAGCGGAGGCCGCTCCCTCCGAGATGCTTCGGAGCCCGGATGAATTGCGTCGCCTCTACGAGGGTTTTCCGCAGCTCGAACGCAACACGTTCCGGCTCCTCGAGCGCTGTGCCCACCTCGATCCTGCACCGCCCTCACCTAACCGCTGCTTCTACACCGGCAACGAAGCGGATGATCGCGAACTGCTCGAAAAACTGGGCCAAGAAGGGATGATCCGTCGTTATGGGCCGAACGATACAGCTGCCCGAGAACGCCTGCACAAGGAGCTGGACATGATCGAGCGGCTCGGCTTCTGTGCCTATTTCCTGATCACCTGGGATATCGTGGGCTACGGGGATCAGAACGGTTATTACCACGTGGGACGGGGGAGCGGTGCCAATTCCATCGTCTCCTATTGCCTGGGGCTCACGGATGTCGATCCGCTGGCCCTGAACCTTTATTTCGAGCGTTTCATCAACCCCGAGCGAAGCTCCCCACCGGACCTCGATATCGATTTCTCCTGGGATGAGCGTGACGATGTGACCGATTACGTTCTGAAACGCTTCGGCCCCGAGTATACGGCCATTCTCTGCACTTTTGGAAGTTTCAAGCCTCGCTCTGCTATTCGTGAGCTCGGAAAGGTGCACGGCATGCCCAAGGGGGAGATCGATGCGCTCCTGGACGCACCGCCTGAGGAGTTCCCTTCGCCGAAGCTCCGCGAGCGCATCCTCCGCCATGCTGATCGCATCGCTGATATGCCCGACCATCGGGGTATCCATGCGGGAGGCATCCTGATCGGTGAGCATTCTTTGGCTTATTCCACCGCTTCTTTTCTGCCCCCGAAAGGCTTTCCCGTGACCCAGATGGACATGTACACGGCCGAGGACATGGGCTTCCACAAGTTCGACGTGCTCAGTCAACGGGGCATCGGTCACGTTAAAGAGGCTGTGCGGCAAGTGGAAGCGAATCGGGGAGAGCAAGTCGATATCCGTGATGTGGAGCGCCTTCGGAACGATCCCGAGACGATGCGCTCTTTGCGGGAAGGGCGTTGCATCGGGTGCTTCTACATTGAAAGCCCCGCCATGCGAGGACTTCTTCAAAAGCTCCGCTGCGATACGGCCCTCGGGCTCGTCGCTGCTTCGTCGATCATCCGCCCCGGTGTAGCTCAAAGCGGCATGATGCGGGAATACATCCTGCGCAAGCACGATCCGGAGAACTACGAAGCGGTCCATCCCATCTTCGAGGAAGAGTTGAGCGAGACCTACGGGGTGATGGTCTATCAGGAGGACGTGATCCAGGTGGTGCATCGCTTTGCTGGCTTGGGGCTGGGAGAGGCGGACGTGCTGCGAAAATTGATGTCGGGAAAGACCGGCGGCAAGAAGTTGGACCTGAGCACGCTTCAGGAAAAGTTCTTCGCCAACTGCCGCGAGCTCGATCGGGATCCGGAGGTCGCGAAGGAGGTTTGGCGACAGATCAGCAGTTTCGCAGGCTATTCCTTTGCCAAGGGGCATTCCGCCAGCTATGCGGTCGGGTCGGTCCAGAGCCTTTACCTGAAGACCCACTATCCCCTCGAGTTCTACACAGCCGTGATCAACAACTTCGGTGGCTTCTATCGGACGGAGGTCTATGTGCGGCAGGCCATGATGCACGGGGCTCGGGTTCATCCGCCCTGCATCGAGTGTAGTGGGATGCTTTGTTCGATCGAGGGGGAGGATCTCTATCTGGGGTTGATCCTCATCGGAGGCTTGGAACAGCGAACTGCAGAACGGATCGTGGAAGAGCGGGAGCGGAACGGGGCCTTCGGGAGTATGGAGGCTTTGACCTCGCGCGTCCCGATGAAGCGCGAGCAGCTCGAGCTGCTGATCCGCGTGGGAGCGTTGCGAAGTACGGGCGTGTCGCGTAAGGAGCTCCTTTGGGAGAAGCATCGTTGCCTGGAGGGGTCGGGCTCAGCCCCTTCTCCCAAGCTCTTGGACACCCGTCCCGATACGCTCGAGCTCCCTGAACTTGACGAGGCACCTTACGAGGAGGCTTTCGAAGAGTGGGAGATACTGGGCTTTCCGTTGTGTTCGCCCTTCGAGCTTTTGAGGACGAAGCAGCGCGGGGATGTGATGGCGCGTGAGTTGGCGGAGTGTGAAGGCCAGAGGGTGCGCATCATGGGGAGTTTCGTTAGCTTTAAGCCCGTTCGGACCGTTCGGGGAGAGCGGATGGGGTTCGCGGCCTGGCAGGATCCGGAAGGGAGCTTTTTCGACACGACGCATTTTCCGGACGGATTGCGGAAATATCCCTTAAGAGGGGAAGGGTGCTATCTCATTCAGGGAAAAGTGGACCTCGACTTCGGTTTCCCTTCGATCGAGGTTGAGCGGATGGCCAAGCTGCCCTGGATGGCGGATCCGCGTACAGAACCTTCGGAAGAAGGGCGTTCGGGTCAGAGGTTCACAGGCTGATCGATGCTCTGATCTTGGATCAACGTGTTCACGATCCGGGAACGGTGACATTGCACAGGGTCCGCTTCGTAACAGATAAGAGCGATCCGTCCCTTTTCATCGAGCTCTTTTTCCAGAGCCCGGAGACTTTCCCAGGCTTGCGGTAGCATCTCCCATTCGTAGCGGTCGAGGAGTTCCTGACGTGCTTCTTCGCTTTGAACCCCGCTTCGGAGCTCCTTCGGGATCCCGAGGCCGGGAAAGTGCTGATAGCTCATCCCGAGGGTCGTACAGGCGTGCTCGAGCTGCTTCCTGGAAAAGCCGAACTTCCGGCTCACAGGATCCTTCCGGACATCGCAAAGGCTGCGCATTCCGTTCCGGAGCAGTTCGTTCATAAAGTCCTCCAAGGGACGTCCTTCGTAGCCGATCGTGAATAGGGTAGGAGAGGGGTGCTCCGTCGTTCCCTTATGGAAACGGTCGAGAAGCTCTTTGTCGGAAATGGCCTCAAGTCGGGTAAGGGCCTTATCGGCTGCGTATTCCCATTGAGGGGTTCCGGAGCTTTCTCCTTCTTCGCTCGCTTCTATCCCTTCGTTCCCTACATGGGTTCTCCCTGCTTGGTGGAGTTTTTCCAGGTCAGTTTCCAGGCAGAAACTCCAGGGGCCTGATGGGGTTGGAACAAAGCGATAGGGCGCGTTCCGGAGCAACTCCCCAAAAAGCAGGAAGAAGGAATGAAGCCTTTGGACCGGTGTGGGGCCTTCAAACCTTCGAAGAAGTTGGAGGATCCGTTCGCGACGAGCTTGGGAGGTCATTGCGTTCGTTCAATATAGAACAGCTCCGTTGGTGCTGTTGTTGCTGCTTTCCCTGCTGACCCGGACCCCATTCCGGCGAGGGACCTCCTTGGTCAGATCCTGATCCCCACTACACAGACATCATCCACCTGTTCCTGCCCATCTTTCCATTCTTCGAAAATGCGGTCGAGCTCCTTCTTCTGGTCTTCAGGCGTCATCGTATGAATGCGAGCAAGTAGTTCCTTGAAAGGGCCGTAGCGGAACTTCTTGCCCTTGGGTCCACCGAACTGGTCGGCGTATCCGTCCGAGAAGATGTAGAGCATGTCGCCCTTCTGGGCCTGGATGGATACCGTGGTGAAGTCGCCGGAGGCGTATTCGTCGTATCCCACCGGCATGGGATCGCCCTTGACCTCGAAGCCGTCGGAGGATTTCTTGAAGGGTTTGACCCTATGGTCGAGCGATCCATGTTGGGGCGTATCATGTAGGGGCGACGGATGTGTCGCCCCTACAGAATGTCCAAAACGGACCGTCGGAAGATCCTCACCGATCCCCTTCCTTACGATGTAGAGGGGGTTCTGGGCGCCCGCGAACGCGACCGTCTTCGTTCCCTCTTCGTCCAGGGGTATCCTGAGGAGCGCAGCATCCATGCCGTCCTTGGCCCCTTCTCCGTGATCTCCACTACTGAGTTCGGCGACCACCCTTTCGCGGAGCTCGGTAAGGATCGCTCCCGGGCTCGGCGACCCTTTGCCCGCCATGATCTCGTTGAGCTGGCTGATCCCGAGCATGGACATGAAGGCTCCGGGAACTCCGTGCCCGGTACAGTCGATCGCGGCGAAGTACAAATACCCGTTCTGCTCCCTCGCCCAGTAGAAGTCGCCGCTGACGGTCGCTTGTGGTTTGAAGAGGATGAAGTGTTCGGGAATGTGATCGGAAGCATATTCCTCGGACTGAAGAAGGGCGTTCTGGATCTTTTGGGCGTAGTCGATGCTGGCTGTTATTTCCTGATGGGCCTCTTCCACCTTTTCTTTTTGCTTTTCCACCTCTTCCTTCTGCTCCCGGATCTCTTGGGTCCGCTCTTCGACAGTTCTTTCGAGGCGCTGCTTCTGAGCTACTAGCCGCCTACTGTTGAGCCAAAGGAGGAGCCAGATGAAGCCTACCCCAGCTAGGGTATAGCCTCCAAATGCGGTCCAGGTCCGGTACCAAGGGGGGAGGATCCTGAAGCTGTATTCACCGATCTCGCTCTCCACCCCGTAGATGTTCTTTGCTTTTACTCTGAAAGTGTAGCTCCCTTCCGGGAGGTTCGTGTACGCTTTACGGGTCTCCTTTTTCCATTGGCTCCATCCTTTGTCGAACCCTTCGAGGCGGTAACTGTATTCGAGCTCATCCTGGCTTTCGTAATAAGGAGCGGCGAAGTTGAAAATGATCCCGTTCATTTCATAGGGAAGGGTGGGAACAAAAGACTCCGGCTGGTCCCATGCTCTTTTCCATCCGAGAAGACTGTCATCGGGGACCCGCTTTCTGTAAAAGCCCTTGAAGAGGAGCGAATCCTTTTTCGCCCTTCCCGTATCCTGAAGGGGAGCTGTCACCTCCCTGATGAAGCAGGGATAGTCCCGCCTGAAGTCCTTTTCTATTTTTTGGTCGTAGCGTGCGAGACCGTTGCTGCCCCCGATCCAGGTGATGCCATTACTGTCGGGATAGAAAGCCCGGATCGCACCTAAGTCCAATCCTTTGAAGGGGAGGCTATCGACACGATATCCCCCCTTCGCTTTCGGGATGAAATGATAGGCGGTCTTTGAACTGATCCAAACCGATCCGTCCCCGGCTTCATGAAGGATGCCTCCTCCTTGGATCTTCTCGGCCTTTCCTTCGGTGCAATTCAAGAAAAGGCAGCCCATGGTTGTGTCCGGGGTCCAATGAAAAGTGTCCCCCGGGCTTTTTGATAGGCGGTACAGTCCGGATCCTGTACTTGCTACGATCCGTTCCCGGAAGGGGAAGAAGCGGATCCCTCCCTTTGGTAGCCCCTTTCGCGCCTCTCCCTTTCCTGTGAACGTACTGAGGTTGATGCCTTTCTTCTTTGAGAGCTTTTCGTAGTGGATGGTCCTTAAGCTGTCAGATCGGAGAGCACGGGAAAGAACAGTACTGTCAAGGCGTATCCGAACCCCCCCTTTGCTTGGGAGGCCGCTCCAAAGATCCACTTTCACACCTTTTTTCGGAGATGTCCCTTGAAGCGCATGAACTTCCTCGGGGAGGCCCTTAATATGGAGCTCTTCCTGCCATTTTTGTTCCTTTTGACAGGAAAGGACGACGATCCCAGCATTTCCTCCGAAAGCTATCCATTGACCCTTAAGGGAAATGGGTAGCTCGGTGAGGCTATAGGCATGCTTTCCGCTGATCCGATGGGCTTTCCAGGCTCCCTCTCCCTCTGGGTTCCCTTGCTGGGGTCTTATCTCGAACAGAACATCTGCTGCGACCAGGAGAGAGCTCTTCTGCCGATCTTCATCCCTGGTACGGACGAGTACATAGGATTGGCCTTTTTGGCCGGATATAGGGAGCCACTCACTTTTGCCGGGATCCTTTCCATTTGTTCGCACGTAAACACCTTGAAGCGTGGCGATGAAGAGCTGACCTCGATAGCGGGTAATGTCCTCAACGCCTCCTGAAAAGGCTTTTCCTTCCCGGGCGAAGGTCCGCGGATTCCCTGGGGTCCATCGGACGATTCCCTTGTTCGTGGCGCTCCAGAGCATTCCGGAACCCGATGCACCCTTCGCCGTCTGCCAGATACCGTTCGCTGTCATTCCTCTACTCTGGTCGAGGACATGGACCGGGCGCCCCAAGCTGTCCAGGAGCATCGCTCCTTTTCGGTTCGTGCTAACAGCGAGTGGCGCGTCCCAAGGGTTTGTATCAGGGGAAATGGGTATGGCGTGGTAGATATCCGCCTTACTGAGGAAGGGACGCCATTTTGCTCCGATCGGAGTAAGGCGGTCCTCCTTTCCTTTTGGCAGGTTCCCGTAGTGGTAACGATAAAGTCCGTTAAAACGGGTGAGGACAAGGACCTCTCTTTCCTCGGTCATCCCGGAGACCGAGGCTAGCACCTTTATGATCTCCTTTCTTGCCAATGAACGGCTGCCGGGGAGTTTCTCGAGGGAGAGGGACGTATCTGGGACGGAGTTATCGCCTCCGTCCTTCTTTAAGCGGTAGAGGCCCTTATCCCGATCATGGACCCACAATGCCTCGTTCACTTCGAAGGACAAGTAGAACTCTTTTCTGGGATGAAGGGCCTGAAGGCTATCCCCCTCCAGGACGAAGATGACGTTATGTGCCTTGAAGAAAACCCTCCCGTCAAGCGCGTGGATATTCCAAACGATATTGAAGTCCCGTAGGCTGTCAGGGACCAGGTGGGTGAGAGAAATGTACTCCATTCCTCCAAGGGCTTGTGACGATCTCCCAGGGTTGGTGGTATCGGAGGGGGATATGGGTCGGAGGTAGCCGAACTCACTCTGTCCACCGACCCAGATCCTCCCCTCGTGGTCGATATCCATAGCCAGAACGCTCATCCCGGAGCTGGTGGGGACCTTTTTCCAGGTCTCTCCGCTGAAGTGGAGGACACCCTCTGCACTCCCGAACCACATGGCTCCGGCTGAATCCCGAGCAGCACAGAAGACTTGGGGATGATCCTCATAGGTGGAGGGCGGGTAAGTCTTAATGCCCGGGTTGAGCGGTGGGCCTTGAGAAATCGCTTGGCCCGGGATAAAGGCGAAGCAAAGCAGAAAGAGAAGGGTGATCGTCCGCTTTTCAATCAAGGGATAAAGCATATATGATCGGTGAAATGAAAAGGTATGAAAGGTCATCCCTTGGAAGGATAGCTCGGAACTTTCCAGGAATCGTTCCTAGAGGAAAAGGTTTTGTAGCACAGCTGTTCTCATACTCTGATCCCCACCACGCACACATCGTCCACTTGCTCCTGGTCTTGCTTCCACTCCTCGAAGATGCGGTTGAGCTCCTTCTTCTGGTCTTCAGGCGTCATCGTGTGAATGCGAGCGAGTAGTTCCTTGAAAGGGCCGTAGCGGAATTTCTTGCCTTTCTCACCCCCGAACTGGTCGGCGTATCCGTCCGAGAAGATGTAGAGCATGTCGCCCTTCTGGGCCTCGAAGGATACGGTGGTGAAATCGCCGGAGGCGTATTCGTCGTAGCCGACCGGCATGGGATCGCCCTTGATCTCGATGCCATCGGAGGATTTCTTGAAGGGTTTGAGACGATCCTGTAGGGAACGATCGGTATCGTTACCTGCAAGGCCTCCGACAGAAGGCAGATCCTCACCGATCCCTTTCCTCACGATGTAGAGGGGGTTTTGAGCGCCTGCGAACGCAATCTCCTTTTTCCCTTCGTCGTTCAGGGGTATCCTAATTAGCGCCGCGTCCATGCCGTCCTTGGCCCCTTCTCCGTGATCTCCACTACTGAGTTCGGCGACCACCCTTTCGCGGAGCTCGGTGAGGATCCCTCCGGGGCTGGGCATTTCCTTGCTCGTCATGATCTCGTTGAGTTGGCTGATGCCGAGCATGGACATGAAGGCCCCGGGAACACCGTGCCCGGTGCAATCGATGGCTGCGAAGTAGAGGTGACCGTTCCGCTCTTTGATCCAGTAGAAGTCCCCGCTGACCGTAGCTTGTGGTTTGAAAAGGATGAAGTGATCAGGGAGTTGCTCAGAAGCGTGATCCTCGGATTGCAGGAGCACGCTCTGGATCTTCTGGGCGTAGTCGATGCTGGCGGTGATCTCCCGATGGGCTTCTTCGACCTCTTCTTTCTGTTGCGTGATCACCTCGTTCTTTTTCTCGACTTCCTGCTTTTGTTCTTCAACGAGTTCCTTCTGTTCTCGTATTTCCTGGGTACGTTCTTCGACGGTCTTCTCGAGGCGTTGCTTCTGAGCGATAAGGCGTCGCCCGTTGAGCCATAAGAGGAACCAAATAAAACCTATTCCAGCTACGGTATAACCTCCATAGGCCGTCCAGGTCCGGTACCAGGGTGGATGGATCCTGAAACGGTATTCCCCCATTTTGCTCTCAACCCCGTAGATGTTCTTCGCTTTTACTTTGAAGGTGTATCTTCCTTCTGGAAGACTGGTGTACTCCTTTCGGGTCTCCTTTTTCCACTCGCTCCAGCTTTCGTCGAAACCTTTAAGGAAGTAGCTATAGGAGACCTTTTCCTGTCCCTCATGAAAGGGAGCGGCAAAACGGAATCTAAGGCCGTTCATTCCATAGGGTAGCTCGGGAACGAAGGACACTGGTTGCTCATGAACCCTTTTCCAATCAAGGTTTGGAGCATTCGGAGCGGGTTTTACGTATGATCCTCCAAATAGGACCGAATCCTTTTTTTCCCGGCTCGGGTCTTGGAGGGAAGCGCTTACCTTTCTGATCAGGCATTGGTATGCCCGTTCAAAGTCCTTTTCGACCTTTCCGTCGTACCGGAGGAGGCCATTGTCCCCTCCCATCCAAGTCACGTTGTTCTTATCGGGAAAGAAACAGCGCACTCCCCCAAGGTCCATCCCTTTAAAAGGGAGGCTATCGATCCGGTAGCTTCCATTTCCCGTTGGAAATAGGTGATAGGTTCCGCTTCCCGAACTGATCCAGATATCATCTTCAGGGCCTTCCTTGAGCCGGAAAACCTCTTTGGCTTTAGAAGACCGCTTCCCTGGACAGTTCCCGAATAAACAACCAAGGCCGGTATCCGGGATCCATCGGGGTTCTGCTCGATCTTTTTTATCGAGCCGATAAAGGCCAGCGTCCGAACCCGCAACGATCCGGTCCTGAAGTTGAAAAAAGTTGATCTCATCTTCAGGCAACCCTTTCCGTTCCTTGCCTTTCCCTACGAAGGGCGTGAGGCTTATACCCTTTTTCTTTCCCTTCAGGATCTCCCTATAAGTCATCGTTAAGGAACTATCAGAACGAAGGGCTCTGGATAACAGGGTGTGGTCAAGCTGCAATCGAAAGGCTCCTTGACTAGGAAGCCCCGTCCATAGTAGTATCCCGCCTTCCTGTCCTGTCGAACTCGAGGTAAGAGAATTCACCTCCTCCGGGAGCTCTCGGATCCATATTTCTTCCCGCCATTTGCGACCCTCTTTTCGAGAATGAACAGCGATCCCCTCTCTTCCCCCAAAAGTGAACCATTGCCTTTCTTGAAAGGAGGGTAGGGCAGAAAGGTGAAGCCCCCCTTTTTTACTTATTTCACGTACTTCCCATTTGGAGCCTCTGTTTCTTTTGCTTTTTTTCGAAGGGTAGAGTTCGAAGGTGTTGCCCCCCCCACAGACCAATAGGGATTTTTTCCCCGCTCCTTTCATTCCGATGGGAAGGATATTGAGACATTGTACGCCCGTATTGGGGATCCGTTCCCATTGACTCCCGGTCTTACCTTTTTTTCTCAAGTAAATGCCATTGTTCGTAGCTAAAAAAGAGCGACCCTTATAGGTGGTAATGTCCATTATCCGACTTGGAAGATCCTCACCTTTTTGTGAGAAGGTCCGGGGGTCGCCGGGGATCCAACGCGTAATACCTTGATTGGTAGCGCTCCAAATGATGCCTGATCCTGGAGCTCCTTGCGTGCTCCGCCATATGGACCTAGAGCTCATGCCTTCATCTTCGTTCAGAACGTGGACGGGGCGACCCACCGAGTCCAGCAGTACTCCCCCTTTTCTGATCGTACTTAATACCAGGGGAGCTTCCCAAGGATTCTTTTTCGGATCGATAGCGGTTGCATGATAGATCTCAGCCTTACGATGAAAAGTACTCCATGCTTTACCAACGGGGATCATCCGTTTTGCTCCCTCTTTTATATTGGGATCGTACCGATATCTATAAAGCCCTTCCTTCCGGGTGAGGACGAGAACTTCATTTCTGTTTTCATTCAGGATCCCGGGAACGCTGTCCAGGATCTTCATGACCGTTTTCTTAGCGAGATCTTTGCTTCCAGGGAGTTTTTGGAGTTGGGCGTTCGGATCTTTGCGAGAGGCTTCAGGCTTCTTTGGTATCCTGTAAAGGCCATGCCCTCTGTCCTGAACCCAGAGTTCACCATTCACTTCGTGGGTTCGATAGAATATATTCTTTGGATAAATGGTCTTTATGGATCCTTTATGTAGCACGAAGAGAAGGTTCTCGGCATCGAAGTAGACCTTCTCACCTAAGGCATGGATCTTCCAAACGATGTTGAAATCCCTGAGGCTATCAGGTAAAAGGTGAGTAAGAGAGATGTACTCGAGGCTGCCCGGCGGCCTCGAACGCGATCCTTTGGCCGCTTTCATCGAACTGTCCTGATTCTTTAGATGGGGAACGCTATTATTGGAAGGGTGGATGGGCCTAAGATACCCGAATTCACTATTGCCCCCGATCCAGACCCTCCCCGCATTATCCAGCTCCATGGAATAAGCGGACATGCCTGAACGGGTTGGTACTTTTTCCCAAGCTTCGCCATTGTAATAAAGGATAAGATCTGCGGTCCCGAACCACATTGCCCCCGTCGGATCCTGCTCAGCACAATAAACTTGGGGATGGGCTTGGTAGGAGGAGGGGGGGAAGGTCTTTATCCGCGGTTTAAGCGGATCTCCTTGAGAAATCGCTTGGTGTGGGATAAAGGCCAAGGAAAGCAGAAAGAAGAAGGTGATCGGCCGCTTTTCAGTCAAGAGATAAAGCATATAGGATCGAAGAAATGAAAAGCTATGAAAGATCATTCGACGGAAGGATAGCAAAGAACTTTCCCCTATGACCTTTCAGGATATGGTCCCCTTCCTCGGCTATCTGCTATTGCTCACTCTGGCTCTTTTTGGTCTTCATTCAGTCCCTCTGGGAGTGATAAGGTAATAGCCACAGGTGGTGAAGAGGTCCCTGAAGTAGGGAATATGCTTTATTAAGGGGAGTTGTTCCCTGGGTTTTACTCCGAACTTGTAACGATAGATAGGGTTGAAGAGGTAGAGCTTTCGGTTGAGGATCTTATAGCCCGTTCTTTCGGTGACGCGCTCGAATCGTTCCAGCGAAAGTCCTGTGCTTTTGATGTCCATCAGGTTGTCCAATTTCCGCTGGCGCTCGTTCGATAATTGAAGGATCCCCTTGTAGATAGGTCGGGGGAGCAAATGAAAGTAGGGGAGTCGGGAAAGGAGCTTGTTCTTGCAGAGTTGTTGGTGTCCCCCGAACGGCATTTGCCATGGCGGGAATCCGAAAAAGATGCATCCTTTCGGCTTGAGGAATTCTTTCAAGCGTCGGAAGAGTTTTTCGTGCCCGTGAATATGTTCGATCACGTCCTTCAGAACGATCACGTCGAAGCCTTCTTCGATGCGCTCGAACAGCTCGTAGCTATGGATGTCCTCTTTCAAGATGCAGGCTTTCCCTGCCTCGATCGCCTCGTTCAAATAAAATTCCGCGCGCTCTGCTCGCGGTTCGGCCAATTCGATCCCTGATCCTTCACAACCCCTGTCGAGGAAAGCCTGAAGCACCCCTCCTTCCCCGCAACCGATCTCCATGACACGTTTTCCATCGACCGGGCCATATGCTTCTTCGATGAAGGGGATGACATAGTCCCGTGCATTGATCCGCTGCTGTTCGAAATAGCGGTCTTTGTCCTTGTGAAACCCGTAAGGCATGATGAAGAAGGAGGCTATGACTTCCCTGGGAGCAGCTCAAAAGTAAGGAAGATCCGCAATCGAACGCTTTTTTGCACGATGGGCCGGTTCATCACCCTGGAACAGCTATGTTCGTGAACTCGGGAGGACGTGTTACCAAAACCCGTGGTTTGTGAAAATCAAGGAGATGGTGAGCGTTCAACAAAAAGGAGACAGCCGCCTTCGATCGTCCGGTGATGAAGAATCTTTCTTCTCGGTCGTATCCTTCACCGGCTTCCCTTCATCCTGCCCGAAAAGAAGCAAGGGGAACATGAAGGATATGAAGGCCAATAGAAAAGAGCGGACCATGGATCGAACCGTATTGGTTCATCCATGAAGGTAGTGGATCGTTATCGGTTGGGGGTGAGAAGGATGGTCGATGGAAAATAGGAGAGAGGAGGGGCATTTCCCTAGGAACGGATGGCTTCAAATGGTGACCAAATACGCTTTGTCCGCTTTAGATTATCGATTAGGGATGGAACAAGGTGAATGTAAAGGGTTTCCTTGCGAAGCTGAAAAGGATTGTGGAGGAGGGAGGGAGTAATGTGAGATTGCTTCTCCACTATAAAGGGTCATTTTGGTAACAAGGGCGGGGTGCGTGTGACCAAATCTGTGACCAGAACTCCCTATTTGTAACCAAATCTGTGACCAATTTTGCCGTGTACGTTCGTAACACCTAACCCTTTTCGATTTTCCAAAATCCCCTTAAATTGGTGTTTTAAGGCGACCAAGGTATTACTGATGAACACTTAGTTTCGTGACCTTGGGAGGACTCGAACCCCCAACCTTCAGGACCGGAACCTGACGCTCTATCCAGTTGAGCTACAAGGCCAAGCCGCACTTCGTGCGCAGATCCCAACTTCTCCGCCTGATCGCGTCAGTCGAGCAGGAAGATCCAAGATCCCAAACCTCAACCCCCCAAATCTCGGATGCTTTTGTTCCCCTTTCTCCTGAAGGAGAAGCTCGCCCGAACGACCTTCGGTCGGGCGGGGGTCAGGGGATGAGGACCTTCATGGATGAACGGGACCCTTTCATTTCTGGAATTTAAGATCCTTAGTGGAGCCGGAGGGATTCGAACCCTCGTCCAGTCAAGCCATCCTTAGGCTTTCT
>CAZIDL010000006.1:0-10417 GCA_964537825.1 uncultured Weeksellaceae bacterium
CATCCGGTCAAATGCGTCCCTAAAGCTTCGAGAAAAGTGCTCTTGCCAACACCAGGGACCCCCGTGATGCCTACTCTTACTGAATCCCCAGCATAAGGAAGGCAACGTTCCACGAGGGATCGGGCTCGCTCGCTTTGTTCGGGTCGTTGGCTTTCGACAAGGGTGATCGCACGGCTCAAAGAAGCCCGCTCCCCTTTTCGGATCTCCTCGAACAGTTCTTCGCTGGAAGGGGAAGTAGCTGTCTTTTGGCGGAACCGTTCAAGGGCATCCTTCGAAAGGCCGCTTTCATCGGATCCTTCGTTCATGGGGTTTGAATTTAAGAGTAAGCAAAGGACGAGCGGCCACCCCTCCGTATATAGCTCTGCTTCATAGCTCTCCCCGCAACAATTCGGAGCAAAATATCCCTGCTGAGACCGCTACGTTCAGAGATCCGACCCTCCCTAAAGCGGGTAAGCTCCGGCTTTCATCGGCCATTCCTTTGATCTTTTCACTCAGCCCGTGCGATTCACTCCCGAAAAGAAGGCCAACTTCTTGTTCCAACGGATGGGAATAAATGGAAAAAGCTTCAGGTTCCGTCGCCACCACCTTCCGTCCTTCACCCCTTAAGGTTTCGATGGCCTTGGGGAGTTCCTCTTTATACACAGGTTGTTCAAAGATGGCCCCCATGCTGGAGCGTACCACCTTGGGGTTGAAGGGATCTACGCTGTCCGGTGAGAGCAAAAGCCCTCCCAGGGCAAAATGATCGGCGATGCGAAACAGGGTGCCGAGATTCCCCGGGTCCTGGAGGCCTTCGATGCAGAGCAAGGGCCTTTTTTCGGGGATCTTCCGTGCATCGAAGCCGGGATCGGGCATCTCGACCACGGCCAGGAGCCCTTCCGGATGTTCGAGGGCGGAACAGCTTTCTATCGTAGCGCGGTCGCATGGAACGAATTCGGTTCTCTCGTCATCCGCTTCCCGCCCTAGTTCATGGATCCGCTCCTCGGTCCCTGCGATGAAACTGACATTGAACGAACTCCTCAAGAGCTCTGAAATGGGTTTCACCCCTTCCACCAGGAAAAGCCCGTGCTTTTGGCGTTCTTTTTTCCGAAAGAGGGAACGCATCTTGGATATCCGGCGTTGGGATAGCATGAGAAGGGGGAAGGGGTGGCTTATATTTGCCGTCAAAGTTAGGAATATCTCCAGCCGCCCCCCCTCATATCAGGTTCTTTGGGGCCTTGTTACAGGGCTCTTTTTCAGTCTTTCCTTCGTTTCCTGCGATCCTACGCGGCGCCTTGCCGAGGATGAATACTTGCTGGACCGGAACCATATCGAGGTGGAGGATTCGTTACGATTCGGCAAAGAGAAGCTCCGCCGCGTCATCAAACAACAGCCTAACAAGCGGATACTCGGGTTCATCCGTTTTCACATGGGCGTTCACAATCTTGCCAACAACGGGAACGACTCAAGCAAGGTCCGCCGATGGCTGAAGGAGGATGTGGGAGAAGCTCCCGTGGTCTTTGATACCGCCAAGACCCGTCGCACCGTGGAACAGATGCAAACCTATCTGACCAAGAAGGGATATTTCCGCTCGAAGGTCCTGGACTCGCTCGTAAAAGATAAAGAACGGCAAAGAGCAGAAGTCCATTACTTGTTGGAGCCAGGTCCGCTCTATCGTTTCGGAACGATCAGCTACGATCTCGATGATGCCCTTAAAGGGGATGCAAAGGAGCTCATTCGGGAAAAGAACAGCCTGAAGAAAGGGCAGCCCTTTGATATCGAAAAACTCGACAAGGAACGGAAGAAATTGACCGAGCTATTGCGGGACCGGGGTTATTATACCTTCAGCAAGAGTGCTATCCATTTCGATCTTGACAGTTCTGTTGGCGATCGAAAAGTAGCGGTGGAGCTTAAAGTTAACCCTGAAATTCGTCGGGCTGGCAAGGGTAGCGATGAGGTCACCGAACATCCCCATCGGCAATGGAAGATCCGCAGGCTCTACGTGCATACTGATCACGATCCCCGCCGGGATCAGGAGCAACTTTCGAAAGTGGATACCCTGAAGAAGAAGGAAGGATATCGATTCCTCTTTTTTAAAGAACTTAGCATCGACCCCCAGTTATTGATCCAAAAGATCTACCTCAAACCGGGGCATTATTACCAGCAGTCCAAAGAAGATCTCACTTATCGGCGCCTTTCCGACCTCAAAGTCTTTCGGTCGGTGAACGTGAGCTACCGTAGAGTGAAGGGAAAAGAAGGTTTGTTGGACTGCGTCATCCAGCTCGGTCGCACGAAAACCCATTCTTTCTCCCTCGAATCGCGCGGCACCAATCGAGGCGGCAACCTCGGTATATCCGGAAATCTGACCTACAAGAACCGCAACATCTTCAAAGGCGGTGAGACCTTTGGGGTGGATCTGAGCGGCGGTGTAGAGTCTCAGAATGTGATCACAGAGGATAAAAGAAAAGAAAGCAATGTGGTCAGCGGCCTTCGCTTGAACACCGTGGAGTTCGGTCCCCAGGTCTCCCTTGATATCCCAAAATTTCTGCTCCCCGTACCGCCTACTCGTTTTGCCCGATCCTCCGATCCGCGAACCCGTTTCACGGCTTCGATGAACTTCCAGAAAAGGCCTGACTATACCCGGAACATATCGAGCATGTCCATGTCTTATCGATGGGATGAGACCGATCTGAAAAAACACAAGGTCGATCCGATCGTGCTCAGCATGATCCGGATCGATAAAACGAGGGCTTTTCAGAGGCGCCTGAAGGAGTTGGATGACCAACTCCTTCTCAATAGTTACCAGGACCATCTGATCTTCGGTTCCCAATATGCTTATACCTACAACAGTCAGGAACACCCGGATCAGGAGAACATCACCTTTTTCAGGGGGGACTTCGAGGCTGCAGGGAATTCGCTCCAGGCCTTCCACAATTGGAGCGGTGCTGAAAGGGGAGCGGATGACCGGTATCGGATCGCTGATATCGGTTATGCTCAGTTCATCAAGGCGGACGTCGATCTACGCTTCTATCATCGGATCAATTCCAAAAGTTCGATCGCCCTCAGATGGACCGGGGGCATTGGTGTTCCTTACGGCAATTCAGAAGCGCTTCCTTTCCAGCGGAGCTTTTTCGGGGGAGGGTCCAATGGGCTAAGGGCTTGGCGGATCCGCACCATCGGGCCGGGCTCTTATACGGATTCCACCTTTTCGCTTTCCTTCGATAAGATCGGCGATATCAAGCTCGAGGGGAACCTGGAATATCGCTTCGATCTCATCGATCCCGTAAAGGGTGCTTTTTTTCTCGATGCCGGGAATATTTGGCTTCTTGAAAAGAACGAGAAGCGTCCCGGTGGTCATTTCCGTAGCGAGGAGTTCCTCAACGAGATCGCGGTCGGTGGGGGATTTGGACTCCGGATCGACCTCAACTTCTTCATCGTGCGCTTGGATCTTGCCATCCCTTTGAAAGATCCGGAACTCCCTGTTGGCGAACGTTGGATCTTTCAGCCCAAGGAACGGATCAATTCGGCCCGACGACGACAGGCCCGAAAAGTCCCTGGTCAAGACTTTAGTCCTTACCGACCGCGCCCCAACCTGAACCTCGGGATCGGATACCCGTTCTGATCAGCGTTCCTCCCATCTTTTGAGCAACGGAAATTCATAGATTTGCAGGGTAGTAGCCGCGTAATAAAACTCGATCATCATGGCGACCACGACGATCGAAAGCAATAAGCTCGAAGAACTGCTCGGGGATGATGCCCAAAAGCTCCTCGAACATGAATGCAAGACCGTTCCGAAATACCAGCTCCACCAGCCGGGGCCGGATTTCATCGAACGGACCTTTATCAACAGCGATCGGAACAACCAAGTGCTGCGTAACCTGCGAGCGATCTACGAGCACGGCCGCCTCGGTGGTACGGGATATCTTTCCATCCTGCCGGTGGATCAGGGGATCGAACATTCAGGAGGCGCCTCTTTTGCTCCGAACCCCGAATATTTCGATCCGGAGAACCTAGTGAAGCTCGCCATCGAAGGAGGGTGCAATGCTGTCGCCTCTACCTTCGGGGTGCTCGGGAATGTCTCTAGGAAGTACGCCCATCGCATTCCTTTCATTGTCAAGATCAACCACAATGAACTCTTGACCTATCCGAACACTTACGATCAGCTGCTCTTCGGTACGGTCGAGGAAGCTTGGCGGATGGGTGCTGCCGCGATCGGAGCGACGATCTATTTCGGGTCCGATGAGTCCGATCGGCAGATCGTCGAGATCGCAAAGGCCTTTGACCGGGCCCACGAACTCGGCATGGCCACCGTCCTTTGGTGTTATCTGCGGAACAGCGATTTCAAGAAGAACGGAACGGATCACCATACGTCTGCTGATCTGACCGGTCAGGCGAACCACATCGGGGTCACCATCCAGGCGGACATCGTGAAGCAAAAGCTTGCCAAGAGCAATCATGGCTTCACCGAGATCGGGTTCGGAAAGACCAACGATAAGATGTACAGCGAATTGAGCAGTGATAACCCGATCGACCTATGCCGTTATCAAGTGGTCAATTGTTATATGGGCCGCATCGGGATGATCAATTCCGGCGGTGCTTCCAGCGGGGCCGGCGATCTCGGTGATGCCGTCAAAACCGCGGTTATCAACAAGCGCGCCGGAGGTCAGGGGCTCATCACCGGAAGGAAATCCTTCCAGCGTCCGATGGAAGAAGGGGTCCAACTCCTGAACGCCATTCAGGACGTTTACCTGAACGACGACATCGATCTGGCCTGATGATCAGAAGCTGCGCTTAGAGGAATGGGATGGTTCAAGCGGATCCGGGAGGGCATCACCACCTCCACCAGCCAAAAGAAGGAGACCCCTGAGGGACTCTGGCACAAGTGTCCGGGTTGCAAGTATGTGATGCCTTCGGAGGATCACATCGAGAACTACTATACCTGTGACCATTGTGGTTATCACGATCGGATCGGGTCGGAAGCTTACTTCTCCTTTCTTTTCGATAAGGGGAAGTACAAGGAGTTGAACAAGAACTTGACCGCGGCGGATCCGCTCTCTTTCGAGGACAGCAAGAAGTATACGGAGCGGATCGCTCAGATGAAGAAGAAGACCGGTCTGAATGAGGCCCTGCGGACCGGTCAGGGAAGGATCGAGGGGAACGATGCGATCATTTGCGCAATGGACTTCCGCTTTATCGGAGGTTCCATGGGTTCCGTGGTTGGTGAGAAGATCGCTCGGGCGGTCGATCATTGCATCAACAAAAATCTCCCGCTCATTATCATTTCACGTTCCGGAGGGGCCCGTATGATGGAAGGCGGTTTCTCCTTGATGCAGATGGCGAAGACATCGGCCAAGCTCACCCAACTCTCCGAGAAAGGGCTTCCTTATATTTCCGTCCTTACCGATCCGACCACGGGAGGTGTTACGGCCTCCTTTGCGATGTTAGGGGATGTTCACATCGCTGAACCCAATGCGCTCATCGGTTTTGCGGGCCCGCGTGTGATCAAAGAAACGATGGGCCAGGACCTTCCCGAAGGATTCCAAAAAGCTGAATTCCTGCTCGAACACGGTTTCATCGATATGATCGTGGACCGAAAGGGATTAAAAGGACGCCTTAGTACCCTGCTCCGCTTTTTGGAGGAGGATTGAAGGGTCCGAATGGATCTCTTATATTTGGCCTTCAAGCAGCTGAAGGTATGAAGCGCTTAATGAGTTTTCTTTTCATCGTTGCCCTGTTCATCGGGCTTTTCCTGCTTCCGGACGCAGTGCTTGCACAGCCTGGCGGAGGGGGTGATCCCGGTGGGGGTGATGACCCGGGCTGTTGGCCGCCTCCCTGTGTTCCGATCGACGGGGGCGTCGGTTGGCTAATAGCAGCCGGTGCTCTTTACGGTGGAAGAAAGGCTTATACTTCCAAGAAAGAGCGCTCCGAAAAAGCATAAAAGGTTAAGACCCCGATCGGCGATCGGGGTTTTTTCATTATGGAGGCCTCGGAGGGAACGAAAAGCGGATCATCCACCGATTCTTTTCATTCCATCCTTTCCAAGTGGTGGAACGATCGCTTCAAGCGGTTCATCGTCCTTGCAGCCGTCCTCTATCTGAGCTGGTACTTCTTGTACGAACTCGTTATCCTGCCTTGGGGGAAACTCGATCGCCTCGTTATCGATAACCTGATCCTGCTCGCAGGGTTCGTCCTCAAAGGGTTCGGGTATGACCTTATCCCACAGCCTCCCGATGACGTTTCTATACGTACGATCGGGATCGATGGGACGCATGGACTCTGGATCGGGGACCCCTGCAATGGCTTAACCCTCTTCGCCCTCTTCAGCATCTTTGTGATCGCTTATCCCGGCCCGCTGCGGAAGAAAGCCTGGTTCATTCCCTTGGGTCTTATCAGCATCCACCTTCTCAACGTGCTAAGGGTCGTCGCCCTTTCGATCATCGTGACCTTCGATTACGCTTACCTGGATTTCAATCACACGTATACCTTCTCCGTTATCGTATACGGGTATGTGTTCTTCCTTTGGTACATCTGGGCAGGAAAGCTTGCGGATCGGAATGGGACGGACGGTAAAACGGGTTTGGACCCGGGTGAGGATCCATGAGCAAGATCCTCCGGAACATCCTGCTCGTCCTCGTCGCAGTTGCTTACATCGCGGTCGGCTACCTCCGGGACTTCATCTTCGTCAATATCAACTTTGCGATCAAGAAACTCCGTAGTGGAGCGGAATTCCAGGGTCATTCCTTCATGGAGTTCCTCAAGGATTTCGATCCTTCGACCCTTTTTGCCAGCAAATTCTTGTTGACCGCTGTCTTTACCGTTCTGAACGTCCTTCTGGGGCTTGGGGCCCTCTTCCTGCTTTTCCGCTCCAAGATCTACCTCCGTTGGTTCCTATTGCTCTACGGCGCCGTTCTTCTGCTAGCACTCCTTTCCTATGGGGTTGGTCACCTTATCGGCTCGCCCCAGCAAGGCTATTCCATTGCACGCCTATTCATGGGCTTTTTGCAGTCCCCGGTTCCGGCCATGGTATTCGTTCCTCTTTGCATTTTGCATCGTAGGGAAAAAAAGTGAGGGCCAGATCCCTGATCCAGGGGCCGGATCTCGTGATCCTAAGGATAGAGCGTTCCTACGTCACCAGAACCTCACCGTCCAACACAGCCTTAAGATCCCAATAGCAAGTTTCTCTCCGTCCGCGATGCTTTCTCAGTGACCTAGGTGGTTTTCCTGCCAAGCCTCTAAAAGGACAACCCGATCCCTGAAGCTATCTTCCCTCATGGTCTGGATAGAGCATCCGCAGGGGGTCGCTTTGCCAATATTCCAGCGTGTCGCAATCCATCATCGTGAGGGGGCCGATCGAGGTAGCGCCGGTGTCCATGCAAACCACGTTGGCATTTAAAAGCGGTTGATCGCTTCCGCGGGTCACGGTTTGGGTATGGCCGAGGAAGATACGCGGAAAGTCTCCGAGCCGGATATCCTCATCCCTCCGCCGCCAAGCTTCCTCCTGAAGGGTACGGTCCCAATGGTAGACCCTGGGATCGGGTTGCTGATCGATGGGATGATCACGGTCGAATCCCCCGTGAAGGAAGAGGCGACCCTTTTCATCGATGAAGTAACGCAGGGCCTTTTCCTCCAGGTAGTTCCGATGCTTCTCCTTCAAATCCGGTCTTCGCTCATAGGCTTCGATGGTGGCGGCCCCTCCCTGCATGTACCAAGCCTGGAACTCCATCCGGGCGATCGTTCCGTCCATCCACTTTAGCGTCCAGACGTCGTGATTGCCGAGGGTATAGATCAGGTCATCGAATTCGAAGAGCTTCTCGAAGGCTTCGGGTGTATCAGGCCAGCCATCGCACACATCTCCAAGACAGATCAGCCGGTCCTTTTGAGGGTCTATGCCGCTCCGTTCACAAACTTGTAGGAACCCTTTATATCCCCCGTGAATGTCTCCGACGACGAATTGACGTGCCATGGGAACGAAATTAAGGGTCGCGGGCCCATCGAGCGCAGCGAACTTTTAGAAGCACGGTCCGGTCCTTCTTGAACCAAAAACCCCTTAACTTCGAAAAGCCAAATGCACCTGACCATGAAAAAGACCGCACTTACTTTAGTCATCCTCTTTCCCTTTCTTTTGAACGCGCAGCACGAAAATCATTACGAGGAGATCGAACCCGTTCGGACCGAAGCTTACGAGCTGAGCTTTTCCGATCAGCACAGCCAGAAAGGATTCCTCTTTGTGAAAATGGAGATCGATAACCTTTCGGATGACTATCTCCTGTTCAAGCCGCACGAGGGGACCTTTACGGTCCGCGGAAAAGCATTCGATCCCGAAAAGGAAAAGATCATTATTCCCCCTGGGAAAAGCGAAACCCACAAATTCAAGCTCAGAGGTGATGCCAACTTTCACGTGGACTCAGCAAAAGCTGAAATAGCTGGGCTTTATCGTTTTTCCGGTGAAGGCGAGGTTCAAAAGGCCGAGCCGTTTAAGCTCCCTGCTGCGAAGAATTCCTTTGAGGTCGGTAAAGGGACTTTTGAATGCAAGCTCGATGGGGATGTGAAGAAGGAAACGGATGTGACCAAAGCTGCTTTCGAATGCACCTACCGAGGGGATGGTGTCGGGCTTCTGAATCACAAGAAGGTTACCGTCAAGACCGAAGAAGGAGATGAGTACCGGAACAAGAAGAAGAAAGGCATGTTGGGGAAGATCGCAGGGAAGAAGAAAGATGAAAAGACCCTCTTGAAGGGTGAGTCGGCTAAGGTTAAGACGGAATTCCAGATCCCGTCAAAAGTGGCGGACATGCAATTCGCTACCCTTTTTATCCACTGGAACGATTGCTTCCAGGAGTCCATGCCGGAAGGAACGGATTCTCATTCCGTCCGCTTCATCCTGGACGAAGCGAAGACGGAGGGAATGAACGACTAGCTAGCAGGTCCGGAAAAAGGCTGGGCTATAAGGGCTGAAGGATCTATTGCGGTAACGAGCATTGGCTTGGGTTCCATTGCTTGTGGGTATTTCTTTGAGCCTAGCTATCCCGGTGCTGTACCCTTCCCATTCTAAAAAAGATGGGAAAACGAAAGAGGCGTTCCCCGTTTCCTATGACCTCCTTCATTCGATCTTCCAGCTCATCTACCGGATCCTTCCCTTCTTGGTCGATGAACTTCTGCACGCTTGACCAGGTCCTGAGGTAAGCTGCAGTTCGTTCAGCACCCCATCGGAATTCGCTATGTAAGCGTTCCTCTTCGACCTCCGAAAAAGGAAAGGCCAGGTCCGAGTATTCGAGGTCTACATGCTTGCGTTCCGGATCCCAATAAGGGGCTATCGTTCCATTGTAGAAGCGATCGATAAGCCGGTCGACCCTTTCATCTTCACACTGGAGCCGGGCATAACCCCATTCCGCGATCGAAGCTCCTTCTTTGGCGACCCGCTGTACCTCTCTATGGAACGCAGCAACATCGAACCAATGAAGGGCCTGGGCCACGGTTATCAGGTCGAATGCGCTTTCCGGAAAGGGCGATCCCTCGGCTGGAGCAACTTGATAGTGGACATTCGAGGACCGCTCGGCCTCAGCGAGCTGTGCTTCACTGATGTCCGTCGCGTCGACGCGGTCGAAAACGGAGGCCAGGGAATGAGCTACTTGACCATTCCCACAGGCCACGTCCCAAGCTCGATCCCTCCCCCGTACCCGTTCGAACAACAGATCGAAGAGGGCTTTCGGATAAGACGGGCGATGGTTCGCGTAGGCTTTTGCGTGCTTTGAAAAAAGATCCTTCATGCTCGCCTTCGGAGCGAATTTCGAAATTCGGGGAACGATGAGCGCTCGGCTGGAGAACATCCCCCTTCTCCTCGCGGAGAACGTTACAAAAGAGATCGGGGTCGAACTGAACCCCTGGGCGTTGACTTCTTTTATCGCCTACCTCCTCCTGATCATCGGTATCGGGATCTATTCCTCCCGCTTTTCCTCGCAGGGGATCACGAACTATTTCATCGGGGGGCGGAAGATGAACCGCCTCGTAGTAGCCCTTTCCGCCGTGGTCTCGGGAAGGAGTTCCTGGCTCTTGTTGGGTTTTACGGGAATGGCTTATTCCCAAGGTGCGAGCGCAATTTGGGCTGCGGTGGGCTATACGATCGTGGAATTCTTTCTTTTTTTCTTTTATGCTCCCCGCCTTCGGACTTTTACGGAGCGCTATGATTGCATCACCCTTCCGGATTTCTTTGCCGCTCGTTTCAACGATCGCAATGGGATCCTCCGGATCCTACTGGTCCTTGTGATCATCATCTTTCTGGGTGCTTATACGGCGGGGCAATTCCTTGCCGGCGGGAAGGCCTTTGCGTCCAGCTTCGGCCTGGCCGAGTGGGAGGGGGTGATGATCACCTCCCTTATCGTACTTGCTTACACGGTTCTGGGAGGCTTTATGGCGGTAAGCCTCACGGACATGGTCCAGGCTTTCT
>CAZIDL010000006.1:10427-58881 GCA_964537825.1 uncultured Weeksellaceae bacterium
TTCTTCATGATCTTCGCCCTGCTGGTCCTTCCCTTGATGGCTATTATCGACTTTGGCGGTTGGGACGCTGTTCAAAAGGAATTGAACGCCTTCGATGCTTCCCATCTCGATGTGATGGCGATATCCACCGGAGGGTTGATCGGCTTTCTCGGGATCGGATTGGGTTCGACCGGGAATCCGCATATCATCAGCCGTTACATGTCGATCGATGACCCTAAAAAGCTCAAGTACTCCGCTTACATGGGGACCCTCTGGAACGTTCTTATGGCCTTCGGAGCTTTGATGATCGGGCTTGTGGGAAGGGCTTATTTCCCTGCGGAGGCGATGCTCCCAGGGAACGACCCGGAGAACGTTTATCCGCTCTTGGCCCAAGAGCAAGTGCCGGCCATCATCTTCGGTTTGATCGTGGCCTCGATCTTCGCGGCCATCATGTCCACTTGCGATTCGCAGCTCCTGGTCGTTTCCTCGGCTGTGGTCCGGGATGTTTATCAAAAGATCTTCAAAAAAGGGGAGGAACTTCCCCAGAAGGAAATGGTGCTCATCAGCCGCTCGGTGGTGGTCGTTTTGGTCGTACTCTCTTTGTTCCTGGGGTTCCTTATGGAGAACGTGATATTTACGGTCGTTCTCTTTGCTTGGGCAGGGGTCGGTGGGGCCATCGGACCGGTATCGGTGTTGGCTCTTTTCTGGAAACGGACCACCCATGCTGGTGTTTTGGCGGGAATGCTTACCGGAATGCTGGTCACGCTCTTTTGGTACAACCTTTCCGCTATCAAAGAGGCGATAGGTCCCCTGCCGGAATGGCTCAACTCGCTTTTATATGCGGAACTTTACGAGTTGATCCCGGCCTTTGGTCTGAGCATTCTCGTCACGGTCCTCGTTAGCTTAGCGACGGAAAGACCGAATGGTTCGGAAGAAATGTTCAGAGTGATGAAAAGAGGATCCGATATCGAATGAAAGAAAAGAAGATCTTTCTTAGAGCCGAATGGCGGAATTTGGCTATGGTCAATCACTTGGTTGATCCCGAGATCCTGAAACCCTACATCCCACCCGCTACCGAATTGGACCTTTGGAACGGGCGCACCTATGTCACCCTCGTGGGGTTCAAATTCTGCAACACCCGTATCAAAGGAGTGAAAGTTCCTTTTCATGTGAATTTCGAAGAGATCAACCTTCGCTTTTACAATCGTTATAAGGGGAGGGACGGGACATGGAAACGAGGGGTCGTCTTCTTCCGGGAGATCGTTCCGAAATACGCGGTCGCTTTCATCGCCAATACCTTCTACAACGAGCATTACAAGCGGATGCCCACCCGGTTTGAACAGCGTCTTGAAGAGGAACAGCTTAAGGTGGGCTACTATTGGAAGAGCGATGAATGGAACAGCCTGGAGTTGAAGGCGGATCCGGAGCTTCATCCCATCGAGCCCGGGACCGAGGAAGCATTTATCGCCGAACATTATTGGGGTTACGCAAAGATCGGAGAAAGGACCAGCTCCGAGTATCAGGTGGAGCACCCCTCATGGCGGCTTCACTCTGTAAAGGACCATCATATTGACGTGGATTATGGGGATTGTTTTGGGAAAGAATTCGCTCATCTGAACGAAGACCCGCCAAGTTCTGTCTTTCTTGCTGAAGGCTCCGGGGTCATCATCCGGCATCGAAGCAAGATCAGGGCTTGAGTTGGAATTGGAGTTCGATCTGAAATGCTCCCCTCCTTTGACGATCCATTAAATTTACGCGCTCCAAAAACCCCATTCCCCTATGGAAAGCGAGACCATCCGCTCGGAGGTGAAGGACGGTGTAGCGCGGATCGTCCTGAATCGTCCGGACAAGCTTAACAGCTTCAACATGGAAATGGCGAAGGCACTTCAGGGAGCACTGGAGTGTTACGACAAGCATTCTGAGGTCCGGGCCATCTATATCACCGGAGAAGGCAAAGGTTTTTGCGCCGGTCAGGACCTGGGAGCGGCTGTTCAAGAGGATTCTCCCGCTATCGGGGATATCGTGGAAGAGCAATACAATCCGATCATCCGGCTTCTTCGGAGGATCGAAAAGCCGATCGTATGCGGGGTGAATGGAACGGCGGCCGGAGCTGGTGCCAACATCGCTTTTGCTTGCGATATCACTTTTGCCATCGAATCCGCCAAGTTCATCCAATCTTTTTCCCAGATCGGCCTCATTCCGGACAGCGGAGGGACCTGGATGCTTCCCCGTCTCGTGGGGCTTCAAAAGGCCACCGCTTTGACGATGTTGGGGGAAAAGCTTCCGGCCGAAAAGGCCGAGGAAATGGGGTTGATCTACAGCACCTGCGGGGATGAAGCATTGGAGGAGAAAGCCTACGGCACGGCTCAACAGCTTGCCAAAATGCCCACCAAAGGGCTCGGACTCACCAAGCGAGGGCTAAATGCTGGATTGGAGAATGACCTTTCCACGCAACTCCGGCTCGAAAAACTCCTTCAGGAAGAAGCCGGTCATTCCCACGATTATCAGGAAGGGGTGGACGCCTTCCTGAACAAACGGAAACCGGGTTACAAAGGGTATTGATAAGAACTTGAACCGCTTTAAAGAACCAGTTCATGGCAGTTAAGGACTACGAAGGCATTGGGGTGATCGGCTGTGGGGCCATGGGGTCCGGGATCGCTCAGATAGCCGCGACGCAAGGACATCAGGTCTACCTCTACGACGCCAAAAAGGAAGCTCAGGAAGCTTCGAAGGAAAAGCTCAACAAGATCCTCGAGCGACAGGTCGAAAAAGAACGGATGACGCGGGAACAGGTTGATGGGGTCTGGGATCGGCTCCACTTTGTTGACGAATTCGAAGGGGTCCGAAAGAGCGATATGGTCGTGGAGGCCGTTATCGAGGACCTGGAGATCAAAAAGACCATCTTTCAGGATCTGGAGAACAATGTGAGCAAAGACTGTATTCTGGCCACGAACACTTCTTCCCTCTCGATCGCTTCCATCGCCTCTTCCTGCGAACATCCGGAACGGGTCCTCGGTGCCCACTTCTTCAACCCAGCACCCCTCATGCCGCTCGTGGAGCTCATCCCTTCGGTCCTTTCCGATAGGAAGAAGGTGGACAGCGTGCAAGCATTGCTCGACGATTGGGGTAAAGTGACCGCTCGCGTCAAGGATACACCCGGCTTTATCGTCAATCGCGTGGCCCGGCCCTTTTACGGGGAAGCCCTTCGCATCCTGGAAGAAGGATATGCGGACGTCCCCACCATCGACCACGCCATGACCGAACTCGGAGGTTTCCGTATGGGGCCGTTCACCCTGATGGACTTCATCGGAAATGACGTCAACTTCAAGGTCACACAGACCGTCTTCACCGAATTCTTCTACGAGCCCCGTTACCGTCCTTCCATTACGCAAAAGCGCCTTTTCGAAGCAGGTCTCTATGGGAAAAAGACCGGAAGGGGGTATTACGACTACGGTGAGAATGCGAAGAACCTCGAGCCTTCTAAAGATCAGGAATTGGGAGAGTACATCGTCACTCGCATCCTTGTCATGCTCATCAATGAAGCCGTGGACGCTCTCTTCTTGAACATCGCCAGTCGCGATGATCTGGATCTCGCCATGACGAAAGGCGTCAACTACCCCAAAGGGCTCCTCAGATGGTGTGATGAACTCGGTCCTGACTGGGTCCTCGAGGAGCTCGAACAGCTCCAGGAGGAATACGGGGAGGAGCGCTATCGGCCGAGCCCCTTGTTGAAGAAGATGGTCCGGGAACAGCGAACGTTTTATTGAATACGAAGGAATGCCTCAAGGGCTAGGTGTCCTGAGGATGCTGCATCATCATGGTGAAGGGGTGATATGCTTATGTAGGGATAGCTTGTGAGCTGTCCCTACAGAGGATCTATGTGAAGCCGATCAACATTCAGCCCAAAAACCCTGTTGGACCCATGCAAGATTCGGTGAAGGCGAGGATCCCGAAGGGATCCCGGCTTCGTAGCCCACGGATCGAAGATCTGGGGGCCGAATGGTGCGGAGGCATCAACGATCCCAGCGGGATCGAACGGATAGGGAACGATCGCGATCGTTCCCCGATTCGCCGATTATGTTGGAATGATGGTACGGAACGCACGTGTGCGTTCCGTACCGATATGCGATCCACGCAACAGGATAGGGACAAGTCGTGACTTGTCCCTACATGACCCGTCCCTACGGATACATTGAAAAAGAAAGGGCAAAGGCCTCCCAATACGCGATCGTCGTGGAAGTTGCCTGGGGAGCAATTGATCACCTTTGATTGACAAGAGATTCTTTCCCTATTTTCTCTGAACCGGATCCGGTTCACGTATTGATACTAGCGGCATTTTGATATGGGAGAATTCTTTTGGGGGGCGTTATTTTGAATCGGGCACGGGAATAGCTAATGGGGTTAATGGTAATCTTGCAGTAGGTGGAAATGTGAATTCCCTTGACCAAGATGTTAGCGGTCATTTCGGGGGTGTTGATACTAGTGATTTTTGGCTTGTCAGCGTTAGCGATTCCTTGACGAGTTCTATTTCCTCTCATCCAAAAGAAGAAGGAGCCGTCCATATCTATCCGAATCCGACATCCAGAACGGTGACGGAGGATCTGAAGGCCGATGCATCCATACGGTCCCTCAAACTCATGGATGCCCAGGGACGGGTCTATCGTTCCGTGAAAGATGGACCATTCCATAGCCTTGATGTATCCGGCTTAAGGAGAGGGGCCTATTTCCTCAAGGAACATCTGCGGAAGTTGATCATTGAATAGAGAATGGGGCTTCTATATTCTCCTCTAGATGTATATTTCGGACAAGTTTCCCCACCGATCCCGGTTAAAGTGAACCGTGTTTTCGATCCTCACCTGAGGCTTTCTTGATCGTTTCATGGTCCCAAAATTGATCGGTTCGACTCCAATTTCGACCGTTTCAGGTCTTGGGGAAACTTACCGTGCAATGCAGGATCTTGAAATGGCAAGGATCCCGGCAGGGATCCAACCATTGTAGCCCCGGATCGAAGATCCGGGGGCTGGAAAGATGCGGAGGCTTTTAGAAAAAGGACCGAAAAACATCGGAGAAAAAGCTTCCTTTTTCTTCGCCCCCTTTAAATTTGGGAATTAAGCCTCTAACCACCTCCCCAAGACCTATGAACTCCCCCAAAAAACCCCTTCCTACCCGCGTCGTAGACCGGATGTACGAGAACGACCCCTTCAGCCGATGGCTGGGGATCGAGCGGATCGAGGACGGGGCCGGCTATTCCAGGCTCCGGATGACGGTGCGAAAGGAAATGCTCAACGGCTTCGACCTGATGCACGGTGGGATCGCCTTCAGCCTGGCCGATAGTGCACTGGCCTTTGCGGCGAACGGGCACAATCGGATGGCACTCAGCATCGAGACATCCATGTCCTACCTGGAAGGGGTGAAGGAAGGGGATACGATCACGGCAGTAGCTGAGGAAGCGGGTTTGACCAAGAAGACGGGGATCTATTACATTACGATCACAAAAGAGGACGGAACGCGAGTGGCCCTTTTCAAAGGGACCGTTTATCGAACGAGCAGAGAATGGTTTGAGTAGGGACAAGTCGCGACTTGTCGTACATTCTGGACGACTTGTCCATAAGTAGCATTTGAACGACGCATCCACCCATTAAAAGACCAAGCGAGGACCATGCAAGAAGCCTACATCATCGACGCCATCCGCACCCCGGTCGGACGCTTCCGGGGAACCCTTTCACCCATCCGCTGCGATGACCTCGCAGCTTTGACCATGGAAAAACTCCTTGAACGGAACCCGAACTTTCCGAAAGAGAAGATCGACGATGTGCTATACGGCTGTGCCAACCAAGCCGGCGAGGATAATCGGAACGTGGCCCGAATGGCCCTCCTTTTGGCGGGGCTGTCCCAGCATATCCCCGGCGAGACGGTCAACCGGCTTTGCGCGTCCAGCATGGCGACGGCCGTCAACGCTTCCCGCGCCATCAAGATGGGAGATGGTGACCTCTTTCTGACGGGAGGTGTCGAACACATGACGCGTGGTCCTTATGCCATTTCGAAGAGCAGTAAGCCTTTTGGTAACGATTCGAAGATCTACGACACGAGCTTCGGATGGCGCTTCGTCAATCCCAAGATGAAGGAATGGTACGGGACCGATTCCATGGGGGAGACCGCGGAGAACGTGGCCCAGCGCTACGGGGTGAAGCGCGAAGATCAGGACCGTTTCGCGGCCTGGTCCCAACAAAAGGCCGAGCAAGCCCAGAACGAAGGGCGCTTCGATCGCGAGATCGTCCCCGTCGAGATCCCGCAGCGCAAGGCCGAACCGATCGTCTTCGATAAGGACGAGTTCCTGAAGCCCGGCACTACGATGGAAGCTTTGGCCAAGCTCAAACCTGCGTTCGCCAAGGACGGAACGGTGACCGCCGGAAATGCTTCCGGGCTCAACGATGGAGCAGGCTCCATGCTGATCGCCTCGGAGAACGGCGTCAAAGAACACGGGCTCGAACCCAAGGCCCGCATCGTTTCATCGGCTGTAGTCGGAGTGGAGCCTGCTATCATGGGCGTTGGCCCCGTTCAGGCTTCCAATAAAGCCCTCGAAAGAGCTGGCCTCAGTATGGACGATATGGACGTGATCGAATTGAACGAAGCCTTTGCCGCCCAAAGCCTGGCTTGCATGCGCGAGTGGGGGCTCGATGATGCCGATGAAAGGATGAATCCGAATGGAGGGGCTATCAGCCTGGGCCATCCGCTCGGGATGTCGGGAACGCGGATCCTTCAAACCGCTGTAGAGGAACTTTGCATCCAGGAAAAGCGCTATGCCCTCGTTACGATGTGCGTGGGGGTCGGACAAGGATATGCAACGGTCATTGAGCGGACCTGATGGATGATCGATCTTGGTCCTGCGTTAGCCTCCTCAGCTCTTCGCTCTTTCTCGTTCATTCGTCTTCTGCCGGAAAGCATTGATGCTCCTTTTCCTTCAGGGGGGCTTTTTCAATGGCTATGTTCAGTTCGAGCACTGGCGAGATGACCAGAGACAGCTTGATGACATACGGCTCCTCGGATCGCTCCCTAGCTCATTCGGGGTACCGCTTCCTATTAAAACATTGCATGGGAAGGTATATGGATGCCCCATTTCCGGTCTTGTCCTAGAGGCGTTGGATCATAGTCGCCACATTTCGTACATTCGGGGCGGAAGTCAATTCATCATGAAGCTGCTCCGAAAGCTCCCACGCTTCCTCAAGAACAAGTATGTTCTTACCGTACTGGCCTTTTTGCTCTGGCTCCTCTTTTTCGACAACAACGATCTGATCCGCCAGTATGAACGTCATCAGCGCTTGAATGAGCTGAAGGAGCAACGCTCATTCTACAAGGAGCGGATCGAACGGACGAAGGAAGAGCTCAAAGCCCTTACCAGCGATACCAGCGAGCTGGAGCGATTCGCCCGTGAGCGTTACTTGATGAAAAAGCCCAACGAGGACATTTACGTGATCGTGGACGAAGAAGAGGAAGGCAAAGAGGGGGAGAACCTTCTCGAAAACCAGTGAAAGCCTGGAACCATGGGTTTGAAGGAGCATCCTGACCTGTCCGAATTCCCACCCCTGTCTTTCGAAGCGTGGAAGGAGAAGGCTGAAAAGGATCTTAAGGGAAAGGCTTTTGAAGACCTGAATTGGGAGGCAGAAGGGTTCTCGATCGAAGCTTTTTATACGCGTGAACAAGTTCCCGGGACCGATCTTTCCGACCCGGGCTCGGTCCCTTATCGGCGAGCGATCCTTCCCAGTACGAACGAATGGCGGATCCGGATGCCCTTTCGACCCGATGAAGGATCGGCCATACGGAGATCACTGGAGCAAGGGGTTCGATCCATCGCCATCGAAGCAGCTCCCGAAAGCGAAGCTGCTATTCCGGAAGAGGCTTTGGGAGCAGATCGACTGGAATTGCATTTTGAAAAGGAGCCCGATAAATGGAGGAGCCTGCTTCGGGAAAAAAGCGATGAAGTTCCGGCGAGCGGGGCTTTTTTATATGATCCGGTATCCTTCCTCCTCAAAGAAGGAAGTTGGCCAGGGGAAGGAAAGGAGGATGTGCTTCAGGAACTGGTGCGGGTTTCGGATGGGTTGCATCGTGAAGGAATGGATTGGCATAGCATCCCTGTAAGCAGCGATCCTTTTCACAATGCAGGGGCTAGTTTGGTGGAGGAGTTGGCCTTCACCCTTTCCCAGGGACACGACCTGCTGGTGACCTTTCTGGAGAGCGGTTGGTCCATCGATGAACTGACGCCGCGCATTCGTTTCGAGCTGAGTAGCGGCCCGCTCTTTTTCCCTGAGATCGCTAAATTACGGGCTTTCCGTCAGTTATGGTCCCGTATCGTCGAAGCATACGGTCCGGAACACGCTTGCAGCAAGGCCCCTTGGACCGCTGCACGGACCTCATGGTGGTCCCTTACGCGGCGGGATCCTTACACCAATATGGTCCGGAAGACCACAGAGGCAATGGCTGCTGTGATAGGAGGGTGTCACGAACTCAGCATCCACCCTTATGATGCGGCAAGTGGGCAGCATTCCGAGCTAGGGCAAAGGGTTGCACGCAACACCCATCATCTTTTGAAAGAGGAGAGCCAGCTCAACAAGGTGATCGATCCGGCAGGAGGTAGCTATTATCTTGAAGCGTTGACGGATCGGATCGGTCGAGCAGCGTGGGATCTGGTCCGGGAGCTCGAAGAGCAGGGGGGATTCTTTGCGGCCCTTGAAAAAGGGAATGTGCAGGCTCGGATCGAAGCTTCGCGTAAGGAAAGGCAAGAGGCTTTAGGGAACCAGGAACGGATCATTGTAGGGGTGAACGCCTATCAGGATAACGATGCTCCCTTGCTCCCCCTAAGGGAGAAAGAGCGACGGAAACCACCCCAGGGTAAGGACGTGGAACCCCTCCCGGTCGAAAGGGGGAGTGGACCCCTGGAATGAACACCTACCAGAAGGGCTGTTTCCTTCAGGAAACGCATATTTTTTCAGCCCCCCTCGGTTTTTCCCTTAAGCTTATTTAAAGTGCCACATATCGGTTTTTTGGCGGTTTGTTCTGAAAGTTCCAGAAACGCCTTCAACCGCTGTGATCGCTTCCCTATTTTTGCCCTCCATGTTCAGAGCGCTCAAGCCTTTTGATGGTCCCCCGTTGTGGAGAGGTGCCTTCCTTATCCTGGGGCTCTTTATCGCTTTTCAACTCTCGGCGCAGCAACGCTATACGATAAGCGGGCACATTACCGATTCTGCTACCGGTGAGGCATTGATCGGCGCTACGGTCAGGGTCCAGGGTACCGGGACCGGGGCTGCGGCCAACAATTACGGTTATTATTCGCTTACGCTCGAAAAGGGCGAATACGATCTTGTCTATAGTTATATGGGCAAGGAGAGCAAGAAGCGTTCGATCGATCTGGACGAGAACATTAAAATGAACATCGAGCTCCCGGATCGGGGAAGGAAGACCGAAGTGGTCGAGATAGAGGGAGAACGACCGGATGAGAACTTGAGCTCAGTGGAGATGAGCACGTCAGAGATCGAGATGGAACAAATGGAAAAACTGCCTTCTTTCCTGGGGGAACCTGATGTGCTCCGAACGGTGCAGCGGCTTCCCGGCGTTCAATCCGGGACCGAAGGGAGTACCGGATTTTTCGTAAGAGGAGGGAGTGCGGATCAAAACCTGGTCCTGCTCGATGAAGCCCCCGTTTTCAATGCTTCTCACTTTTTCGGGTTCTTTTCCACCTTCAACCCTTCCGCCGTAAAGGATTTCAAATTGTACAAAGGAGGTATCCCTTCTCGCTACGGGGGGCGGCTTTCTTCCGTCCTTGACGTGCGGATGGATGAAGGGAATCAGAAAACGTATGGCGTTGAAGGAAGTATCGGGACCCTGTCCAGTAGGCTTAAAGTGGAAGGACCGATCGATAGCGGTAAAGGCTCCTTCCTGGTGACCGGTCGCCGGACCTATGCGGACCTCTTCCTAAGGCTTTCTTCCGACTCAGCCATCAACCAGAATAAGCTTTATTTCTACGATATCAACGTAAAGGCCAATTACCGTTTCAGCGATAAGGACCGTATCTTTCTTTCCGGCTATTTCGGGCGTGATGTGACCAGCTTTTCGGATGTTTTCGGTTTTGACTGGGGGAATATAACCGGGACCTTTCGCTGGAATCACCTTTTCAGTGAGAAGCTCTTCATGAACTTCTCCTATGCCTACAGCCGTTATTCTTTCAACATCCGGGGAGATGTGGGCGTTCAGACCTTTTCATGGGATTCCTGGCTCAATGATCACGACGTTAAGCTGGATCTCACCTATTACCCGAACTCAAAGAACACGGTCCGATTCGGTCTGGAGAGCATCTACCACAACATCGATCCCGGTAAACTCGAAGCCAAAACCGAAGGGGTGGGGACCTTTGAACGTCGCCTTAGCGAAAAGAACGGCCTGGAGCATGGTATCTACCTTAGCAATGAACAGCAGGTCACCGATCGGTTGACCGGAAAATACGGGATAAGGGTCTCGGGCTTTCAGCGCATCGGTCCCGGTAAGCACTATACCCTCGACCGATCTGATCCGCTCGAATACCGTCCTGTTGATACGACCACTATCGAGGATTGGGCTACGGACACCTTCTTCTACAATTTCGAACCCCGTATCTCCCTTCGTTACCGGATCGACAGCAACAGGTCGGTAAAAGCGAGCTATAACCGGATGGTACAATATCTACAGCGCTCTAGTAGTTCCACATCAGGGGTTCCCTACGATATTTGGTACACGGCTAACAGGAACATTCCGCCTCAAAAGGCTGATCAGGTGGCTCTGGGGTATTTTCGGAATTTCCTCAACAACCGGCTTGAAACTTCCCTCGAGGTCTATTATAAAAAGATATACGCGTTGACCGATTATGTGGACAATGCTGAGGTGATCGGGAACGAGACCTTTGTTACCGAACTACGGTTGGGGGAAGGCTGGTCTTATGGGGCAGAGTTCATGCTGAAGAAGAAACGGGGACCGTTGAACGGTTGGCTCAGCTACACCTGGGCCAAAACGCAACGGGAAGTAAAAGCGATCAATGAAGGGGAGGCTTATTATGCTCCGTATGACCGCCGGCATAGCGTCAATCTCAGCATGTCTTACGATATCAACGAGCAGCTCTCCGTCTCCACGAACTTTGTCTATAAGACAGGTCGAGCGGTCACGTTACCCACTGCGCGCTATAGTTTTCAAAACAACAGCGCCCCTTACTTTTCCTCGAGGAATTCGGACCGGATGCCGCATTACCACCGATGGGACCTGGCCGCCACTTACGATTTTAAAAGGGAAAAGGGTGATTTTTTCGACAAGAGCAGCCTGAACATATCGGTCTACAACGTCTACGCCCGAAAGAATCCGATCTCGATCAATTTCAGCGAGAACGATCGAGGAGAACCACAGACCACGATGTTCTACATTCCTGGTCCCATACCCGGGATCAGTTGGAAATTCCGTTTTTAGATCATGCGCAAGTTCCTACCCGCCATCCTTTCCATGTTATTTCTGACCGCTTGTACGGCCGAGGTTGAATTGGACCTTGGGCAGAAAGAGAGACCTTCCGTCGTCGTAGAAGGCTTCCTGACGGATAGCAGTGAAGCCCCCCAGTGGATCAGGGTCACTTACACCACGAGCTATTACAACACCGAAGATGTTCCACCCGTGGATAATGCCAACGTCACCCTCGTGGAAGGGGGGACCTATTACGATCTCCAGCAAAATGCTGATCCCGATTCCAGCTCTTATTACCACGCACCTTCTTCTTTCGATCCGAAGGTGGGAGAGGAGTACCGGCTCGAGATCGACCACGAGGATTCGCTCTATACTTCGAGCAGCAAGGTCAGACCTGTTATCGACATCGATTCGATCCACTTGAGGCTAAGACCTTTCCAGAATGCTCAGCAGCAGCAGCAAGAAGAGGGAGAGATCGACACGACCTTTCAGGTGGTTGCTCATTTCGATGAGCTCGCTCAGCCGGGGCATTATCTCTTTAACCTATATGCCGGTGGTGAGCTGATCTCCGATGAGGCCAATGAAAAGGTGGTCTTCGATGCGGAAGGTGGCCGAGAGATCGTTGCGGCGGTCCAGAGTTTTGAGAAGAACGAGGTGGAATTGGGAGATATGCTCGTCCTTACTGCGCGTTCGGTCTCTCCGGCCTGTGAAGAATTCTATGATATCTTCCGCGACCAGACGCAGCTTTCGGGAAATCCATTTGCGGCAGCTCCCCCTGCTAATATTCCCACCAATATCAGTGGATCCGCCCTGGGATTTTTCCAGGTCTCCAAAGAGAACGTCCACAAGCGTTTAGTGGGGCCGCAATTACTTAAGAACGTGGAGATCCCCGGGGATGGTCCGTGAGCTAGTTACCCAGAACGAAGATCGCCGGTCGCTTGTGAAATTCCGGGTGCTCTTTTTCCCAGTCCTTTATGGCCATGCTTTGAACGGACCCTCTTTCGCTCGTTAGCTCGATCGCGATACAGAGACGGAGTTCCGGGTCGCCCCAGTGAAGAAAAGCCCTCAGCAAGCGCTCGTTCCGGTAAGGCGTTTCCATGATGAGTTGGGTCTCGCCCTTTCGGGCATCGTTCCCCATCCGTTCGAGGAGCTTCTTCAATTCCTTGTCGCCGTGGGGAGCATAGCCGTGGAACCGGAAGCGCTGGCCGTTCATTCCGGAAGCCATGAGGGCCATGGTGATCGAGGACGGACCCGTAAGGGGTCGTACGGGGATCCCTTTTTTGTGGGCCAGGGCTATGAGATCCCCTCCCGGGTCTGCAATGCCAGGGCATCCGGCATCGCTCAGGAGCGCTGTATCATGGCCTTCAAGGCAAGGCGTTAAGTAGGAAGGAAGGTCCTCCGGGTCGGTGTGCTTGTTGAGCGGATAGAAGTTCAGTTGCTGAAGTTCGTGGTCGAGGTCGAGGGCTTTGAGGAATCGACGTGCTCGCTTCGGGGTCTCGCAGATGAAATGGCGGATGCTTCGGACCGCCGTCCGTGTTCCTTTTGGAATGCTCGCTTCAATAGGGGCGTCGTCAGCGAGAGGAGCAGGAAGGAGATGAAGTTCAGCTTTGGAGCTGCTCATCCTCGATCTCCTTGAGGATATGGTCCGAAGCGCGGTCGAGGAGTTCAAAGACCGTTTTGAAACCATCTTCGGCACCGAAATAAGGGTCCGGCACGGGCGTATACCTTTCCAGATCCGGCAATACGTTCAGGATCATGTCCACTTTGGAGCGCTCATCATCGTTCCGGGCCCGTTCGCGGATGTGCTCGAAATTGTTCAGGTCCATGGTATAGATACGGTCAGCCCTTTCAAAGTCCGCATGCTCGAAAGCCCGGGCCACCAGGTGGGAGATGTCGATCCCGCGTCGAAGCATCTCCTCTTGAGCTCGGGGATCCGGGTTCTCCCCTTCGTGATAATCGCCGGTGCCGCAAGAATCGATCGTGATATCGAGCTCGCTCCCCGCTGTTTTATGCCGCATGATCCCTTCAGCCATGGGGGAACGACAAATGTTACCGAGGCAGACGAGAAGGATCCGCATTCACTGAATGTTCAGTTTCTTCTCTAGTTCGTCCACGTAGCCCTTGAACTCCTTGTCGGTCTCCATCAGGTTGTTGACGGTGCGGCAGGCATGCAGGACGGTTGCGTGGTCCTTTCCGCCACAATAGGAACCGATATTCGCCAAGGATGAGCGGGTGAGCTGCTTGGCGAAATACATGGCGATCTGCCTTGCTTGCACCACCTCCCGCTTGCGCGTCTTGGACTTGAGAAGTTCGATGGGAAGGTCGAAATAATCGCAAACGACCTTTTGGATGTAATCGATCGAGACCTCGCGGTAAGTGTTCTTCACGAACTTGTCGATCATCTGCTTGGCAAGGTCCAGATTGATCTCCTTTTGATTGAGGGAAGATTGGGCGATGAGGGAGATCAGAGCACCTTCCAGGTCGCGGATGTTGTTGGTGATGCTGTAGGCGAGGTATTCGATCACTTCCTGCGGCATGTCGATGCCGTCAGCGTACATTTTCTTTTGGAGGATGGCGATCCGGGTCTCGAGGCTCGGAGCCTGGAGATCGGAAGAAAGGCCCCATTTGAAACGCGAAAGGAGGCGTTGTTCGACCCCTTGGATCTCGACAGGTGGCTTGTCCGAAGTGAGGACCAGTTGCTTGCCGTTCTGGTGAAGATGGTTGAAAATGTGGAAAAAGACGTCCTGGGTCTTCTCCTTGCCTGCGAAGAACTGCACGTCGTCCATAATGAGGACGTCCATCATTTGGTAGAAGTGGACGAAGTCATTCGTGTTGTTGTTCTTGATCGCGTCGATGAACTGGTTGGTGAATTTCTCCGAGGAAACGTAGAGGACGGTCTTGTTAGGGAACTGGTTCTTGATGTGGATCCCGATGGCATGGGCGAGATGGGTTTTACCGAGGCCCACACCCCCATAGATGAAGAGGGGATTGAAGGAAGTCCCCCCGGGCTTGTTAGCGACTGCATACCCTGCGGAACGGGCAAGGCGGTTGCAATCTCCCTCCACGAAGTTCTCGAAGGAATAGCTGGGCTTGAGGTTGGGGTCCACGTTCACCTTGCGTAGCCCAGGGATCACGAAGGGATTCTTGATCGAGCGTTCTTCACCGACCTCGGCAGGGACGGATACGGGTTTGTTCTTCAGGGCTTTTTTGTTGTCCGTTGGGACCTGAACGGTGTAAGGATCCTGTTCATCGTATTTGTTCTCCATGATAATGCTGTACTCCAAGCGTCCTTCCGGTCCGAGTTCTTTCTTGATCGTCTTTTTCAAAAGGTTGATGTAGTGTTCTTCAAGCCATTCGTAAAAGAACTGAGAGGGGACCTGGATGGTCAGAACGTTCTCTTTCAGCTTAATGGGTCGTATCGGCTCGAACCATGTCTTGAAGCTTTGCATGCTCACATTGTCGCGGATCACTTCCAGGCATCGCTGCCAGACCTCCTCATGTGCCGTACTCATGCTAGCTCAAAATATTATTGGGTGAAACACGCGGTTTTGAAAAATGATTTTGCGTTAACGAGCGGAGCCTTGATCTTTACAAATATTTACAAAAATATCTTCAAAAAAAAACGCTTGCCCTATTGACATTCCAGAAATTTTTTCTTCGTTCATGAAATCCGTTTTTTGGACCTGAATCTCGCTTCCACCGGGATGTTCAGAGCTTCCAATCCTTCGAGCCCTTTGCGGTCACTCCATTCGATATCGAGCCGTCCTAATCGCAGCCCTGCCCACCCTACTTGGTTCATGATAACAGGGTGCTCGTTCAGGTTCTTATAGACTTTGGGGCGTTCGAAGAAGGTATGGGTATGGCCTCCGAGGATCAGGTCGATGCTCTTCGTCCTTTTGGCAAGCTCCTCATCGCAGACTTGCTCGCTTTCGTAGCGAAAGCCGAGATGGCTCAGGGCGATGACCAGGTCGCATCCATCTTTTTTCAAGCGGTCTGCCTCTTTTTCTGCTGTTCTTATCGGGTCGAGGTAGCGCACTCCTTCAGTTCGGGAGGGGCTTACTAGCCCATCCAGATCGATGCCCGTTCCGAGGATACCGATCCTCAGGTCCTCGCGCTCCAAGACCTTGCTTTTGGAGGTCTTTCCTGCCAGAGGGGTCTCTGATAGATCGTAGTTCGTCGTGACAAATGGGAAGGAAGCATGATGGAGGACCTGTTCGAAACCCTCCGTACCCCGGTCGAAGTCGTGATTCCCCATCGTGGCGGCATCATACCCCATCATGCTCATCAGCTTGAGCTCGAGCTTCCCATCGAAGGCATTGAAATAAGGAGTTCCCTGGAAAATATCTCCGGCGTCCAGAAGGACCGTATGTTCGGCTTCTTCACGGACCGCATCGATCAGCGAGGCCCGCTCAGCCATGCCCCCTTCATCAGGATGGTCCGGGTCACTGGAAGGAAAAGGCTCGATGTGGCTGTGCATGTCGTTCGTATGAAGAACGGTGAGCTTCCTTCTTCGCTCACCCCTGCATGCGCTCAGGAGCCCGGACCCTGCTAAAAGCCCTGCTCCCCGTTTGAAGAGCTCCCTTCTCCCGATACTGTTCGCTCCTTCCTTCATGAGGTTCTGTCCGCTTTCAGAACTTTCACGCGACCGTCCACTTTGGCCCGGATGCTGTCGCCCTTCGCATCCAGGGAGCGAATGTGACGAATGATCATATCCCGGACCTTGATGCCAGTGGATGTGTAGGATCGGGCCTTTTTGAAGAAGTCCATTCCATCGCCTCCACGGGCCAAAAAGTCGCTGGTCGCCACGTGGTAATATCTTCCACTATCAAGTGGCTTTCCCTGGATACGGATTTTTTGCACTTCGTCCCCTTTTGCCACGAGTTCGGCGCCGGCAATGGGTTGAGGGGTATGGGCCAAGTAGCGAAAGAGGGCTCTCATCGCATCGTGATCCAACCTGAGGACCTCCACCACGTTCTCGAAAGGCATCAACTTGAAAATGCGCCGCTTCCGGATGGCCCCTTCGGGAAGGGAGGTCCGCAATCCCCCATGGTTCAGAAGAGCAAGGTCTGGTTTTTCGTTGCCGGTATTTTCCGCCCATCGTTGGGTGCGTTCGAGCAACAGATCCGCAACGAAATTCCCGAGCCCTCCTTCTGGTCGTGCATTATGAAGAGGATGCGCCGAATATCCTAGCACGACGCTCATCTCCTCCTTTAACTTCTTTTTATAAGGGGCTATCTTGGAGGCAATGGCACTGTCCTGCCCTAGTGAGTCCTTCACGATGTATTGCTGGTTTTTGAGCTCGAGGTCCCCACCCTCTTGGCACGCACTGAGAACGAAGAGAAAGAAAAGGGGTGTTATGTGCCAAATATCGCTGAGCATGCGGGATGAAGCTCTCTACAATGATAAAGGATCCGCAGGGGAACTGGTATGCCGAAGGAGGATTTTTTGAATGGATAGAGCTCCCGATCTTCGGTCTTGGTCCCGGATCTTTTGGATATTCGTCAAGCCGGGGGTGTGGGGCAGAAGGATCAGTATCAAAAGGGAACGATCATATGTACAGTTCGGATACCCAGCTTCGCGTACGATACGGTGAAACGGACCGCATGGGCTATGCCTATTACGGCAACTATGCGGAATACATCGAAGTGGGGCGTGTAGAGGCTTTGCGTGAGCTCGGCTTCAGTTACAAAGAGCTCGAGGATAGCGGCGTCCTGCTTCCGGTGCTGGAATACTGGAGCAAGTTCATAAAACCAGCCCTTTACGATGACCTTTTGACCGTCCGGACCATGATCCAAGAAGTCCCCGAGACCCGCTTTCCCTTCGATTACGAGGTCCTTAATGAAAAAGGCGAGCTCTTGACCAAGGCACGGACCACCCTCGTTTTCGTGGAAAAGGAAAGCGGGCGCCCGTGTCAGTGCCCCTCGGACCTTCAAAAGTCCATCCGGGGAGCTATGGAGCGATAAGGGGCTTTCATCCAGGTGGACACACCTGCTCGCCCCTTTTTGCTCATGCTTTGGCTTTCTGATAATTAATTGTAGGTACAGTAAAAATCATTACATTTGTTGTTGCGATGAGTAATGGAAAGCCGCTGCGTGAAGAGTTGAAGATGAGCGGGTTCAGCAGCTCTGCTCAAAAAGTGCTGTTGAACCTTATGTTCACGAGTGCGTGGTGGGAAGATAAAGTCCGCGAAGTGCTGAAAGCGCATGGGCTTTCGGAGCAGCAATACAACGTGCTTCGGATCTTAAAAGGGCAGAAGGGTGAGCCGATGAACGTCCATATGATCCAGGAGCGGATGATCCACCGGACGAGCAATGCTACAAGGGTCGTGGAAAAACTCTGGCAAAAGAGGCTTTTGGAGCGTGTTGTCTGTGAAGCCGATAGGCGCCAGGTCGAGGTTACCATCACGGAAGAGGGAAGGCGACTCTTAGAACGGGTCATTCCGGAAATGGAAGTATTGGAGAGGGAAATGAGCGAAAACCTTAGTGAGGAGGAGGCTGAACGGCTCTTCGAGCTCCTCGAAAAGGTCAGGGGAGGATGAGGGATCGACGCCTTCTAAGAAAGAAAAAGAATGTCCCACCCGAAATCAAAAACCATGACATCTCAAATGCTCGCTTTTATCGGACGCATTCTGATCGGGATCCCCCTCTTGCTTTTCGGCTTCTTCCATTTCATGGGAGCCGATAAAATGGCCGCAATGGTGCCCATTCCCGGGGGGGTATTTTGGATCTATCTGACCGGTCTGGCATTGATCCTGGCTGGCCTGGCCCTTATCATCAATAAGAGGACACGCATCGCCATGCTGCTTTTGGCCTTGATGCTCCTGATCTTTGCATTCACCGTCCATTTACCCGCCATGATAGGGGCTGAGGAGGAGGCCAAAGCAACCCGGGAGTTGGTCCAGATCCTGAAGAACCTCGGCCTCGCAGGAGGAGCTCTCCTGGCCGGGGCTTTCTATAGCCAGGAAGTGGACGCTCCGTCTTCCTGATATCATGAGCCTTCCCGACAGCAGGTCGTCGCAGGTCGATGAGGGTCCCGGAGCCATCCCCGCTTCGGGATCCTCTTTTTTCAGTAGGACTTGGCAGGATCCGAGGATCTCCCTAATTTTGCCGTCCCTTAAAAGAAGTTGAGAAGAATGGCGAATCATCGTTCCACCCTGCGGAGGATCCGATCCAACAAGCGCAAGCGCTCCAGGAACCACTATTACCATAAGACCGCACGGACCTTCATCAAACGCCTTCGAGAAACGAAGGACAAGAAGGAGGCCCAAGAACGTCTTCCCAAGGTCACCTCGATGATCGACCGGCTCGTGCGCCGAAAGGTGATCCATAAGAACAAGGCCGCCAACCTGAAGGCCAGCCTGCAGCGGCACGTTAACGAACTTTCCTAAGGCCCCATAGGGGCTTCCCACGCCGGATCGTAGGAGAGCGAGAAGAGCCTTCACAGGCTCGCCCATCTAGATCGTTTGTAATGGCACGGTCCGGCACCGATCGACATATCCCCATCCGTTCGTGGGCAGAGGATGAACAACCCCGCGAGAAATTGCTCAATAAAGGAGCTTCCGCCTTATCGAACGCGGAATTGCTGGCCATCCTCATCCAGGTCGGAACGCGTGATGAAAGCGCACTTGACCTTTCCCGCCGCCTTCTTAAGGCTCACGATGAACGATTGGGAATGCTCGGTAAGGCTTCGGTCAAGGACCTTTTCGCTTTTCGGGGGATCGGTACCGCCAAAGCGGTCACCCTGGCCGCTACAATGGAGTTGGGGCGTCGCAGGAGAGAAGAAAAAGGCGGGAATCCCCCTTCGGTAACTTCGAGCAAGGATGTCCATGAACTGATGGCGGGTAAATTGGAGGACCTTCCGCACGAAGAGTTCTGGATCCTCCTGCTGAACCGGGCCAATAAGCTCATCGCTCGGCATTTGATCGGGAGGGGAGGTCTTAGTGGTACAGTGGCCGATACCCGCCTGATCTTCAAACTGGCGGTCCAGGACCTGGCTAGCAGCATGATCCTCTGTCATAACCATCCTTCGGGCAATGTGGATCCCAGCAGGGCGGATATTTCGCTAACCCGCAAACTCGTAGAGGCTGGTGAGCTTATGGATATTCCCGTCCTCGATCATTTGATCATCGCGGCGGACGAATGTTTTAGCTTTGCCGATGAAGGCAGGATCTGATTTGGCCCGCATCCTTACCATCATCGGCACCCGACCCCAAAGCATTAAGACCGCTGCGGTGAGCCACGTTCTCAACGAGGAACATGCGGACTTGATCGAGGAGCGGATCCTCTATACCGGCCAGCATTATGACCGGGAGCTCTTTCAGGTCTTTTTCGACGAGCTGGGGATCCCGGAACCCTTCAGGGATCTTGGAGTGGGATCTGGAAAACAGGGTGAACAGACCGCCGGGATGCTACGGGGGATCGAAGTTTCAATCGAAGAGGAGCGTCCGGACCTCGTTCTCCTATATGGCGATACGAACAGCACCCTGGCCGGAGCAGTGGCCGCTTCCAAACTTCAGGTTCCGATCGCGCACGTGGAGGCCGGTCTCCGCTCCTTTCGGAAAGCGATGAGCGAAGAGATCAATCGCGTGCTTACCGATCAGGTCTCCACACTCCTCTTTGCTCCTACGGTCGTTGCAGAAGCCCAGCTCGGACACGAAGGGTTCCCTTTGGACCCCCCCTTGAGGGCCAGCATCGACCATCCAGCGGTCCACCGCTCCGGCGACGTCATGTACGACAATGCCCTTCACCTCGCCCCTGTCGCCGAAAGAAGGTCCGATGTCCTGGAACGCCTGAGCATCGCTCCTGGTGCAATTCTCTTAACGTTCCACCGGGCTGAGAACTGCAAGGACCCTGAACGCTTGAAAGGCATCCTGGAAGGGATCCGTCGCCTCCTCGAGCGAAGCGGGAAGAAGGGCGTTCTTCCTCTTCATCCCGGGACTCGGAAAGCGATCGAAGCACATGTGCAAAAGGAGCTATGGGAACAGTTCCTGAACGATCCCGCGATAATGGTCACCGATCCCTTGTCTTACCTCGATATGATCCGGCTCCAACGCAATGCGTCCCTTATCGTGACCGATTCCGGTGGTCTTCAGAAGGAGGCCTTCTTTCATGGGAAACCTTGTATGGTGCTACGCGATGAGACGGAATGGACCGAGCTCGTGGAAAATGGGAATTCCGTGTTGGTCGGTGCTGATGCCGAGCGGATCGAAAAGGGAGCGGAGCTGTTCACAAAAGGATCTGCAGAAGCGGTCCCTGAGCTCTTCGGGGACGGGGCAGCGGGAAACTATATTTGTCGGACGATCCGCTCCTTCCTGGAGCAGTGAACATGGTCCTCGTCTATTGCAACGATATCACCGAAAGGGTCCACCACTGTTTCGACTTCGTCTTTCGCGAAGTGCTAGGGGTGACCGTGGAGGTCAGCGACGACAAAGAACGCTTTCTGGGCTTTGAAGGCCCCCGGGTGAATTATTCGGATGACCGCTTTGAGAACGAGTTCTGGATACGTCCGGCTGAATTGCTCTTCGAAACGGATATCTACGAGTTCGAGCTGAAACCGTTCCGATGGGAAGGGCACCCCGTTTTCTTTCGCTCCGACGAGCATGCTTCTTTCCCCTTCGATCCCTTTGCGGCCATATTCTATTTTATCAGTCGTTATGAAGAGTACCTCCATTACGTGGGGGATCTTTACGACCGTTTCAGGGCGCACGAAAGCCTGGCTTATAAGAACGGCTTCCTCCAGGAACCGCTCGTCGACCGTTGGTGCCTATGGATACGGGACGCGCTTAAGGCCATGCATCCGGAGTACGAATTCCCCGAACGTGAATTTTCCTTCGTTTCTACCATCGATATCGATAATGCCTACGCCTATCGCCAAAAGGGTATGATGCGGACCCTGGGTGGATATTTGCGCTCCCTTATGATGCTTGACCTTTCGGAGATCAAGGAACGGACGCGGGTTTTGCTCGGCCTTCAGAAAGATCCTTTTGACACGTACCCGTATCAGTTGGAGATGAAAGCGCGTTATGACCTGGCGCAGATCTATTTCTTCCTTTTGGCCGATTACGGGTACAACGACAAGAACGTACCTTACACGAGCGATCAGCTCCGCTCCCTGATCAAGCACCTTGCGGACCACGCCTATGTGGGGATCCATCCTTCCTTCAATTCGAACCGATATCCCGAGAAGCTCCGAACGGAGATGGGAAGGCTAGCGGATATCGTCAAGCGTGAAGTGATACGGAGCAGGCAACACTTCCTGATATTGGACCTGCCCTATACTTATCGGCGGTTGCTGGACCTTGGGGTCAAGGAAGAATATTCTATGGGCTTCGCAGCTGAAGTAGGATTCCGGGCAGGGACAGCCACGCCTTTTTTCTTTTACGATCTGGAAATGGACCAGGTGACCAAGATGAAGGTCTATCCTTTCACGGTAATGGAGGCCACCTTGAAATATTACATGGAACAATCGCCGGAGCAATCGCTCGCTACCATTAAAAGGCTCATCGCTTCGGTGAAGGAAGTGGGAGGGACCTTCATCAGCCTCTGGCATAACGAGAGTCTGAGCGAACGCAAAGGATGGGAAGGGTGGAGCTATGTTTACGAAGAGATGGTAAAGGAAGCGGTCTCTGATAGAACTTGATCGCTCGGAAGCCCCTATTTTTGTCCCGATCCAGATCCCGAAACCATGGTGAACGTCCTCGATCAACAAGATTCCGTCTTCCAACATTTTCTAGCTGAGGTCCGCGATAAAGAGGTCCAAAAGGACCGGATGCGATTTCGCAGGAACCTCGAACGAATGGGAGAAGTGCTCGCTTACGAGATCAGCAAAGGCCTGCCTTTTGAGGACGACCGGACCGAAACGCCGCTAGGGGGTGCAGGGATCCGTCATATCCAACAACAGCCGGTGCTCGCTACCATCCTTCGGGCGGGTATCCCGCTCTACTATGGGTTCCTCAACTATTTCGATCAAGCGGATAGTGCTTTTCTTTCCGCTTATCGCAAGCCCCTGAAGAACGATCCCGAGGATTTCGAGATCCGGCTCGAATACATGGCCTGTCCGCCCCTTAAGGACCGCATCCTGATCCTCAACGATCCGATGCTCGCTTCCGGCTCTTCCATCGTGACCGCTTACAAAGCTTTGATCGAAATGGGTATCCCTTCCAGGGTCATAGTGGCCTCGGTCATCGCGAGCGATGAGGGGTTGGAAAAAGTGAAGAGCAACATGCCCGGGGATACGGAATTCTGGGTCGGCGCTGTCGATAACGAGCTCACCGCACAGTCCTATATCGTTCCCGGCCTCGGTGATGCAGGCGATCTGGCTTTCGGATCCAAGGAGTCCACTGAGCAGAACGAGAACTAGAAGATGTCCATCCGATTCTGGGAAGCGGTGACCGTTTTCCTTGCGAGCAGCGTGAAGTTCCTGCCTTCCCCTTTCCTTTCGGTGAACGTATACAACTTCACCTTCTGGGAAACGGTGTTCATAAGCAGTTTTGGTGGTATCGCCGGGATCCTCTTCTTTTATTTGAGCAGTGGTCACCTGATGAAAAGGGCTTGGCGAAGACGGATGCAGCGTGAGATGGAGGGCTTCGGAAGGCCGAAACGCTATTTTACCCGAAGGAACAAGATCATCGTAAAGGTCAAAAAGCGTTTCGGGTTGGGTGGATTGGCCTTCATCACCCCGGCCATTATTTCCATCCCCATCGGTTCCATACTGGCCGCCAAGTACTTCAGGAAGCGTTCAGAAACCCTTCCGATCCTTTTGCTCTCCGTGGTCCTTTGGTCCTTCTTGCTTACCGGTATCGCTTCCCTCTTCGGCTCTCCTTTTGCTCATCACTGATGACCCCTTATCGCCATATCTTCTTCGATCTTGACCGAACCCTTTGGGATTTCGAGGCCAATTCGGAGGAAATGCTGAGGGAGCTCTTCGAGCGCTTTGCATTAGCGGAATATGGGATCGCTCATTTCAAAGAACTCCTCGCCCATTATCGGGATATCAACGCGGATTATTGGCGTGCGCATCGGGAGGGAAAAGTGGGGAAGGAGGAACTGCGTTACGAACGTTTTCACCACACCCTGCTCCGTAGTGGTGTTTCGGACCGGAAGTTGGCCCATCGACTGGCTGAAGCTTATCTGAGCGGTACCCCGGAGAAAGACCGTCTTATCGATGGGGCACAGGAATTGATCCGAACCCTTTCAGCCCATTATCGGCTTCATCTGATCACCAATGGGTATGCGGATACCCAGCTTCGTAAAGTGGAAGGGACCGGCCTTGAAGGGGCTTTTGAGGTCATTGTCACTTCGGATCGTGCCGCTGCCCGAAAACCCGACCCGGCCATTTTCCATTATGCGCTCGAGCAGGTCGCTGCGACGAAAAAAGAGGTCCTGATGGTCGGGGATGATGTGGAGGCTGATATCATCGGGGCAATGGAATTCGGGATCGATCAGGTGCTCTTCGATCCCTGGTGGACCAAGGAAGACCCGGGAGCCAGTTATCGGATCGGAAACCTTCGTGAGCTTATGTTACTACTCGCTCATAGTGAGGGGCAGCAAAAAGCCTGAAGCGGGTCCTGAGGCCTTTGATACCTTTACGAGCGCTATGGAACTTCAAGGCAAACAATACATCGTGACGGGGGGGAGTTCCGGGATCGGTCGAGCGATCGCGGAAAGCTTGATCGCAGAAGGGGCGGCTGTTCTTATAACGGGAAGGGATGCTGGGAAACTGGAAGAGGTCGCCGCTTCTATCGGAGCTGTCCCTTTAAAGGCTGACGTTGCGTCATCAAAGGATGTCGCTGATACCTACCGGGTCTTCGATGAAAGGTTCGGGCGCCTCGATGGCTTGGTCAACAACGCGGGGATCGGCATGCGGAAAGAGTTGGACCAACTTACGCCGGAGGATATTAAAAGGATCCATGACGTCAATGTGACGGGTGCGGCGATGATGGCCTCTCACGCGTCGATCCGTTTTAAGGAGCAGAAAGGTGGGGATATCGTTAACATCGGCTCGACAGCAGGAATGAAGGGAATGCCCGGAGGATCGGTCTACGTATCCTCCAAATTCGCCCTTCGAGGGATGAGCTATTGCTGGCAACACGAACTTCGTCCCTATAATGTTCGCGTTATGCTGGTCCAGCCCAGCGAAGTCACTACTGCTTTCGGTCAGGAGGGACGTTTAGAGCGGGATGAGGAGCCCGGGAAACTCCGGCCTGAAGAGATCGCTCATGCGGTCCTCAGCAATCTCAGGATGGAAGGGCGTGGGTTCATTCCCGAACTTGAGGTTGTCGCCACCAACCCTTGGTAAAAGGGGGTCAAGGATGCTCGTGAGCGATAATATGAAGCGATGGCTTCTCTTTTTCATCCTTTTTCTGGGGACAGGGGGACAGCTCCTGGCCCAGGAAGGCTTTCACCTGGGACCGGCTTTGGGATTTCACAACAGTTGGCTCGCCAATCGGGATGACCGAGAGGATGAGGAGATCGAAGGACGTTTTACGCCGGGAGGAAGTGGAGCTTTGTATCTCGCCTACTTCATCAAGCCTGGTATTGCGGTTGCGGCTGAAGGGATCTTCAGCTTCCAGGGGCAGAATTATTATTACGATCGACGCTATGAGGACCAGCGTGCCAGTACCCGATTGAGTTACTTCAAAGTGCCCCTTATGCTCGAGTTCCGTACCTCCTTAAAAGAGGAGAGCTTTATCAAAGGGCATTTCGGACCTTACCTGAGCTCGGTTCAGACCGCTTCGCGGAGCCGTGAGGGGAAGTCGCTCCCTTCACGGGAAGGGGATGGTTGGGAGCAAGCTTATCGAACCCCAGTGTTCGGCGTAATGCTGGGCCTAGGGCCGGGTATTCGTTGGGGAAGGGGCTGGGCTTCCACCCTCGAGCTTCGCTTCGACCACGATCTCACCAATGCTGAGGAAAAAGCTTCTCGGATGATCCCTAATCAAAGGGAGGAGACTTACAACGCTACGCTCGGCATTATGCTGCGGCTCCGCTATGCCTTTCAGAAACGATCCGCAAAGAACAGGGGGGGGTATCCTTAAGAGGGTGTAACGGGCTCAGACCGTTGCAAGGATGGTCTCGGAACCAGTGACCCCATCGTGCATCCCAACGTGGACCGTCGCGCTCAACGGCAGAAAAACGTCCACCCTTGAGCCGAACTTGATGAACCCCATTTCATCCCCTTGCCCCACACGGTCCCCTTCCTTGCCGTACCATGAGATACGACGGGCAAGAGCTCCGGCGATCTGTCGGCAAAGCACCGGCGTGCCGTCATCCCTTTCCATTACGATCGTCGTGCATTCGTTCTCTGCAGAGGCTTTCGGATGCCAGGCGATCAAATAGCGTCCCGGGTGATAGCAAAAATAACGGATGGCCCCGCTGACGGGATACCAGTTGATATGCGGCACCAAGGGGGACATGAATATGGACAACTTGACACGCTTGTCGTGAAAATATTCATCCTCTTCCACTTCTTCATGGGCCACGATCGTCCCATCGGCAGGGGCGATGATATCGGTGTCCGAAAGAGGGGTGTGGCGATCGGGAACCCGGAAGAACTGAAGGATGAGGGCCAAGAACACCAGGGAGAGAAGGACCACCGTAGCATAGGTATAGTTCGCATAATGGGTCAACAAGGGGAAGACGATGTTGACCCCCAAGAGGATCCCGAGGGAAATAGGGATCACTTTCTTGCCTTCTCGGTGAAAGCGCATGAGCGCGCTAAATTAAGAATTATCCCATGCCCTTCGATGCTCCGCGGTCCGGGACATCCTTACCTTTGCGCCCTTTATGAAGGATCCCCTCAAATATCATGAGCAAGCGGCTGAAGCGGTCGAGGAGAAGCTCCGTGCCGAACGGAAACGATTGCGGTGGATCGTTGGAGGACGCCTTCTCGCTTTTCTGTTGATCGTTCTTGTCCTATGGCTCACATGGGGCCACTCCCTTTGGGTCCTTTTGACCGGCGGGGGACTTTCCCTGTCCCTCTTTCTCATCCTGGTCCGATACCATGCACGTAAGTCCGAGCGCAAAGAGCAGCTTGAAGAACGCTCATCACTCCATCGAAATGATATGGCCCGTATTCAGGGTGAGTTCCCCGAGGGAGAGGTCCCCGAATGCCCTGATGCCGATCATCCTTTTGCAGCGGACCTCGACCTCTTTGCGGAGAAGGGGCTTTTTGCCTGGATCGATCGCTCTTTTTCGGAACTCGGAAAACAAAAGCTGGTCCGGAAGCTCCTGCACCCTTCGAACGATCCCCAGATGATCCGTAAGGAGCAGGAAGGGGTCGGTGAATTGGCTGATATACCTGAGGAACGCATGAGTTGGCGGGTAGCGGGGCGCAAGCTTCGACGGCTTTCCAGTATCTCTGATGAGAAAAAGGGCTTTCCTTCCCTTCTCCCGCTCGTCCTTCGCGTGCTTATCCCTCTTTTGATGGTCGGGCTTTTGGTCGTTGTGAGCACGGGTTTCCTGCCTTTCAAGGTCTTCGTTCTCGCTTTGATCCTGCCCGTGGCTGTCTTGGGGATCCGAGCAGGTCGTGTTCGGGAGGCTTTCCGCAGGATGGAAAAGGACCGTGAAGCAGTGCGGGGGATCGTAGGGGTCCTCAAAGGCGTGGAAGGGGTGAGCTTCGATAGTGAACGCCTTCGGGGAGAGCAGGAACGCCTCCGCTCAGGACACGCAAAGACGGCCAGTGAAGCGTTGAAGGGATTGGATCGTATCCTCGAGGCTTACGAAGCCCGTTCGAATCCTTTCGTAGGCATCGTGCTGAACTTGTTGCTCCTCTGGGACCTTCAGTGTTACGAGCGCCTTAGGGAATGGGATGCCTATTATGGGGATGAACTGGGTGATTGGGTGGATGTCGTAGGTGAGCTCGATGCCCTTTCCAGCCTTGCGGCCGTGGCATCGGACCATCCATCCTTCAGTTTCCCTGAAGCCCGTAGTGATGGGATCGTTCTGGAGGGTAAGGCGATGGGGCATCCGCTCATTCCTGACGATGAGCGGGTGGATAATGATCTCTCGATCCCCTCGACCGGTCACATCAAGATCGTGACGGGAGCGAACATGGCAGGGAAAAGCACCTTCCTCCGGACCGTGGGGGTGAACTGGATCCTGGCCAAGGCAGGGACGGCTGTGTGTGCGGGGAAGATGAGCTTTCGTCCGCTCGGACTCTTTTCGAGCATGCGTACCAGCGATGACCTTGCTGAACACGAATCCTTTTTCTATGCTGAACTGAAAAGACTTCGTATGATCGTGGATGAGCTCGAGCAGGGCAAGGAACTCCTTATCCTCCTCGATGAGATCCTGCAAGGCACCAATTCAGAGGACAAAAAACAAGGTTCCAGGCGCTTTCTTGATCGCATCCTGCAATATCCCGTGGCAGGTTTGATCGCGACCCACGACCTCGATCTGACCCGGATGGAAGAAAGCCATCCGGGGCGCATCGAGAACCTCTGCTTCGAGACCGAGTTGCATGAAGGTCGCTCCACTTTCGATCATCTCCTTCGCCAAGGTGTTTGTCGGAACATGAACGCGAGCGCTCTTATGGAGCGCATGGGTATCGGTTGAAAAGATCGTGGAAAGAGCTTCTCGCTTCCTCCTGTTAAAGACTCCGACTTCTGCTACCTTATAAGGAACTTTTTCTCCACGATCGTTAATAGATGATCTTGAAAACCTATTAACATTAAAACGCGGTCCAAAGATCCCGGATGGAATTCGCTGCTCTATATTCGATCCAACCATGGAACAAGTTTCGAAGAACGTCGAGAAGGTCCGCCAGAAGGCGGCTAAAGGAAGAGAAGAGAGCGGTATGGAAGAGCTTGATCACGCCAAGCTCCCGCCGCAGGCCCTCGAACTTGAAGAGGCCGTTCTGGGAGCCATGCTCCTGGAGAAGGAGGCCGTGAATGAGGCGATCGACGTGCTGAACCCTGATGTTTTCTACAAGGACGCCCACTGCCGAATATTCGAGGCCATCAAGGAGATCTTCGAGCGTTCCGAGCCCATCGACATCCTTACGGTCACCAACGAATTGCGGTCGATGGGAAAGCTCGAATTCGTGGGTGGGGCCTATTTCATCAGCCAGCTCACCAACCGGGTGGCATCTGGAGCGAACGTGGAATACCACGCGCGCATCATCGTCCAGAAATATCTACAGCGCCAACTGATACGCCTTTCGAGCGAGATCGTCAAAGAAGCTTACGAGGATACCACCGATGTTTTCGAGCTCCTCGATTCGGCTGAGAGCAAGCTTTTTCAGGTCGCTGAGGGGAACATCCGCAAGAACTTCGATCAAGTCGGGGATCTGGTCAAAGAAGCCGTAAAAGGGATCCACGAAGCCCAACAGCAGGAAGATGGTGTGAACGGGGTGGAAAGCGGCTTCATCAAATTGGACCGTCTTACGTCGGGATGGCAGCCGAGCGATCTGATCATCATGGCCGCCCGACCCGGAATGGGTAAAACGGCCTTCGTCCTTTCCATGGCGCGGAACACCGCTGTGCATTTTGGACGAGGAGTGGGGCTCTTTTCTCTCGAGATGAGCTCCCTTCAATTGGTCAATCGCCTCATCGCGAGCGAGACCGAACTCTCCGCAGAGAATTTGCGCAAAGGGGACCTTCGGGAGGATCAGTGGCAGCAACTGAACGCTAAGGTGGAAACGCTGATGGATGCTCCCATCTACATCGACGACACGCCTGCACTCAGCGTTTTTGAACTGCGAGCCAAATGCCGGCGACTGGTGTCTCAGCATGGGGTGGAGTTGATCATCGTCGATTACCTTCAGCTGATGACCGCAGGGGGGGACCAGGGGAACCGCGAACAGGAGATCAGTACGATCTCCCGTTCGATCAAGAGCATCGCCAAGGAGCTCAACGTACCCATCATCGCTCTATCCCAACTTAACCGCACACCGGAGACGCGAGGAGGGGACAAACGTCCGCAGCTCTCCGACCTTCGGGAATCCGGGGCAATCGAGCAGGATGCCGATATTGTGTCCTTCATATACCGCCCCGAATACTACGGCCTTAACGAGTGGGATGACGATGGGACCCCGACCCAGGGGCAGGCTGAGCTCATCGTTGCCAAGCATCGGAACGGAGCCCTCGATAATGTCCGGCTCCGATTCATCCCTCACCTGGCTAAATTCGAGGACCTTCCAGAGGATATGGATCAAAACCCGGCTCCTCTTTCTGCGAATTCAGGTTTCGACGAAGAAGGTAAGCAGACCATCACTCGTTCTTCCAAGATGAACGAGGACGATGATCCATTCCCCGGAGGGACCGAGAACGATGAGGGCGCTCAACCGTTCTGATCCGCAAGGAGAACGATCTTCCTTTCCTTTGCGTTAAGAAAGTTCAAAGGGTGTTATTCCATGGAACGAAGCAGCGTACCTAAGTGCCTTGCTCTTCTGCTTTTCTTGTTCATCCTTAGCTCCGGGGTGAAGGGAGCTCGCCTCCTTATCCCCATGGATCAGGGTCAGAAGGATCATCTTAAATCCTATGGGGTCGCTTATTGGGTGCTCCAGAGCGGTGTCGAGGTGGAATGGCTTCTGAATTACCGAGGGGGTAGTTTCATGATGAAGAACATCGAACGGATCCAGGAAGAATGCCGGGTACGGGGAGTGAGTTTCGAAGTGGTACCGGATGCAAAAGTGTCCGCCATCAAACAGAAGATCGCGGATCCCGAGGTCAACAAAAAGGTGGTGAAGTTGCAGAAGGTTCCGGAACTCGCCGTTTATTCCCCGAAGACCAAGGACCCCTGGGATGATGCTGTTACGCTGGCCCTTACTTATGCGGAGATCCCTTACGATGTTGTTTATGACAAGGAGGTGATGAAGGGCGAACTCCACAAATACGATTGGCTCCATCTTCACCATGAGGATTTTACGGGGCAATTCGGCAAGTTCTACCGCAATTACAAGCACACCTCCTGGTACAAAAAGAAAGTGAAGCGGAACCGGAAAATGGCGAAAGACCTGGGTTTTAGTAAGGTATCTGAACTGAAGCTCGGTGTAGCCTTGAAGATACGCGAGTACACGGCCGGAGGGGGCTTCCTTTTTACCATGTGCTCTGGGACGGATACTTACGACATCGCCCTTTCAGCTCACAAGACCGATATCTGCAAAAAGATGTTCGACGGAGATCCGGCGGACCCGGCGGCCCGCTCCAAGATCGATCACAGCAAAACGATCGCTTTTGAGGGCTTCAAGATCAACATGGACCCGATGCAGTACGAGTTCTCCTCGATCGATGCCAGTCAGGAACACGATCGGCTCCCCAAATCGCAGGACAAGTTCACTTTGTTCGAGTTCTCCGCCAAGTGGGACATCGTTCCGACCATCCTCACCCAGAACCATACGGATGTAGTGGACGGTTTTATGGGCCAGACCACGGCTTTCAAGAAGAAATACATCAAGCCGGATGTCCTTATCATGGGTGAGACGAAGTCGGTCAGCTCTGCGAAGTACATCCACGGCACCCTTGGTAAAGGACAGTGGACCTTTTACGGGGGACATGACCCGGAAGATTACAAGCATTACGTCGGCGACCCACCCACCGATCTTGAACTCCATCCGAATTCACCGGGTTATCGCTTGATCCTCAACAACATTCTCTTCCCCGCTGCCAAGAAGAAAGAGCGGAAGACCTGAAACGCTCCCGCTGATCCTCCTTATAAGAGGATCCTTACATTTGGATCAAAGTCACGCCTCTTTTGCAGCGCAGCACCAAATTCTGGTCCGCGGTCATCGGCATCGTTCTTCTGTTAGCGATCCTTTGGTACCTGCGTACCATCCTCTATTACATTATGATCGCGGCCGTTCTCTCTTTTATAGGCCGTCCGCTGGTAGAATGGATGCAGCGGGTGCGGATCAAAGGACGACCGATCCCCAATGCGCTCGGCGCTTTCATCGTTCTCCTTATATACATGGCCGCTATAGCAGGCTTTATCAGCCTGTTCGTGCCCCTTGTGGCAGAGGAGATACGTATCCTTAGTTCCATTAGGGTAGAAGAGGTCGTTTCGAGTCTTCGGGCCCCGATCGAAGAGGTGGAGGCTTGGATGGAAAAGAGCGGACTTGCCCCTCCGGAGGGAATGGACCTGGTGAGCCGCATACGGGATCAATTGGCGGGAGCTTTGCATATTCAGGATCTGCCAAGCCTCGTGACCTCCTTTTTTGGAAAGTTGGGAGGAATATTCATCACGTTCTTTTCGATCTTCTTCATCACCTTTTTCTTCCTTAAGGAGGAACGACTGCTCTATACGATGGTGATGAGCGTGACACCTTCCGATCAGGTGGAGAATATGGACAACGTGCTCAATAACACGAAGCGGTTGCTCAGCCGCTATTTCATCGGTATCCTGATCCAGGTGATCGTCATCACCACTATCGCTTCGATCGGGCTTAGCCTGATCGGCATCGATAATCCGGTGGTCATCGGTTTTATCGCTGGTATCATGAACATCGTTCCTTATCTCGGTCCCATCATCGGGGCTTCGGTCGGAGTGACGGTAGGGGTGACCACTAACCTTCACCTTTCTTTTTACAGCGAGATGGTCCCGATGATCGGCCAGATCCTGCTCGTTTTTGTGATCGTCCAGTTAGTGGACAATTTCCTGCTCCAGCCGATCATCTTCTCCACGAGCGCCATGGCTCACCCTTTGGAGGTTTTTCTCGTAGTCCTTATCGGGGCGAACATTGCTGGTATCGCGGGAATGGTACTGGCCATTCCTGGCTATACGTTCATCCGTATCGTCGCCAAGGAATTCCTGTACGAGTTCCGTATCGTACAGCGGCTCACCAAGGGGCTTTAGCTCCCGAACAGTTCGAGCAGGATGAAAAATGCGGGGGTGCTCATCAAGAGCGCATCAAAGCGGTCCAAGACCCCCCCGTGACCTGGAAAGAGCTGTCCGGTGTCCTTTACGTCCACCGATCGTTTGAGGAGGGAGATGCTCAGATCGCCCAGGGTCCCAAGAACGATCACGGCGACCGGAAAAGCGATCCATAGCAAGGTCGGGGATGCGGATCCCGCCCATCCGGGTAGCTGATAAGCCAGAAAAAGACTGCAAAGGAAGCAGAGGAGGGCTCCTGAAGCACTCCCTTCCCAAGTTTTTCCAGGGGATATGCGGGGCCATAGTTTCGTCTTTCCTAGCAGTTTTCCAAAGGAATATGCCGCAGCATCGTGCACCCAGATCAGGATCAGGCCGGCTAGTAGAATGTAAGGCCCTCCTGCGTCGTGTTCCCGGATGAGAAGGACCGTTCCGAAGGCAGTTCCGAAGAAGAGGGGGCCGAAGAGGCTCACGGCAGCTCGTTGAAAGGGAGCTGTTCGCTTTTTCGGGAGCTCCCAGATGATAAGGAGCGGAATGAGCAAAGGGAGCCCCTCTAATAGAAGGGAGCGATCCCATAGGCTCCAAAGCCCTATTGCTGTATAACTCATGATCCCGGCGAGAAATGCCGGGGCAGGGGTTGGGGGTGTTCCTTGCCCTTTTCGCAGCATTTGGACGTATTCGTGGCAGGCTAAAAGGAGGAAAATGAAGAAAAGCCCTGCAGTCGCATATCGATGCCAAAGGACCGCTCCAACGAGGATGACCACGAAACCCAACGAAGTTCCGGTCCGGATGAGGAGCTCCTTCACTCTTCCTGGCTTTTCTTGATCAGGTTCCGGGCCTTCATGGCATCATCTCGTTCCACGTAAAGGTGGACTTCTCCGATCGAGGTATAGAAGGTGTCCTGCTGATCCAAGAGGACGGCCTGTATCCCGTGTTCGATCAGCAAGGACTTCAGGAATTGAACGCGGAATCGGTTCGTGGAGCTATGGACCTTCACCCAATCCGCTTCCATATTGGGATCGTTCCGTAGAGGATCTGCTTTCTTCCTCCCTCACCTCTCTTCCGTTGGATGTTCCATCTTCATCCTTTCCGTTCCCTTTTTCCGGGGCCTCCCCTTCTTCATCATGTTCCTGACTCCCGTTCTTTTTGCCGAACGCCTGCTCGAGATCCTCTTTGAAAATGACCTCTTCGTCGAGCAATTTTTCGGCCAGTTGGGTCAGGTTCTCCTTGTTATCATCGATGATCTTTTTGGCACGCGCGTAAGTCGCTTCGATGATGCGGTCCGCCTCTTCATCGATCTCTCTTGCTGTCTTGTCGGAGTAGGGCTTCGTGAAGCGGTTCTCTCCGCCGTCGGCATCGTAATAGCTGCGGTTCCCGATCTTATCGCTCAGGCCGTAGACCGAGACCATAGCGTAAGCTTGTTTGGTCACTTTTTCAAGGTCGTTCAGAGCACCGGTCGAGCACTGCCCGAAGATCACGTCCTCGGCTGCTCTGCCTCCTAGTGCAGCACAAAGCTCGTCCAGTATCTGTGCTTCGGTGGTGATCTGCCTTTCTTCCGGAAGGTACCATGCTGCTCCGAGCGTTTCCCCTCGGGGCACAACGCTCACCTTAACGAGAGGGGATGCGTGTTCCACAAGCCAACTTACCACAGCATGTCCGGCTTCATGGTAAGCGATGACCTTCTTCTCCTTCGGGGAAATGATCTTGTTCTTCTTTTCCAGGCCAGCGATCACACGATCCACCGCATTGGAGAAATCGCTCGCATCGATCCGCTTCTTCTTGTTCCGGGCCGCGGTCAGGGCTGCTTCATTGCAGATATTGGCGATGTCCGCTCCTGAAAAGCCAGGGGTCTGCCGGGCAAGGTGTTCAACATCCACGTTATCGTCCACCTGTAGTTTGGTCAAATGGACCTCGAGGATCTCCTTGCGTTCGTTCAGGTCCGGCATATCGACCGATATGCGGCGGTCGAAGCGGCCGGGCCTGAGAAGTGCATGATCGAGCACTTCAGGGCGGTTGGTCGCTCCCATGAGGATGATGCCGCTGTTCGTATCGAAGCCGTCCATCTCGGAAAGGAGTTGGTTGAGCGTGTTCTCCCGTTCATCGTTCCCACCCATCTGAGGGGCACGATTCCGGGCTCTTCCAATGGCATCGATCTCGTCGATGAAGATGATGGCCGGAGCTTTTTCTTTTGCTTGTTTGAAGAGGTCCCGTACGCGCGATGCTCCAACGCCCACGAACATTTCGACGAAATCCGAACCGGATATGGAGAAGAAGGGAACGTTGGCTTCACCAGCCACCGCCTTGGCCAATAGGGTCTTTCCGGTACCCGGTTGGCCGATCAGGAGGGCTCCTTTGGGGATCTCTGCCCCGAGCTCGGTATATTTCTTGGGATGCTTGAGGAAATCGACGATCTCCTGGATCTCCTCCTTGGCCTCTGCGGACCCTGCCACATCCTTAAAGCTGACTTCCGGGCTTTCATCCTTTTCAAAGACCTTGGCCTTGGATTTGCCGATGTTGAAGAGTTGGCCGCCTCCCCCGGATTGATTGCTGAGCCGTCGCATCAAAAAGATCCAAAGCCCCACCATCAGTCCGATGGGTATCAGCCATTGGAGCAATTGTCCTCCCCAATTGCTCCGCCGTTCCCATTCCACCTCCATGCTCGCCTCTTTCTGAATATCCTCTAGTTTGGCCTGAAAGGCTTCGGAAGGACCGATGTTGAATCGATAGTGGGGACCGCTAGTGGCTTTGCTACCGAAAAGAGGTGCATCTATTTTCTTGTCGTGAGGTTCTTTCCCGAGGGCTTCTTTCTTGATATGGACGAGGGCGTTCTGCTCGTTCTGGATCACGATTCGCTCCACATCACCGTTCCGTGCCATCTTTTCGAACTCGCGCGGGGTGATCCGCGTTCCACCACCTTGCCAATCCAAGAGGCTGACCCCTAGTAAAATAACGATGATAAGGGCGTATATCCAATAGAAGTTGAAGGGCAGTTCGTTCTTCTTCCCGGGCCCTTTTTCTTCCTTATCGGATCCTTGATTCTGTTCGGGCTGTTCGGACATGCTCTTTTCGCGTCGTGAGAAGGAGGAGGGGGTGGGTCGAAGAGCTTCAGACCTGATAGGCGATCTCTTCGACCTTGGCGTCCGCCCAAAGTCCTTCTAGGTCATAAAAATCCCGCGTATCGCGGTAAAAGATGTGTACAACTACATTCGCATAATCCAGCAAGAACCACTTAGAATCATCCTTGCCTTCGATGTGCCAAGGGGTTTCGTTCACTTCGCTGCGGGTTTGTTCCTCCACTGCTCGGGCTATGGCCTCTACTTGAGTGTCGGAATTCCCGTGACAGATCACGAAAAGATCGCAAACGGCATGAGGGAGTTCGCGAAGGTCGATCCGAACGATCCGTTCTGCTTTCCGCTCCTGCATTCCTCGGATCACAGCATCGGCTAGTTCCGATGAGGTGACCTGAGACCGTTCATGCTTCATTCACAACCTTCTTTTTCCATCATTTCCCAAAAGTAATGAACTTTGGGTGGACCCCTTGATATGGGGATCCTGCTGAAGGGTCGTTATGCGTACTTTTTCGATCGGCCGGGACCTTGAGCGCTTCGAACGTTTGGATTCGACGAACGCGGAGATGCTCCGGCGCCTTAAGGAGGAAGCTTTGCCGGAAGGGAAATTGATCTTGGCCGATCAACAGCTCCAGGGAAAGGGACAACGGGGTGCCGCTTGGGAGAGTGAAGAGGGAAAGGACCTGACCTTCAGCGTTCTTTTACGTCCGAAGCAGCTTTTCCCGGAAGAGCAGTTCGACCTGAGCCGGGCTGTAACGCTCGGTATCGCAGAGGCGGTGATGTACTTGCATCCGGCAAGTAACGATAAGATCCGGATCAAATGGCCCAATGATATCCTTCTGGACGGAGAGAAGCTTGCGGGGGTTCTGATCGAGAACAGTGTACAAGGTGGACGGATCGTCAATGCGGTCGTAGGGATCGGTTTCGATCTGAAACGAACGGATCGGGAAGAGTGGATCGGGCATACCAGTCTGGAGAGTGCGACCGGCCTTTCGGTCGGTCGTGAAGATATGCTCGAGCGCTTATGCAAAAGCCTGGAGCGACGTTACTTCCAATTGAACGAAGGGGATCTGAAAGGGATCCGGGAGAACTTCAATGAGCGCTGTTACCTTTTAGGCGATTGGGCTCATTTCACAAATGAGGAAGGGGATCTGATCGCCCGGATAAGGGAGGTGGATCCGAGCGGTCGTTTGGTGCTCGAAGGCAAGAACGGGGAAGAGCTCCGCTATAGCGTTAAGGAGCTTCGTTTCCGAGGTCCAGCTCTTTGATGCTGGCTGCCATGTGGTCGAAGAGCCGATTCAAGGGATCGCTCGCCATCTTTTCGAGGAACGGGTTGAGCTCGGCTTCGCAGATCACCTGGCATTCCGTGCCTTCTTCCAGATCGCTGAGGTGGACCGATAGCGTAAAAGGGAACGGGGCTTCTTCTCCTGAGCGATGCTGGATCTGTTCGTACGGAACGCATTCAACAAGGTGAAGATCGAGCTTGGTAAGTCCACGAATGCGGAAAGAACAATGTTCATCGTCGGCCACCCAGTCCTCGATCCGGTCTTGCGGCAGAAGCTCGTAGAGGTTCCTCGGATCCTTCAGGAATGCGTAGGTCTGATAGGTGTTGGCCTGGACCTGCACCTTTTGACTCTCGAAACGGCTCATACGGTCCCTGTTTGCTTTCCCCATTCCTTCGGATCCAGCTTCCAATCCTCGAGGACCTTCAGGTCCTTTTGAGGGATAAAACCATGGTCGGAGGCCTTTTGTATGAGCGAAGAATAGTCCGTAAGGACGCTGTAACGGCAGGAAGCCTCCTTGAAACGTTCTCCGGCTTCTTCGAAGCCATAACTGAAGATAGCGATGAGCCCTTTGACCCGGAAGCCTTCGCTCCTCAACCTTTCTACAGCATTGATGCTGCTTGATCCTGTGGATATAAGGTCCTCGATCACCACTACTGCTGCTCCATCTTCAAGTGCTCCCTCGATCGTGTTCTCCTTGCCGTGGCTTTTCGGTTCACCCCGTACATAAGCGAAAGGAAGCCCGAGTTCCTGGGCCACCAGGGACCCGATACCGATCCCTCCTGTTGCGACCCCAACGATGGCATCCGGACTGCCGGGGTCCTCTCGCACACGTTCGCTCAGTTGCTGCCGGATATAGGTGCGGATCCGTGGATAGGAAAGGATCCGGCGATTGTCACAATAGATAGGGCTCAAAAGGCCTGAACTCCAACGAAAGGGGGATTGCGGGGATAGTTCCACCGCTTTGATCTGCAGGAGGAATTCTGCTACCTTTGCGGCGGTATCATCAGCCATCTTCATAGGTTCAAATGTATAAAGTTTTCCTCTTCAATAAAGCGCTGCTCTTCGTATCTCCCGAGGAATTCGCTGCTTTTGAGGAGCCTGTTCCCCACTTCAGGTTCAGCGATCAGGCCGACTTGCTCCATCGCTACCGGCGCTTGGTCCAGAACGGGAACGAACATGAAATGCTCTGCGTGGTGGCTGAGGATCCTTACAAGGTCTGGAAGCTCTTTGCGAGCGGTTTTCGGAATGTGGAAGCAGCAGGAGGGGTGGTTATGGACCCGTACGGGCTCGCGCTCTTTATTTACCGCCACAATCGCTGGGATCTTCCAAAAGGCAAGATCGAAGAGGGAGAAAGGACCGCTGAAGCTGCTGAACGAGAAGTTGAAGAAGAATGTGGGATCGAGGTGGACCATGTTGAGGAGCATTTGACGGATAGTTACCACCTCTATCAGGATCGGGGGATCGAATTCCTCAAGAAGACCAGTTGGTATTTGATGCGCGTGGATAATCCCCGTACACCTGAGCCACAGACCGAAGAAGGGATCAGCATGGTGGAGTGGAGATCATTGGATGATTGGGAGAACATGAAGGGGAACAGCTTCGCATCGATCGTAGAAGTTATGGAGGTGGCTGCTTCTCGTGAATTTCAGTGATCCCAGCCTTTCCGCTGCTTGCTCCGCTTTTTCCTGCGCTCGATGCGTTGGTTGATATCGTGAAGGACCTTTCGCGCGTTCTCACCGGGTTTAGGAGCAGGGATCCGGATGAAGCGTCCTTTTCCGTCCAGCAAGTAATAAGCCGGAATGCTCGCGACCTGATAAGCTTCTTCCACTTCATCGTGAGACCCAAGATGAAGGAACTTCCATTCGTATTCCGGATGTTCATCGAGAAAACGCTTCATGTCCCGGAGGTCGTCATCCGTACAGATGCTCACGAAATGCACGTTGTCCCCGTAATGTTCGTGGAGCTTCTCGATCATCTTCATCCCTTTCAGGCTCGTCTCGTTCCAGGTGGCCCAAAAGTTCATGTAGACGGGTTTCCCTTTTAAATGCTCGAGCGAGACCATGTTGGTATCCCGGTCCACGAGGCGGAAGGACGGGGCTTTTGAACCTCGCTGACGCTTGGAAAGGAATTCTTGCAGGTTGCCCGCGATCCGACGGACCCCTTTTTTCGATCCGTTGCTCGACAGGCTGTCCAGTACGGCATGGATCCCTTCTTTATCAAAAGGCTTTCGGTGATAGAAGGCATCGAACATCCCATCGATGATGACGAGTTCACGGATCGTTCGTCTCCCCATGTATTCCGCTTTTTCCGAGCGAAGGGCTTTCAGGATCGGGGTAGGGTCCTTTTCATTACGGAGCACCTGTTCGAGATCGAGGATCGAATCATGGCGGAGGTCGAAGTCGATCAGTTGATCGTCGTAGAATTCGAAGAAATGGTCCATGTACTCTTCGTGATGAAAGCGCACTTTCCCTTCCTTGAAATAGCGTTCGTAAGCTGCTTTCCGGTCGTTCCTTACGAGGCTTCGAAGCGGTGCGAGAACGTGCTGATAATGGACCTGGAACCATTCCTTTCCGACCTCCGAATAGCGTTCATCGAGCACCTGTTCGAGGGAGTCGAGTAGATGATCCATGTCCGGGGCTTGCTCGATCTTCGCCTCCATAACCGAATCCCTTTCCTCGTTCCTGATGTCGGAGCGATGTTTTCTGTAACTGCCTCCGCTCGCGTATTGAACCCCCATCGCTCGGTAGTTCTTCACGAAGAAATGCTCGTAGATGCGGTTCAGATCGATCACCAGGTTGTTCGCATCGTGTTTGGGGAGTTCGTAGAAGGTCATCTGCACATCCGTGTGACCGTATTTCTTCTTGACCTTATCCTCCGGAATATCAGGGAACTTCACGCTGTAATCAGTACCGGGCTCCAGATAGATCTTGGAGCGTGCGTTCCCGATGGCGACCCATGCCGGCCGGATCCTTCCACAGCTCACTTCGAGCCGAAAAGCACCGCTGTCCCTTCCGACCCGAGTGCTGTCCAGGATCGTGTCCATCTTGGTGTAGAGGTCTTTGACCCCGACCAATCGAGCCTTTTTCCCTTTGTAAGCGGGAGCTGTTCCATCGATCGTGACCTTGCCCGAATAGAGGGGAGTTGAGATGAAGAAGAAGAGGAAAAGAAAGAGGCTATGCTTCATCCGGAGTTCGCTTTGCTGATAAGTACCCCTTGGGGAACGAAGGGGCTTGGATCGCCATCATTACGGATGATATCACGTACGATCGTAGAACTTATTGCTGTATGTTCCGGAAGCGTGGGTAAAAGGACGGTCTCGATACCCGGGGCCATCGCTTTGTTCATCTGCGCAATGTTCCGCTCGAACTCGAAATCGTTGGGATTACGCAGCCCGCGCAGGATGTATTGGGCTCCGATCCGTTTGCAGTATTCGATCGTCAGACCTCTGAAGGAATCGATACGGATCCGTTCCTCGTCCGAAAAAACTTCCTCCAACCAAGCGATCCGTTGTTCCAGCGAAAAGAGGTAATGCTTCTGAGCATTGATCCCCACCGCCACGATGCATTCGTCGAAGAGGGAGGAGCCTCTTCTTATCACGGAATCGTGCCCGATAGTGATCGGATCGAAGGAACCAGGGAAAACAGCGATGCGTCGTTCGCTCATACGTATGGCCTTGAACGGGTCTCTTTTACAAAGTTAAGCTTCCCGTGCGGTCATGGAACGAAAAAGCTGAAGCGCGAATTCCCGAAACGACGCGTTTCTTCGAGCTCTTCCCATCCTTCCGGATCGAAACGTTCATCGTGTTCGAGGATCAGCAAGCCTTTAGGGCCCAGCAAGGAGCTTCCATTCAGGATCCGCTCGAGCAGCTTTTGATAGGTTCTCTCTTCCCCATAAGGAGGGTCGGCGAAAATCAGGTCGTAGCGGTGCTCGCATCCTTCGATGAAGCGGAGCGCATCCCCTTTCCGCACCTTGAGTTGATCCATCCCCATTTCCTGCGCGGTTTTTTCGATAAAAGCACACAGCCTTCGGTCCCTTTCGACGGTCGTGACCTCGGGGGCACCTCTGGAACAGAACTCGTAAGCGATGCTGCCGGTTCCGGCGAAAAGCTCCAGGACCTGCAGTTCGTCGATGGAGCAACGATTCTCGAGGAGGTTGAAGAGCCCCTCCTTCGCACGGTCCGTGGTGGGGCGTTCCTTGAGCCCTTTGGGTGGTAGGATCTTCCGTTTTTTATGTGCTCCGCCGATGATCCGCAAATCCCAGGATGTCTTCGAAAACGAAGGAGCACCAATTCCCCTTTCCGTCCATGTGGAAGATCGGATCCTCCACGTATCGCTGAAGGAGTTCCTTTTCTTCTCCTTGCTCCGTAGTGCCCGTCACATGGAAAGCATCGATCCTTTCACCGGATGCGTAAGTCCTCCAGGCATGTAGAATAAAATAGACCAGTTCGTCGGTGTTGGCGTAGGAGAAACTGTTCAGTGAACGAAGCCTGCCTGCTGTTGCAAAGCCGATATCCACCTCTCCATGCCGGATATGAGCAATAGCGCAGGGTTCCCCGCTTTTCGTGTTAAGGGCCAACAAACCATCTATAGCTCTTATCGCAAAATGTTCCGGGAAGAAGCCGGGGTAATGGCCCCGGGCTTCTTCGGAGAGAGCAGGGGGCCACCAGTGGACGATGCGGGCATCGGACACCATCGATCGGTCCGTTCGCAGTTCATTTTCCGGAATGTCCTCGGAGAAGGTCAGCTTCATCATGCGTTGCCGATCGTCCTCCTCATAGAGGTCTTCCGGTACCAGGGTGTAATAGCTGGAAGCGAAGCATACGATCGGTGGATGGTCACCAGGGTCGGGAGCCTCTTGGAAGGCCCCTTTCAGTTCCTCCATTCCCTTTTTGGTCTTATGAAAAGGAGCGTTCTGAAAGGGTTTGACCGTTGGACCTCCTCCGGAATAATGGCCGAATGCCCAGGGAGAGATCAGAAAGAGGAGTTCGGGATCTTTCTTGGGGTCAGTTATAGTCACCCCAATTACCGCTCGTTTTAGCTTCTTTCATAGACCCTACTTGCAAGGTGTCACCTTTCTCGCTGAAAGGTTCAGGATCCTTGACCACGAACACCGGACTTTTGATACCCCCGGATTCTTCGATCGTACCAGCATCCATGATGAACTTCTTATCCGTGCCGTGTTTATATGGTAAAGAATCCGGACTGAAGCGGTATGCACGATCCTCTTTCTTGAAGTTCCCTTTGTCGTTCGGGTTGAAGAGCGAATCGAGAACCGGAGCATAGAGGGTGTCCCTTTGGATGATGCCCCGCTCCAGGGCCTCTTTTTCTGTGAGCGTGTCCGGGCGCATGCCTTCCATTTTCACGAAAGAAAGTGAGTCGTTCCGCAGGAAATCCATCAGCGTGTCGTAAGAAGGCGTGTAGCGCCCGTAACGTTCCTTAAAGGCGGTTTGGACTTTCCGGATATCCTTGAGCCCTTGGATCGTGATCGACTTTTTCCGTTCCAGCTTTTTCCGATGGGCCAATTCGTCCTTCACCGTATCGTAGTTTTTGTATCCCATGAACAATGCTCCGGGGATCAAAAGGACCAGAAGGACGATCTGCATGGTATTCCCGATCAGTCCTGAGGCATGCAGGAGCATGATGGCCCCTACGAGAACGATGACCGCTCCGGCAAGGAGGAAGAGATCCGTCTGATTGTTCCCGAATTTGTAAGCGATCATAGCCCCTCCGAAGAGCAAGAGGATCACCGGGAAGGCGTATAGGCTTAGCAATTCCTTCAGTCGCTCCATCAGGCCAAGTGCTTTAGCTGCGGGCGACAAAACTAACATTTTTCCATCATGACATATCAAGCCTTAACATTGCAGGATGGCGAACTTTCCGAGAAAGACCGTTGAGGGCCTCAGATCCGCTTTCCCGTACGAGCCCACTGCTGATCAGGAGGCTCTGATCCGTGATCTTGCCGTCTTCCTTCATGCCGCTCCTGCTTCCGACCCGCTTTTTCTTTTAAAGGGATATGCCGGTACTGGAAAGACCACTGCTGTCCGTGCTTTGGTCAGCTTTCTGGAAGAAAGGGGACGGGGCGTCGTGCTTTTGGCACCTACGGGGCGAGCAGCCAAGGTTATGGCCGGCTATAGCGGTCGGGAAGCCCATACTGTCCACAAGTGGATCTATTGGCCGAAACTCGATCCAGGGGAAGGAGCTCGTTTCGAGCTCGGAAAGAACCGTCAACAGAGCACCCTCTTTTTGGTGGACGAGGCCTCCATGATCGGTGCGGACCCGAAAGGGTACGGGGAACGGAACCTTCTGGAGGACCTCCTTGCATTCATCTATTCCAGCCCGGGATGCCGAGCCGTATTCATCGGGGACGATGCCCAGCTCACTCCTGTCCACATGGAAGACACTCCGGCTCTGGACCCGGACGCCCTGGAGCGGGAAGGGGTCACGGTCCATACCGGTAACCTTACCGAGGTCTTACGCCAGGCCAGAGATTCCGGGATCCTCCACAATGCTACCGTTCTGCGGGAGCGTATCGCTTCGCAGGATCCTACTCCTCCCTTCCTGCAGGCTGGTGCAGGCCCTGATGTGATGGCCATCACAGGGGAGGACCTTCCCGATGGATTGGAGGATGCTTATTCGGAGCATGGTGTGGAAGAAGTGCGCGTGATCACCCGTTCCAACAAGCGAGCCGTCCAATTCGCACAGGAGATCCGGTACCGGATCCTTGGAAAGGAAGAGCACTTGGAGAAGGGTGATCTGATCATGGTGGTCAGGAACGACCATTTCTGGGGAAAGCGAACGGAGAGCGGAACCTTTATCGCCAATGGGGATGTTCTGGAAGTGTTACGTGTAGAAGAGCGTGAAGAACGGTTCGGCGAACGCTTTGTCGATGCCACCATCCGTCTTCCGGACCGGCCTGATGACGGGGAGTTATCCGTGAAGCTCTGGGTGGATTGCCTCGAGCTGGAGACTGCTTCCATTCCACGAGGACGGGTAAAAGAGCTCTTCTTCAAGCTCGGTGAGCTGTACAAAGGAGAAAAAGGGAATTGGAAGCGGAAGGTCATGAAGGATCCTTATTTCAATGCGCTTCAGGTGAAATACGCTTACGCCATGACCTGTCACAAAGCACAAGGCGGACAATGGAACGCCATCTTTCTGGATCCGGGCTATCTGACCCCCGAGACCCTGGACCTTGAATACTTGCGATGGTTGTACACCGGGATGACCCGTGCTACCCACTCTCTCAGGCTTCTCAACTTTCCCGCAGAGCTCTTCAGCGATGAGCCTTATGCTTGATGAAAGGTCATGGTTTCGGATCGTTCAACTTTTATATTTGATAATGGGCAACTGAAGGTCGGTGATTTTTCGTCTTTCGAACAACAGGGTTAACTTTTCCAAAATGATCGCTTCTTTCTCCCCAACCTTCAGGTTTTTCAGGAACGGACCTTTCAGAAGGACCGTTCTATTTGCCCTTCTTTCCGCTTTTCTATTGGTGGGATGTGATAAGGACGAATTGAAAAAACCCACTCGTGTCAGGATCCGTTTCAAGGTGGACGATCAAGTGACCGCCCCTTCAGGGAATAACGGACAGGGGAATGCTGCTCCCTTTTCCCTCAAAGTGAATGGGGGAACGATCTCCATCGATAGGATCAGGATCAAAGGGGAGCGAAAAGGAGCTGAGAACGTTGACTTTGCCCGGGAAGATGAGATCGATATCCCTATCGAGAAGGGGACGGCGGAAGAGCGTACTTATTTCGAGCTTCCTCAGGGGACCTATCAAGATCTTAGCATAAGCCTTCGGCTCCAGGGTGCCCCAGCGATCTCCTGCAAAGGCGAACGGATCGAGAAGGCACCGAACAAGGCAACCTCTTTTCATTTATCCGTTAAGGAAAAGAGGACCGTGAAAAGCAGTGTCGTTTCGAAAGGATCTGTGGAACTCGATAAGGATCGTCCCCGTACGATCGAGGTCGAATTGAAAGTTGGGGAGTGGTTCCAGGGGATCCCGGAGCAGCTGTGGAAGAACGCGGCTGTGGATCAGGGGCCGAACGGAAAGGAGCGGATCATGATCCAAAAAGGGGAGAACACCTCGATCCATGATAAGGTCCTTCAACGGATCGAAAATGCCTTCAAAACTCGTCTGTTATGAGTCCCATGCATGCCATTAAGAACGATGAAAAGGCGCTTCTCGAAGCCTGTATAAAGGGTGATCGGGCTGCTCAAGAGCTCCTGTACGATCGCTACGCCCCCCGGATGTACGCGATCTGTCGCAGTTATTCCGAGAACGACCTTGAAGCACAGGATCTCCTTCAGGAAGGTTTTATCAAGGTCTTTAAGAACATCAAGAAGTGCAGTTCAGAAGGCTCTCTCGAAGCATGGGTCAGGAGGGTCATCGTGAACAACAACATCGATCATTACCGCCACAAGAACAAAAAATACGGGGTGAAGGCGACTAGCACGGACGAAGACCTGGAGGATGCCGACAATGTCGTCGAGAACGAAGCGCTGCGTGCATTTAACGACAACGACCTCTTGCGGGTCATGCGGATCCTGCCCAAAGGATACCGGATGGTCCTGAACCTTTACATCCTTGAAGGTTATCCGCACAAGGAGATCGCTGAAATGCTCGGTATATCGGTGTCGACGTCGAAATCGCAGTTCTTCAGGGCCAAGGAATTGCTCAAGAAAAAACTGGGTAGGGAGTCCATCGAAGACTACTTTGCTGCTATATGAAGGACCAGCAGTTCTGGGATACTTTTCTTTCCTCCTTGGAGGACCTCATGGAAGAGCCGCCTTCCACGGTGAAGGAGGGGGTCTTCCAGGGAATGGACCGTTATTACCGGCGCCGGCGGCGATTGAAAAGGGGAGGGCTCGGTCTTCTCTTAGCATGCGTGCTGGGTGGAGGAACATTCCTTTTTACGGAACTTGATGATGATACGCGGAAGAAGCTGGCTGGCGATCAGGTCGAGATCCCGGAATATGCAAAACCATTGGGGCCTGCTGCCCATCCTCCTCCCCAAGCCGGGAAGCAAGGTGGTGGAACGTCTTCCCACTTGAACGAGCCGAAGAAAGGAATGCTGAAGAGATCCTCCGCAGGGGGAGGTGAGAAAGAGGACGGGGTAAAAAAGTATGCTCAGACTGAAAGCGAAAAAGGGAACGAGCAGAAAGAAGAAGCCAAAGGGGTAGCATCCCGGGAAGTCTCGGAGGCGGGAAGTTCCGATAATAGCCCGGAAAGCCTTCATGAAGAGGGGGGACGAACAAAGGAGAACGAGGCTTATGAGGGGGATGGAACAGCCTCTGCGAGCTCAGGGTCCAGAATGGAGAGAAAGGAAGTGAAGATGAAAGAGAGCGAGGCCGTATCATCCGCTAAAAACGCTGAAAAGAACCTGGCAAAAGAGGGACTGGACCCGATGCAGACGCGCCTGCCGAAAGTCAGTTCTGTTTCTCCGGAAGAGCTTGAGGAGCTCGGCTTTCAGCCTCCGGCGGAAGCCGAACGCTCTTCCTTGGCAACGCCCCGTTTCTTTGTCGGTTCTGATCTGGCCTTCAACTTCACCCGGGTGATGGACAGCCGTACCAAGAAGAGTTTTGAGCAGCGTTCCCTCGTTTCTACGGACGGAGAGCTTTATTTTGATCTCGGTCTTACGGTCGGGTATGATCTTTCCGATCGGACCCGCTTGATCGGGCGTTATTTTATGAAGAAGGACCTCGGGCAGCGCTATTACGATTACATCGACGGTCGATACAGGGCCCAGGGAATTCAATTATCCTACAGGAGTTATGGGCTCTTGATCGAGCATGACCTGGCCAACACGTCCCTTACCCATAACGCCGATGGGATCTTATCGGCCTATGGAGGTGGCCGTTTGGGCACGCTCAGGCAGGCTCAGGTTACTGAGGAAGGACGGGATGTGGATGTGTCAGAGTATTACAAAGATCAGGTTTTCAGCGTTGAAGGCGGGTTGCGGGTCTCGATGCGAACCCGAAAGGGATTGGACGTCGGGGTGCTTTTTGGGGCTTCTTGCGGTTTGACCCAGGCCCGTTCCTCTTCCTCTGGACCCTCCGTTGCGACCAATTCCTCCCGCACGCTGTCCAGCGGTGCTGCGCTCAGCCTACGGTACAACTTCGGAAGGTAGCCTGATGCAACCTCCTTTTGACCTTTTTTCGTTCCGAGGAAGAATTTTTAGTCCTGCATCTGCCAGCAGTGATCAAGAAGGGAACTGTGAACAGGTCTTAGCAAATTAAAACACATCACCATATGTGCATCGGACTGTCCTCCTCGATTTTTCGTCCTGTACTTATCCTCGCTTGCTGCCTCTTCCTTGGCTCTTCCCTTTACGCCGGTCCATGTGATACCATGCAGGCCGATTTTTCTTCCTCTGCTCCAGCCTGTACGGGTGAAATGGTCGATTTCGTGAACACAGGAAGTTCCAATGGGACTTATAATTACTCCTGGGATTTCGGCAGTGGTGCATCTCCTTCGACCTCCACTGAGGAGAACCCGGACAGTATCACCTACTCCAGCGCAGGGACCAAGACGGTCACCTTTACCATCACGGACCCTACGGAGGGATGTGTGAAGACGGAGAAGAAAGGGATCACGATCCACGAAGAGCCTACTGCGAGCTTTGATTCCACCTCGGCCTGCAGGGATCGTGAGGTCAGTTTCAACAACACGGGCAGCAGCGGATCGAAGTGGACCTATAGCTGGGACTTTGGAAAAGATGCTTCGCCGAACACTTCGACCGCTGAGAACCCTTCGGGGATCACTTACAGCAGCAGTGGTAAAAAGTCGGTCACTTTAACGGTCACGGATGACAATGGGCACTGCAGTGCGACGGAGACCCAGAACATCGATATCCTGAACACACCTACCGCTGCGTTCTCGACGAATGCTGCCGGAGGATGTACCGGCGAAGCATTCGACTTTTCCAATGATGGTTCTTCGGGAGGCAATTACAGTTATTCCTGGGATCTAGGTAATGGAGCTTCTCCGAGTAATTCCAATATGGAGGATCCAAGCGGTGTCACTTACAGTTCGAGCGGCAACAAAGAGGTCCGCTTAGTCATCGAGAACAAGAACACGGGATGTACGGATACCGCGTGGAGCTCCTTTACCATCTACGAATCCCCCACGGTCGCTTTTTCTTCGAATGCACCTGTCTGTGCAGGAGAAGAGGTCGATTTCACGAACAATGGTTCCAGTGGTTCCAAATGGGGTTATTCCTGGGATTTTGGGAAAGGATCAAAACCGAACGGTTCCTCCGCGGAAGATCCGAGCGGCATCACTTATCCTTCTGGTGGAATGCGTACTGTCACGCTCACCGTGAGCAGCGCTCACTGCCAACGGAGTTCGACCATGCCGATCGATATCGATAGCATTCCTCAGGTCGATGCGGGTATGGACACCACGGTCTGCGCTGATCGCTGTGCAAAGCTTGGGACATCCGCTAAGAGCGAACACAGTTATAAATGGTTCCCTACTTCTACGCTCGACGACCCCGATCTCGCACGACCGACCGCTTGCCCTGATGCCCAGGTCACGGAATACTTATTGACCGAAACCGATACGGTAACGGGATGTTCAGCCATCGATTCCGTCACCGTAACGATGGTCACTTCGGCTAATGCGGACGCCGGTCCTGATGTGGAGATCTGTGCCGGCGATAGCGTCCAGATCGGGACGGCTCTGATCGAAGGGCAGCGTTATCGTTGGACGCCCGGCGATTCGCTGACGAACGACACCGTCCCTAACCCCTTTGCCTTCCCTGATACCAGCACGACGTATACGGTCAAGACCAGTTATGAGGGCTGCGATACGATCACCGACGATGTGATGGTGACCGTCCATCCCCTTCCGG
>CAZIDL010000007.1:0-57212 GCA_964537825.1 uncultured Weeksellaceae bacterium
CATTACGATCGGCCCGCCTCAAACGTCTGATAGCTTTGTTCTTGATGCGCCGGACGTTCTCTTTGCTCATGCCCATGCGCATCGCGATCTCTTCGAGGGAAGCTTCGTGGTCCCTGCCGATCCCGAAGGACATTTCGAGGATCTTTTTCTCCCTTTCGGGGAGATAAGAGAGCGAACGGCGGATCTCCTTTTTGAGGGAGTCCATCATAGAAGCCTCGTCCGTTCGCGGGGTCTCTTTGTTCTCGAGAACGTCCTTCAGGCTGAACTCCTCATCATCCTTCATCGGGGAGTCCATCGAAACGTGTCCTTTGGAATTGCGGAGCGTATCGGAGACCTTCTGCTCCGTAACCTCGAGCGAATTAGCAAGCTCGTCGGCCGTAGGCTCGCGCTCGTGCTTCTGCTCGAGTTTGGAGAATTCGCGGTTCATTTTGTTCAAGGTCCCGATCTGATTCAAAGGCAAACGGATGATCCGTGAATGCTCCGCAAGTGCCTTGAGTATGGACTGACGGATCCACCAAACCGCATAGGAGATGAACTTGAAACCTTTGGTCGCATCGAAGCGCTCAGCCGCCTTGATCAACCCGCAATTGCCTTCGTTGATAAGGTCGGCCAAGGTCATCCCCATGTTCTGGTATTGTTTGGCGACCGAGACCACAAAGCGAAGATTGGCACGGACCAATCGCTCCATAGCTGCCCGATCGCCCTGCTGGATCCGCTTGGACAACTCGACCTCCTCGTCGGGAGTGACCATTTCGATCTTACTGATCTCTTGCAAATAGGCATCGATCGACCTGCTGGAACGGTCGGTTATCTGTTTAGTGATCTTGAGTTGTCTCACGGTCGCTTGCTTTTTTTTGGTTCGTCTATCTCGAAGAACTCGCCCACCTATTATTACAGCTGAATCCCTTCATGGTTTACAGCTTTCCATCGATTTTTTCACCTTTTGATGAAAAGGATGCCGTAAATTCGCGCCTCCTTTCCCAAAGGAAGGTTAAAAAGACCGAGGCCGTGAACGCCGAGCGGAAGCCTTTCATTGTTCGACCCCTCCTTTTTTTCTGCTCCCTCATGCTGGTACTTAGCTGTGGTCCGGACGAGCCATCTTCAAAAAAGGGGACGGGATCTTCGGAAAAAGGGATGCTCGAAGAAAAAGATCCCCGAGCGGACCTGCAAGGAAGGATCGAAACACTGCGTGGTAAGTTCGACGAACTGAAAACCCCTCCCGAGCATTTGAACGGCCCTTCGGAAGAGCGATGGAAAGAGAAGCTCCGGCAAGCGGATTCCATCCTGGTCCGTTTGGAAAAGAAGATCAAGAAGCTCGGGGAAGAAGATAAGCAAGAACGGACCCGCATCGATCGGATCCTCCAACGGTTGGGCGTGCAAGCCCGTTCCATGCAAAAAGCCCTTCAAAAGGAAAAACAGGAGACTAATCCCCACTCCTGACCGGTAGATCCTCTTCCCTTAACACGATCTAGATCTCCGGAAAGGGCGGGAAATTCAATAACGCGGATATTCGTGTCAAAGTCAAGCTGCATGGAAGACCCTGCGAACAGAACCGTAACCGGCTCAGAAACGGGACAAGAAGAGCGACCCCGGGATATCGAGGCCTTGAACGAACGGATCGGGAAGGAAAGCGAGTTCATCGATCTGCTCGTCCAGGAGATCGAAAAAACGATCGTGGGGCAACGCCACATGATCCAGCGCTTGCTGATCGGGTTGCTCTCCGATGGTCACATCCTCCTGGAAGGGGTGCCTGGACTCGCTAAAACACTGGCCATCAACTCGTTGTCCAAAGCCGTCAACGTCGACTTCAACCGCATTCAGTTCACCCCTGACCTCTTACCCGCGGACCTCGTAGGAACGATGATCTACGATCAGCGCGAACAGCGTTTCGAGGTCAAAAAGGGCCCCGTTTTTACCAACTTCCTCCTGGCCGATGAAGTGAACCGAGCCCCGGCAAAAGTTCAAAGCGCATTGCTCGAAGCCATGCAGGAGCGCCAGGTAACGATCGGAGAGAGCAGTTATCCGTTGCCCGAACCTTTCATGGTCCTGGCAACGCAGAACCCGATCGAGCAAGAAGGCACCTACCCCCTTCCTGAAGCACAGGTGGACCGTTTCATGCTAAAGGTCGTTCTGGGGTATCCCGGAAAAGAAGAGGAGCAACGGATCATCCACCAAAACCTTTCCCCTCAAGGGAACGCGCAGCCTCAAAAGGTGGTCGACCCCGATCGGATCCAGCAAGCCAGGCGGACGCTCCGGGAGATCTACATGGACGAGAAGATCGAGCGCTACATCGTAAACATCGTTCATTCAACCCGTGAACCAAGAGCTTACGGTATGGAAGAGCTCCAGCGGCTGATCAGTTTCGGAGGTTCTCCGAGGGCCAGCATCAACATGGCACAGGCCGCTAAAGCGTATGCGTTCATCCAACACCGTGGATATACGATACCGGAGGACGTAAGGGCGGTCTGCCACGATGTGCTCCGTCATCGGATCGGTCTATCCTTCGAAGCTGAAGCCGAGGAGATCGGCGTGGACGAACTCATCGAGCGCGTCCTGAACACGGTGGAAGTTCCCTGAGATGAGCGAAGTACAGGAATTGCTCCGCAAGGTGCGCCGGATCGAGATCCAGAGCCGGGGCATCTCGGACCGGATCTTCTCCGGCGAATACCATTCAGCCTTTAAGGGGCGGGGAATGGCCTTTAGTGAAGTGCGCGAGTACATGCCCGGTGACGAAGTGCGGACGATCGACTGGAACGTGACCGCACGCTACGGAACCCCTTTCGTAAAGATCTTCGAGGAAGAGCGGGAACTCACGACCCTTCTCCTGGTGGACGTTTCAGCATCCGAAGATTTCGGGAGCGAAGCAAAGAGCAAAAAGGACCTGATAGCGGAACTCTGTGCGGTCCTCGCTTTCTCAGCTATCAAGAACAACGACAAAGTAGGCGTTCTGCTCTTTTCAGATCACGTGGAGCGATTCATCCCTCCCAAGAAAGGGCGTTCACACATCCTTCGTATCATCCGGGAGCTCATCGAATTCGAACCAAAAGGGAAAGGAACGGATATCGGAGAAGCCCTCCGCTATCTGAACCGGATCATGAAAAAAAAGAGCATCTGCTTCCTCATCTCGGACATGCAGGCGCGTGACTTTGAAAAACCCCTTCGGGTCGCCTCCCGGCGTCACGATATGATAGCTCTGCATACGCGAGATCCCCGGGAAGAAGAACTGGTTCCAATGGGATGGGTCCAGCTGGAAGATCCGGAAAGTGGAGAAAGAAAACTCGTCAATAGCTCCTTCAAGAAAGTCCGGAAAAGATTTCGGGCTGAAGCGTTGCGCCGTGAGGCGGAGACGCGCGAGATGCTTCAACGAACTGGGGTCGATCGAGCCGAGCTCTGGACCAATGCCTCCTACATCCGCCCCCTTATGGAACTCTTCAAAAGGAGGGAGCGCCAGGGATGATAAGGATCTGGACCAGCATCCGGGCATTATCGTGCTTTGGGAAGAGCTTTCTCCTCGTGCTCTTGGTCCCCCTTGTGTCCAATGCTCAATGGAATGCCCAAGCCAGTTTGGACACGCAGCGGATACGGATCGGCGAACAAATAACCCTCACCCTCTCCCTCCAGTACATGGAACGAGAAGGAAAGCATCGGATCGAGCTACCCCGGGTAAGCAAAATACTGGGTGACAAGATCGAGGTTCTGGAACGTGGAAAAGCGGACACCCTGAGCCCGCATGAGAAAGAGGATCCTGAGCTTAAGCGCATCGAGCAGCGATTTCGGCTCACATCCTTCGATAGCGGCAAGCATCGGATCCCTCCCATGCATTTTCGGATCAACGGGGACAGCATAAGCACCGATCCGCTCTTTCTAGACGTCCGTACCGTGGAATTGGGGGAGAACAAAAAGCCGAAGCCGATCAAAGACATCCGTCGCTTTCCCTACACCTGGAGTGCCTGGTTCCGGGATCACTGGCCTTGGTTCGCCGTCGGAGGGACAGCACTTCTTGTCGCCCTCCTTCTCTTCCTTTATTACCGCAAGCGTAAGCGAGCTCCAGGGGAGCATCCAGAACCTCCTCCTCGCCCAGCTCATGAGATAGCTTTGGAGCATCTTCGCAGCTTGGAAGCCGAAAAAGCCTGGCAGGAAAAAGACCCCAAGGCCTTCTACACGGAGCTCACGGATACGCTCCGTCGCTACCTCGAGGAACGCTACAGGGTCCCTGCACTGGAATCCACTACCGCAAGGATCCTCCACGAACTCGCTTTCACGGATATCGATGATGAAGGGAAGGCCCTCTTGCGCAGGCTGCTCAAGCGATCCGATATGGTGAAGTTCGCCAAACAAAAGACAACCTCGGAAGAACGGGAGACCTCTTTGAAAGAAGCGATCAGCTTCGTGGAACGCAGCATTCCGGCATCAACGGAGAGTGAAGGAAATAGCGATAAGGGGTAATGATCGAGCATTTGAAGGACATCGATTTTCAGGATCCAGGAGCTTTTTGGCTCTTGCTCCTGCTACCTGCATTCCTCCTTCTTTACATCTACCGTACCCGAAGATATCCCGGAAGGATCCGGATCCCCGGAGCGGTCGCTGCGACCAAGAACATTAAAAGCTTTTGGGGATGGACGCTCCACATCCCTTTTTCACTCCGCATGCTTGGACTAGCGCTTCTTATAACAGCTTTGGCCCGCCCTATTACAAGTAAGAGTTGGAAGGACAAGCATACGGAAGGGATCGACATCATGCTCGCAACTGACGTTTCGGCGAGCATGTTGGCCAAGGATTTCGAACCGAACCGTTTGGAGGCGGCAAAAAAGGTCGCAACCCGCTTTATAGAAGACCGGCCGAACGACCGTATGGGACTGGTGATCTATGAAGGAGAAAGCTTCACTCAATGCCCCCTGACCACAGACCACCGGGTCCTCAAAAACCTATTACAGGAAACCAGTACCGGCATGCTCAAAAGCGGTACGGCCATCGGAATGGGACTCGCAACGGCCGTCAATCGATTGAAGAACAGTGATGCCAAGAGCAAGGTCATCATCCTTTTGACCGACGGAGTGAACAACCGTGGTTCGATCGCACCCAAAACCGCCGCGAAACTTGCCAAGGAAAAAGGCATACGCGTCTATACCATCGGGGTCGGATCGAGGGGCAAGGCCATGTCACCCGTGGGGGTCTTTCCGAACGGGAATTACGAATTCAAGCGCGTGAAAGTCCGCATCGACGAAGAAACCCTCGAGGAGGTCGCCAACATCACCGATGGTGCCTATTTCCGTGCGACGAATAACAAGAAATTGAAGGAGATCTACGGACGGATCGACAAGCTGGAAAAGAGCAAGATCAAAGTAACGGAACACAGTGAAAAGGACGAGGAGTATCACGCCTTTCTGATGCTCGGAGGGCTTTTGCTTCTCCTTGACCGCTTGTTGACCCATACCGTCCACCGAAGCGTGCCGTAATGAAAAAGAACGCAGCACCCCCGTATCGCCTCAGGGACATGGCTCTTGCCTTGATCTTGGTGGAATTGCTCTTTTGGGCTGCTTATAGCATCTTCCATTTTGCGGTGGTGGAGAAGGTCGATGGTTTTCGCTACAGCTATCCGGAAGCTCTATGGGGGCTCTATTTACTGCCTCTTATACCGCTCGGGCTTTTCGTAGCCTGGACATGGAAAAAACGGGCACTGGAACGTTTCGGAGAATGGCCCTTGGTCCGAGCACAGATCAAAGAACACCACCCACGGCAAGGGATCGTTCAGAACAGCCTTTTCAGGCTTGGGATCGGCCTATGCCTGATGGCTTTGGCCGGGCCCCAGGTCGGCACCCAAAAGGAAAAAGCAGAGAGCAAAGGGGTGGAGCTCATGGTATGCCTGGACCTCTCGAACAGTATGAATGCGGAGGATATCCGACCTAGCCGTCTGCAAAAGGCCAAGCGAGCACTGGAAAAGCTCCTGGACCGTCTTCACGGAGACCGTATCGGAATGGTGGTCTTTGCAGGGGAAGCCTACGTTCAACTCCCCATTACTTCCGACCTTTCATCCGCCAGGATCTTTTTGTCGAACCTATCCACCGACATCGTACCCGTTCAGGGAACCTCCTTGAAGGCGGCCATCGATCTGGCGGCCAACTCTTTCGAAGAGGACAGCAAAGCACAACAGAGCATCGTCGTGATATCGGATGGGGAGAACCATAGGGACGATCCTGTTGAAGCGGCAAAACGCGCCAGCGAAAAAGGGATCATCGTTCACACCATCGGGATGGGAACCCCTGAAGGAGGTCCGATCCCCATGTACAAGAATGGGCGGCAGGTCGGATACAAAAAGGACCGTCAGGGAGAGACCGTTATCAGTAAATTGAACGAAGATGTACTCAGCCGAACAGCAAAAGCAGGGAACGGAAAATTCATCAGGGCCAATAACACCCGGGTTGGGTTGAATTTGTTGATGGATGAGCTTGAAAGTATGCGGAAGGAGACCTTTAATAAAATGGTCTATACGGATCACGCCGACCGCTTTCAACTCTTCCTCATCCCTGGCGTTATATTCCTGGTCATTGCGATCTTCTCCGGGACCGTCCCGTTGGAGATCTTTGAAAGGAAAAAAGCTCAAAGTCGATGAAGAAAAGGCTCCAAAGCATTTTTTCAACCTTAACCTTTCTCTTTCTATTCGCAGGTGTCCTGAACGGACAGGATCCAGCAGCGGAACGGGAAGCAAGGAAAGGGAACGACGCTTATGATGCCGGATCTCCGAAAAAAGCCCTCGAGCGTTATGAAAAGGCGATGGAAAAGGGAATGAAAGGCCCCGAACTCCTCTTCAATAAAGGGGACGCCCTTTACCAGCTCGAAAAATACGCAGACGCTGCCCGTACTTTTGATCGAGCAGCCCTGAACAGCGAACGAGACGAGCTCAAAGCCAAGGCCTACCACAATCTGGGAAATGCAAAGCTCAAAGCTGGAAAGTTGAATGAAAGCATCGAAGCTTACAAAGAGGCCTTACGGATCGATCCGAGCGATGAGCAGACGCGGTACAACCTGGCTTTGGCCCAAAAGCTCCAAAAGGAAAAGAACAAGAAGAACAAGAAGAACAAGAAGAACAAGAAGAACAAGAAGAACAAGAAGAACAAGAAAAAAGGCCAAAAGCAGAAAAAGAATAAGAAGAAGGAGCAGCAGCAAAAAGGGAATGAGCAGAAGAATAGCAGGAACAAGAAGAAGGATCAGAAGGGAAGCCAGGGTGATCGGAAAAAGCAGGACCAAAAACAAGGAAAGAAGAAGGAAGGCAAGAAGGGTGAAAAAGGCGACAAGAAGAAGAAGCGAGCTTTAAGCCCGGCCGAGGTCAAACGCCTCCTCAAAGCCATAGATGCCAAGGAAGCAAAGATCCAGCGCAAGATCCTTCGGAAAAAGAAGAAGGAGCAAAAAGGGGAAAGCAAGGACGTTGAAAAAGATTGGTAAGAGCATAAGCCTCCTCATCCTCTTTATTCCCTTTCTGTGCCGAGGTCAATCACTCAACACCTCGGTGAGCGAAAACCCCGTTGAACCCGGGCGGCGGTTTAAATACAGCATCGAGTTGAAAAACGCTAAAGGACGGGTCGCTCCTCCGGACCTATCGAAGTTCCCTAAGGTCCATGGTCCCTCTCGCTCGAGAGAGGTGCGAATGATCAACGGGAACGTGTCGAAGAGCATAACCTTGACCTACAAGGTAAAAGCCCCTTCCGAAGAAGGCGTCTATACGATCGGAGCAGCTAAAGCAAAAACAGGAGGAAAAACCCTCAAAGGAGCAGCTATCGAGCTCAGAGTAGAGAAAGGCGCTCAAGGGAAAGGTCAGAAGCGAGCGGATGTTTCAGGAAAGACGAAGAACAAAAAGCTGATCGCCCGGATCGAAATGAACAGGAACAGTGCCTACCGCGGAGAGAGCGTAAGGGTCGATTATGTGCTCTATTCGCGTTATCGCAATGTGCGTTTGGCGAACAGAAAGTTCCCAACGGTGGATGGAGCCTGGAGCGAAGAGATCCAGGAGGGAATGGGGTGGAAGAACGAACTCGTTAAGATCGATGGCAAACCCTATAAAAAGGCCGTGCTTCGAAAGGTCCTGATCCATCCGCAACGGGCAGGGACGATCAAGGTCCCCGCTATGGAGGTCACCTGCGTTGTGAACCGCGGTTTTTTCAGAAAAGGGAAGAAGATCGACCTAAGAAGCAACAACCCCGCTCTCCAGGTCAAAGAACTCCCATCGGGAGCCCCGCAGAACTTCGAAGGAGCTGTAGGAAGTTATCAGCTCGAGGCAGGTCTCCAGAAGGACTGTGTCAAAACCAACGGCTCTGTGAACCTGAAAGTCCGGGTCCAAGGTAGAGGGAACATCAAGTTGCTCGGATCCCCTTCGGTCGGGATCCCTCCGGACCTCGAGCATTACGACCCCAACATGGAACAACGGATCGATGTGGGGAACGCATACGTTAAGGGAAGGAAAGAGTGGGAATACCTGATCGTCCCACGCCAAAGCGGAACTTATGAGATCGGCCCCGTCCGTTTCAGCTATTTCAACCCGGACAGCGAGCAGTACGAGGAGCTAAAAAAAGGCCCCTTTAAGCTCATAGTCAAGGAAGAGACAGCTAAAGGGACCGCAGTTCCTCATCAAAAAGGGAGAAAAGCCAGAAAAAAGGTGGATGTACTGGAAGAGGAGCTCCGGTACATCCGTAGCTCGGTCGATGACCTTGAAAAAAAGAAGAGCGGATCGGGGATCGCATTGAAAGGAAGTTTACTCCTCCTTCCCCCTACGCTTGGGCTCTTGCTCTTATTCCTGGTGCGGAGGCGCTCAAGGTCGGAGAAAGGACTTACGCGTGCCCAGAAGACGGCCAAAAAGCGGCTCAAGGATGCCGAAAAAGCTTTGAAAAAGGGAGATCGTGCCGCCTTTCACGAGGAACTTTACAAAGGCCTGCGATCCTATCTGGCCGACCGAAGCGGTGTTCCTCATGCATCCTTCAGCAAGGAGCTGATCCGAGAACGGATGGAAGCCATCGGGATCCCTGAAGAACTGATTGAAAAGACGCTCAAGACCCTCGAGCACAGCGAAATGCTTCGATATGCCCCTTCCCAGAGCGTCTCCGACGAAGAGGTCCACCGCGAGACCGTGGACCTTTTGACCGAACTGGAAGCTTATTGGAAATGAATCGGATGGGGTGCCATATCATCTCCATTATCTTCCTCATCCCTATTATGGCCCACACAGGAAAAGCAGGAACGCCGAGGGCCATGATGGACAGTGCGAGGAGCGCATACGACGCCGGGAACTATTCCGAAGCTCTCGAACATTATCGAAAGCTAGCGAAGCAGTACCACTCCCCTTCCCTTTATTACAACATGGGGAATGCAGCTCTCAGGGCCGGAGAACTGGGAAAAGCGGTACGATATTACCGGATCGCTGAAAAGCGAGCTCCATGGGACCCGGATATCCAGAACAACCTGCGGATCGCTTCGGAAAAGACCCGTGATGATTTTGAAGGAGAGCTGAAGGAGAGCGGGATCCTGAGCGCCATCGAGAACTTCGTCGTTGAACGGCCTCTTGGAAAATGGTGGGACCTGGCTTTTATCGCTTCCCTTTTGAGCGGGGCCATGCTCGTCTTGATCGCTTTTCGCAAGGCTCGATCCCATGGACCGGAATGGATCGTCTTCTTTCTCTTCCTCTTTCTGAGCGGGATCTTTTTCAGCGCGGATCTTTGGCGAGCGAAGATCCTGGAAAATGAAAAAGGTGCCGTGATCCTCAAGCCTTCTGTAAAGATCAGGAGCGAACCCAGCCAAGAAGCTTCTACCGCTTTTGTGCTTCATGAAGGTACGACCGTGGAGCTTCGGGACCGGAAAGATGGATGGACCGAGATCCGCACCCCCGATGATCAGGTAGGATGGATCCGGAACGAAAACGCCGGGACCTTCTGATCAGGATTCCGCAGTAAGGCCGCTTTGTAAAGCAAAACGGACCAATCCGGCGGTGTTCTTCACCCCGAGCTTCTGGAGCAAGTTCCTCCGATGAGAATCGATGGTTCGGGTGCTCACGTTCAGTTCTTCACCGATCTCGTGGTTCGTGTACTCCATAGCGATAAGACGAAGGACCTCCTTCTCCCGTTCGGTCAAACGCTCCATAGCGCTTTCAGGAGGCGGCTCCTGTTGCTTTTCTTTCTTTCGGGACCCCATAAGACGTGACATCATCTGTTGGGTCACTTCCTCACTGAAATAATTGCCGCCGTCCTTGATCTTGTGGAGCGCATCGATCAATTCCTGTTTTCCGGTATTCTTCAGAATATAACCGACCGCTCCCTGATTCAGGATCTGAGAGATATAACTCTCTTCGTTGTACATGGTCAGTGCGACCACCTTGACATCCGGGAATTCCTTAAGAACGGCACCCGTAGCTTCGATCCCACTCATTCCAGGCATGTTGATATCCATTAGGACGATATCAACATGCTCGAGTTCCTTCAGGGTATCCACTACTTCAATACCATCCCCACATTCTCCCACGATACGGATCTCATCACTGGAGCGGAGCAAAGCACGGATCCCGTCTCGGATGATCTTATGGTCATCCACGATCAAAATATCGATCATGATACTAAGAGTTAATTCACCTATGAAGCTAGGCCTATTGGAACCACTTAGAGAACCCTTTTTAGCCCATTTTTATTTCTAGGTGTTTTAGGGGATGCCCCTTTTACTCATTATCGGGGCGATAAGGAGCTTCGAGGCGCTGTAATCCTTTTGCCGCCGCTCGATAATCCTTTTTGATCTCAAGGGCCCTTCGATAAGCCTGGATCGCAGAATCACGCTTTCCCAGTTTCTCGTAGCACAACCCTCTATTGTAGATGGCCTGATGATAATCCGGGGTCAAGTTCAAGACCTTATCGAACCAATCGATAGCCTTTCGAGCGGAGTCTTTATGGACCAAATGGATATAACCGATGTTGTAGTAAGCTTCCACATAGCCCGTATCCACTTGGATCAGTTCTTTATAGGTTTCGATGGCCTCATCGGGGCGTCCGTGATCCTGAAGGTAGAGCCCTTTGTTATAGAGCGGTCGAGGATCATCGGGTTCTAAACGGGAAGCTGTGTTGTAATACTCGAGCGCGAGCTCCCGATCCTTTGCTGCCATTAAAAAACCCAATTGCAGAAAGGCTGAATGGTTCTCAGGATCCAACTCCACAGTGGTCTGGAAAGATGAGATCGCTTTGGCCGTATCCCCGGTCCGTTGATGGATCAGGCCCTTGATGGTATAAGGCCTTGGAAGGTGCTGATCCACCTTCAAGGCCTCGTTCGCATAGTCGATCGCCTTTTGGTTCTGCCGGGTCGCCATATAGAGCTCAGCCATCCCGATCAGCGCATCCGTATTGTCCCCATCCAGGGCGATGGCCTGTCGATAGTGATCCTTGGCTTTCTCCACATCCCCTTTTTGGAAGAACAACTCTCCAGCAAGCTCGTGAAAGTCCGTTCTTCCCGAATCGATCCGCAGCGCCCGCTCGATATCCCCGATCGCATCTTCGACCTTTCCCTGTTTCTCCAGGGTTTCTGCCCGTTCATAAAAAAGGTCCGCATTCTGAGGATCTTCCCTTATCCGCTCATTCAATTCCTTCACGCGCGAACGGAGGGAATCCAGTTCGTTCTTACCGGAGCCCTCTTTATGCTCGGCCGTCCCTCGATCATTTTCATTTTTCCCCTCCCCGCAAGCGAGCAAGGAAAAGACCAATAAGATGAAGGAAAGGGAACGCCAGCCTAACAGCCGCGGTCCGCTCCAAGGCTCGGAATGAAGGCTCATATAACTAACAACCGCTCAGGCAACAGGGAAGGTCGGATCGATCAGCTTCCAGCGGAATCGCCAGCTTCCTGAGCGGATCCCGCACCCTGATCCGCTTCCTTCTTCTCGCTTTTCCCCCCTTCTTTTGCAGACTTCTTATCGGCTCCGCTTTGCTTCTCGTCCTTTTGCTGAAGGCCTTCCTTGATCTTCCCTTCCAGCTCTTCCATCAGCTCGGGGTTGTCATTAAGCAGACGCCGAACGGCATCGCGGCCTTGCCCCAGCTTGGTATCACCATAACTGAACCAGGAACCGGATTTCTTGATGACTTTATGGTCCACGCCGAGGTCGATGATCTCGCCGGCCTTGGAGATCCCTTCTCCATAGATGATATCGAACTCCGCTTTCCGGAACGGAGGAGCGACCTTGTTCTTAACGACCTTGGCCTTGGTGCGGTTACCGATCACCTCATCGCCGTCCTTGAGCTGGGTAGCCCTCCGCACATCCACGCGCACGCTCGAATAGAATTTGAGCGCATTCCCACCCGTGGTGGTCTCGGGACTTCCGAACATCACGCCGATCTTCTCGCGCAGTTGGTTGATAAAAATGCAACAACAGCCGGTCTTCTTGATCGTGCTCGTCAACTTTCGGAGTGCTTGGGACATCAGGCGCGCTTGCATACCAACGACCGAATCCCCCATTTCTCCCTCGATCTCCGCCTTCGGTGTGAGGGCGGCAACGGAATCCACCACGAGGAGATCGACCGCACCGGAGCGGATCAGGTTCTCCGCGATCTCGAGTGCTTGCTCACCATTGTCCGGTTGCGAGATCAGAAGGTTCTCCGTATCCACTCCCAGCGAGGCGGCATAATAGGGATCGAACGCGTTCTCCGCATCGATGATGGCCGCCACACCATCCTCCTTTTGGACCTCAGCGATGGCATGGATCGCCAGCGTGGTCTTACCTGAGGCTTCGGGGCCGAAGATCTCGACCACACGTCCTTTGGGATAACCTCCGATCCCAAGGGCATCGTCCAAGGTAATGGAACCGCTGGGTATTCGTGGGACCTCTTCATGGGCTTGGTCCCCTAATTTCATCACGGCCCCTTTGCCGTATGTCTTTTCGAGCTTATCGATCGTCAGATCGAGCGCCTTGAGCTTTTCTTTGCGTTCGTCGCTTGCCATAACTTGCTTCGCTTGTTCGGTTCAGGCGGCCACCGCTTCGAGGATCTGGCTCGCGTGATCCTTGGTCCGTACCTTCCGGAAGACCTTTTCGATCTTTCCTTGGGTATCGATCAAAAAGGTGTAGCGCAGCACCCCCTCTTTCTTCTGTCCCATCACGTTCTTCTCGCCGTAGGCCCCGTATTTCTGGATGACCTCCATATCCGGGTCGGCAATGAGATCGAAAGGGAGTTCGTGCTTGTCGATGAACTTCCGGTGTTGTTCCTGCGTATCAGGACTGACTCCGAGCACTTCGAATCCGTGGTCGAGAAGAGCACGGTAATTCTCGGCCAGATCACAGGCCTCAGCCGTACAACCGGGCGTCAGGTCCTTGGGATAAAAGTAAAGGACCACCCGCTTCCCCCTGAAGTCGCTCAGGGAGACCTGGTTGCCGTTCTGATCATATGCGGTGAAATCGGGAGCTTGATCCCCTTCTCTGAGACGCTTATTGCTCATCAGGACCTTTTGGGTTCTTCTCCCACAAAATAGCCGATTTACGCGCTCCCTTCATCCGATCCCCCGCCGCAAAATTTTTCCACACTTGTTGATAGTGAGCCTCATGAAAGCAAAGCTCCCGAAGGGGACCTTTAAGGGAACTGATCTTCAAATATACGAAAAACGAGCTAAAAAGTCATTATCCGGTCAAAGCTTGGAATGGGTCCCGTCGCAAAAGGGTGCATTAGCGCTCTGCTTGCACCCGCACCATGCAACGGTCTGTGCTTCTTGGATCTCTTTCACGATGGGAGCAAAACCGGTGCCTTTGTGGGACCCATCGCAATAAGGCTGCTTACTGCTTTCACCACATTGGCACCACGCGTATTTTCCTGGTTCAACCTCTAGGACGTAAGGGGATCGCTGAGCGATCTTGGGTCCTTCTTCTGCCATAAATGAAGCTTTTTGTTTGTTCTCTTTTAATAAGTTCGTCGAGATCCTTTTTGTTCAATAGCCAGGCATGACCAAGCAGGAAAAAGCGGAATTCGTCGTCGAGGAGTTGGAACGCCTCTTTCCAAAGACCCCCATCCCGTTGGACCACCAAGATCCTTTCACCCTGTTGATCGCAGTGCTCCTCTCCGCTCAAAGCACGGACAAAAAGGTGAACCAGGTGACGCCCGACCTATTCCAAAAAGCCAATACACCCCGCGAAATGCTGAAGCTGGGTGAAGAAGAACTAAGGAGCATCATCAAACCCGTGGGGCTTTCACCCAGCAAAGCGAAGAACATCATCGCCCTCTCTAAGAAGCTCCTCGAGGAACACGATGGAACGGTCCCGAGAAACCTAAAAGCCCTGGAAGAACTTCCGGGGGTCGGTCATAAAACCGCTTCGGTGGTGATGGCCCAGGCTTTCGGCGAACCCGCATTCCCGGTGGATACCCACATCCACCGGTTGATGTACCGATGGGGGCTTTCGAGCGGAAAGAGCGTCGAACGAACTGAAAAGGACTGCAAACGCCTCTTTCCAAAGGAAAAGTGGAACAGCCTCCACTTGCGGATCATTTTCTACGGGCGGACCTATTCCCCAGCCCGGAATTTCGACCCGCGGAAAGCTCCGATCGAAAGCAAGATCGGGAGAGCATCCCTTTTTAAATAGGAGCGTCCCCTATAGCTCCTGAAAGAACATAAAAAGGAGCCTGCGGCTTACGGAGCTCTTAGTTCCGGATCAGGTCGATCGGCACTGCTCCATCCGACCGATGGTGAACTTCATAAGCCTTGGAAAAATCGAGGACCTTTCGGACGGATTCTTCGCTCGGACTTTTGGCAGGCTCATCTGAACAAGCCGCTTTCTCGCTTTTTTGGTTATCGCTGTTGTCGTTGGGTCGATGCGCGGAAGAGGTGTAAGGATCCTTCATAGGCGGGACCTCGCTTTTGAAATTGACATTCCCTTAACGCAAGGTCCGCCCGGATCATTGTGCATCCATTTGAATGGAGCGGAACGCGCTCCGTGAAGATCCTGTGGATCAATGAGGGGAGACCGGAACGGATTCCCGCTCGATCATCTTCCGAAGGTTGATGAGCGCATAGCGCATCCTTCCGAGCGACGTGTTGATACTGACCCCGGTAAGCCCTGCGATCTCTTTAAAGCTCATCTTAAAGGATTGCCGCATCACCAACACTTCGCGTTGCTCGATAGGAAGGCGCACGATGAGCTTACGAAGCTCCCGTTTGTTGCGGCCATGTATGAGGCTATCCTCCGCGCTATCGGCATCGTCCTCGATGCGGGCAACGATATCGTTCTCTTCCGTACCGTGGACCGTTCGCATTTTCCGTTCCCTGCGGAAATGATCGATCACCAGGTTGTGAGCGATCTTGATGACCCAGGAGAGGAACTTCCCTTCTTCGTTGTAACGCCCCTTCTTAAGGGTACGCACCACTTTGATGAACGCATCCTGAAAGATGTCCTCAGCGAGTTGTTCGCTACGGACCATCATGTAGATGTGCGAATAGACACGGTCCTTATGGCGTTCCATAAGGATCTCGAAGGCGGATTCTTCACCGTTAACATAACGGTGGACCAGTTCGCGGTCGCTGAGCGCTTGCATATCCATTTATCCTCGCTTTTTCGGTTCGGCTTGAGTAGAAAGGGCGGTCTTACGCCGATGAGGGTAAATGGATAGCTATAGGCAGGAAAACGTTTGGTTCGTTTCTTCTAGCTTCTTACGCAAATATAGAAGATCGGTTACAATATTGGTCGGATCCATCCTGGACCGGCGTTCGACTCGTTCTTTGATACCTTCGCGATCGTTCCCACGCGCATGAAAGCCACATCCAACAGTCGACCGGCCGGCCAGCTTCGCATCCAGGGAGCCAGGATGCACAATCTCCAAGGGATCGACCTAGCGATCCCCAAAGAAGAGCTCGTCGTCATAACCGGCGTTTCCGGGTCGGGTAAATCCTCTTTGGCGTTCAATACCATCTATGCGGAAGGGCAACGGCGTTACATCGAAAGCCTTTCCGCCTATATACGGCAATTCCTGGGAAAACTGGAAAAGCCGGACGTCGATGCCATCGAAGGGATCGCTCCTGCCATTGCTATCCAACAGCGAGCTGCTACCAAGAACCCCCGGTCAACGGTAGGGACCAACACCGAGATCCTCGATCACCTCAAGCTGCTCTTTGCTCGTATCGGGAGGACTTTCAGCCCCATTTCGGGCGAGGAAGTGAAGAAGGATACGGTGGACGACGTGGTCGACGCCCTACTGCAGTGGCCGGAGGGTACGAAAGCCGCGCTTTACGCTCCTCTCCGGATCCCTGAAGGACGAAGCCTGAAGCAGGAATTGGAAGTCCTCAAACAACAAGGGTTCACGCGCATCAAACAAGGGGATCAGGTGCTTCGTATCGATCGGGCCCTCGATGAAAAAGAATTGCCGGAAGAGGAGGAACTTTATCTTGTGATCGACCGCTTCGTGGTGGATCGCGAAGACGACGACAGCCGTAGCCGGATCGCGGATTCGGTACAGACCGCTTTCGATCAGGGGCAAGGAGAATGCACCATGGAATTCCTCCGAACGGAAGGGAGCCAACTCCAGCATTTCTCTGAGCGCGCGGAAAAGGATGGTATGGCTTTCGAAACTCCCAGCATCGGCCTTTTCAGCTTTAACAGCCCCTTGGGTGCCTGTCCCTCCTGCGAAGGCTTCGGGCAGATCATGGGCATCGACGAGGACCTCGTCATCCCGAACAAGGAAAAGTCCGTTTATGAGGATGCCGTGGTTTGCTGGAAAGGAGACCGGATGAGCCGATGGAAGGATGCGCTCGTCAATAATGCCGAGCGAGCTGGCTTTCCGGTCCATAGACCCATCAAGGAGCTCAGCGATGAAGCGTACAGGATGCTATGGGAAGGGGGGCCCTATTTTAAAGGGATCAATGATTTCTTCAGGTATCTGGAGAAAAAGTCCTACAAGATCCAATACCGGGTGATGCTCAGCCGCTATCGGGGGCGTACCACCTGCCCGGAATGCGAAGGAAAGCGCTTGCGAAAGGAAGCGGGATGGGTGAAAGTGGGCGGCCAGGCCATTACGGATCTGGTCGAACTACCCATCGATAAGCTCTTGAAGCGCATCAGGGCCTTGGACCTGGAGGAACATGAGAGCCGGATAGCGGAACGGTTGCTGGATGAGATCGATGCACGCTGCAGTTATCTTATGAACGTAGGCCTTCACTACCTCACCCTGAACCGTCGCTCCAACACCCTCTCAGGGGGCGAGCAACAACGGATCGAACTCAGCCGTGCCCTCGGAAGCAGCCTCGTCGGATCCCTTTACATCCTGGACGAACCGAGCATTGGCCTTCATCCCCGGGATAACCGACGCCTGGTAGAAGTTCTGAAAGGCCTTCGCGACCTGGGCAATACCGTGATCGTTGTGGAGCATGATGAAGAGATCATCCGCGAAGCCGACCATATCGTTGACCTCGGCCCCGGAGCAGGAGCCAACGGCGGTAAGTTGGTCTTTCAGGGCGAGCACGGCGAGCTCCTGAAGGAAAATGAAAGCCTGACCACCCGCTACCTCACCGGTGATCTGGAGATCCCTCTCCCTGAAGAACGTAGACGGAGCAGGGGGCGGATCACTTTCAAGGAGCTGCAAGAACAGAACCTCAAAGGATTCGATCTGAACCTGTACCTCGGATGCTTCAATATGATCACCGGGGTCTCGGGTTCTGGAAAGTCGACCCTCGTCCGGCGGATCATCGCACCCGCTCTCCGCCTCCAACTCGATCAGCGTACGGAGCGAAGCGGTTCTTTCGGTGGAATGGAAGGGGATATCGATGCGGTCAAGGGACTCGAATTCGTCGACCAGTCCCCCATCGGACGTTCCTCCCGCTCGAACCCGGTAACCTATGTTAAAGCTTTCGATGAGATCCGAGAGCTCTTCGCCGACCAGAAGCTATCAGAGCTGAGAGGCTACAAGCCCAAGGTCTTTTCCTTTAACGTGGACGGAGGTCGATGTGAGCATTGTGAAGGGGAAGGAACGATCACCGTGGAGATGCAGTTCATGGCTGACATCGAACTTACCTGTGAAGAATGCAAGGGAAAGCGCTACAAGGATGAGATACTTGAGGTCACTTACAAAGATCACAACATCGCCGACCTTTTGGAGCTCACCATCGATGAAGCGATCGAACTTTTCAGGAAAGGGAAAGCCGACGTGCGTGAGGACCGCATCATCGAAAAGCTTCGGCCGCTCCAGGAGGTCGGGCTTGGCTATCTGAAAGTCGGGCAGCGTTCGAGCAAATTGAGCGGTGGAGAGGCCCAACGGATCAAACTGGCCTCTTTTCTCGGAAGAGGAGCTCGTTCAGAACCGACCCTTTTCATCTTCGATGAACCTACGACCGGGCTTCACTTCCACGACATTCAAAAGTTGCTCTGGACCATCGATGCGCTGATCGAACAAGGGCACAGCGTCCTTGTGATCGAACATCACCCGGATATGATCAAATGCGCTGATCACGTGAGCGACCTTGGACCTGAGGGGGGAGAGGAAGGCGGATACCTGGTCCACGAAGGGACTCCTGAATCCCTTGCAAAATGCGAAGGGTCCTATACAGGAAGCTATCTAAAGAACAAATTGGAAGTTTCTCCGGCTCAATGAACTGAGCTTCAGCGCTCCTTTTCCATCTCCACCTCCGTACTGTCCCGAGCCGCGCTATCCCTTGCCGCCTTCTCATCTTCGTAGATCACATTCTCCTTCTCTCCCATTTTGTATCCGCCTTCGAAACGTTTTTCACCATTGGAATACCAACTGACCATGTGCCCGTGGATCTCGCCGTCCTTGTAATGGGCCACCCGCCTTTTTTGTCCGTTCTTATACCAACGCTGCCACTTCCCTTGCTTCACGCCTTCCTCGTAACGACCCTTTTTGCGGAGCTGTCCGTTCGGGTACCATTGACGGAAAAGCCCGTGCTCTTCCCCTTCCTCCATCTTCACCTCCACCACTTTCTGTCCGTTCTTCTTCCATAGGATGCTCTTCCCGTTCAATTCCCCATCCTTGTACACACTGCGCTCCTTCTTTCGGCCGTTCTTGTAGTACCAAGTCCATACACCGTCCTTTTTTCCCCCACGGAAGTGCCCGATCACCTTCAAGCTATCGTTTTCGTACCAGCTCTTACCGATGCCGTGTTCCCTTCCGAACCTGAATTCCGTCACTTCCTTCCGATCACCGTCCGGGTACCACCTCACGAACTTTCCGTGCTTCTTTCCATCTTTATAGCTCCCCTTCATCTTCTTCGCTCCGTTCTCATGCCAGCGTTGGACCTTCCCTTTCCGTTTCCCATCCTCATAATGGGACAGCTCTTTTTTCTGGCCGTTCCGGTACCACCAGGTCCAATCCCCACTTCGGTCCCCATCCGCATAGACCCCTTCGAACGCCTTTTGTCCTGAAGGATACTGGCGGACCGCTTTTCCGTTCCGAATACCCTCATCGTAATGGATGATGAGGTCCAGGGTCCCTTTTCGATGATAGGTACGCCATTCGCCGTCCTCGTCTCCTTCCACATAATGCCCCTTTTCTTTGAGATGCCCTTTCGGATACCACCGTTTCCAGGGACCGTGTTTCTGACCATCCTTAAAGTGAGCCTCAAGACTTTTTTGCCCGTTCTTATACCATTGATGCAACTCTCCATCCTTCTTGCCGTTATCGAACGTTCCACGATAACTTTTCTGACCGTTCTTATACCAGATGGTACTGATCCCATCCCGGACGCCATCCTCATAATGAGCCTTCAACTTCAGCGAATCATTGTCGTGCTTTTGGATCAGAGAACCCGTCAGGGGATCTCCTTGGTAGAGAACGGAATCCCCCTTCCGTTCGACATCTTCCATGCTCACTTCCAGCTCCTGTCCAGAGACCATACCGGGAAGCAGGGAATAAAAGAAGATGGCCGCTAGGAACGACAAGAGCCTCATGGTCGTGTCAAGATAGTGAGATTATCCGGGAACGCCTTAATCGCTGAACTGTAGTTCGTAAAGTTTCTTGTAGTGACCATTCTGCTGAAGCAACTGTTGGTGCTCCCCGGATTCGATGATCCGTCCCTGATCGATCACCACGATCCGGTCCGCTCGCTGCACCGTGGAAAGCCTGTGCGCGATCACGATGGAAGTACGGTCCTTCGTCAGGTTCCCAATGGCCTGTTGGATCAGGTCCTCGGTCTGCGGATCCACAGATGAAGTGGCCTCATCGAGGACCAAAACGCTCGGGTCGTAAACATAGGCCCGTATGAAGGCGATCAATTGTCGCTGGCCAAGGGAGAGCATCCCTCCTCTTTCACGCACATCATAGTCATAACCCTCCGGCAAGCGCTGAATGAACTCATGAGCCCCTACAGCTTTTGAAGCTTCGATCACATCATCCCTTGAGATAGAAGGATCGTAGAGGGTGATGTTGTTCATGATCGTGTCGCTGAAAAGGAAAACGTCCTGGGGGACGATCCCGATGTTCCGCCTTAATGAACGAATATCGAATTCGCGAATGTCGGTTCCATCGATGGTTATCCGACCTTCCTGGAATTCGTAAAAGCGCCCGAGCAGATTGATGATGGAGCTCTTTCCGGCCCCGGTCTCTCCTACGAGCGCAATGTTCTCACCGCTTTCCACGTCAAGATCGATGTCCTTCAATACGTACGCATCGTCCTTGTAGGCGAACCAAACGTGTTCAAAACGGATATGTCCCTCGATGCGATCGAGTTGGACCTTCCCTTTGTTCTCGATATGTGCTTCAGTGTCCAGTATATTGAAAACGCGTTCGGACCCGACCATCCCCATTTGAAGGACATTGAACCGGTCCGCAAGTTGCCGTATCGGCCTGTAAAGCATATGGATGTAGAGAATGAATGCGAAGATCTCGCCGAAGATATCCCCTACCTTATCAGCACCCATGTTAAGCTGAAAGACCCCAAAGAAGATGAGGATCGAAATGGAGAGCGCACTGAGCATCTCCACTACCGGGAAGAAGATCGAAAAAGCCCACACCGAACGAATGTGAGCATCCCGATGGTCAGCATTGATGCGTTTGAAGCGTTCGTATTCCTGCTCTTCCCGATCAAAGGCCTGCACAATGTTCATCCCCGTGATGCGCTCCTGGACGAACGTGTTGAGCCGGGACACTTGCTTCCTCACATCCTGGAAGGCCTTCTTGATAGCGTTCCGGAAGATACGGGTCGCATAGATCAGAAGCGGGATCGGAAGGAGGACCAAAAGGCTGAACTTCCAGGAAATGATGAACATAGCGAGCACGACCGCCACTAGCTTCAGAATGTCCCCCATGATGATCAAAACCCCCTGCGAAAAGATATTGGCGATCGTTTCCATATCGGAAACCGCGCGAGTGACGAGGCGTCCGATCGCTGTATTATCGAAATAAGAAGTCCGAAAGTTCGCGATCTTGTCGTAAAGCTCGATCCGGATGTCCTTTACGATACGCTGCCCGAGCCAATTGGCCAGGTAGGTCTGATAAAACTGGACGATCGCCTCTAAAAAAAGGATCCCGATCACGACCATGGTCCAGTAATAGAGGCCATTAGGATCTTTCCCCTCGATGTGCTGATCCACCATGATGTTGATAAGGTAGGGACGCAGGGGGCCCAGAAAAGCCAGAATGATCGTCAGGACCATCGCCACGTAGAAGGTCCCTTTGACGGGACGTGCATAAGAAAAAACCCTCCTGAGGAGGTGGAGATCAAAAGCTCTTCCGCTCACATTACTGCTCATGGCCCCAAACTATAAGGATAACGGACCTCTTTAAGGAATAGCCCCCTTGCAGGTGCATTATCTCCGGCCCGTTTGCGGTCACGGGAAGCGATGATCTCCTTGAATCGCTCGATACCATAGCGTCCGATCCCAAGATCGAGCATCGTACCCACGATACCTCGCACCATACCGCGCAAAAAGCGATCCGCACTGATCCGAAAGAGAAAGCGATCCTCTCCGAAGGACCACTCAGCTCGTTGTACCCGGCAAATATCGGTCCCCGTATTCCGCCCCGTACGAGCGAACGCTCCAAAGTGGTCATAGTTGAGCAAAAGAGCGGCCGCTTCCTGCATCGGATCGGTATCGAGCGCACGGTGGAAATAATAGGACCGGTCCTGGAGGAAAGGATCCTTGCTCCGGTGGATCCGATAAAGGTAGGTCCGTTGCTCCGGATCAAAGCGCACGTGAGCTTCTTCGCTTACCGGATGGATCGAACGGACAGCAATATCCGAGGGAAGGAAGTTGTTCATCTTGAACAGCAGCTCATCCGTGTCAAAGGGGGTACCAGCCCAAAAGGAAAAATAGAACTCCTCAGCATGGACCCCTTTGTCCGTACGCCCACATCCAAGGGTCCTGGCTTCATCCAGCCCGAAAAGATGCCGAAGGGCCTCGTTAACCCTCCCTTGCACCGTGGGAGCATTGTCCTGGACCTGCCATCCGTGATACGCGGTCCCTTTAAAGAGCGTCCGGAAGAAGTATTGAGGCATGGAAGTCCCGTGAGCGCCCAAAATTAGGAATTCCCCAAGGGGTTTCATATTTGCCCCGATCCTTTATTTTAGGACTGATGGTCAAGATCGGACTGCTATCGGACACTCACAATTTCCTGGATCCACGCGTCCACGAACATTTCAAGGACCGCGATGAGGTTTGGCATGCAGGGGACATCGGGAAACCTGAGATCCTCGATGAACTCGAAGCACGCTACCAGCTACGTGCCGTGTTCGGTAACATCGATGGTGCAGCCCTCCGTTCCCGCATTCCGGAGGATCAACGCTTCGAACGCGAAGGGATGAAGATATGGATGACCCACATCGGAGGAAAGCCGGGAAAATACCGAAAGAGGATCCTCGACGGGATCAGGGAGGATCCACCGGACCTCTTCGTTTGTGGGCATTCCCACATCCTCAAAGTGGAATACGATCACGAGCACGGATTCCTTTATATGAACCCCGGGGCCGTCGGAAAAGAGGGCTTCCACAAAGTACGTACGATCCTGCGCTTTACGCTCGATAACGGAGAACCGAAGGATCTGGAAGCGATCGAACTCGGAAAGCGCGGAAGCGGTTAGCGCAGGCGGTCCACGGAACGGACCAACTCCTCATCCTTTTTGATACCACGGGCGGCCAAAAAGGAGAACGCCAGTGCAGCCGTAGGCATCAACCAGCCGATACCGTAGCTCGTAATGACGGTCCCGCTCTCGATCGGCAGCATCTGAACGGTATCCTCCATACTGAAGAAGAGCAACACGATACTGCTCGCTTCGAGCAAATAACTGAAATGGACCAGTCTCAGTTGCTTCCTACGTTGCTTGAAAAGAGCGATGGCAGCTATCAGATCCAATTCGAGCAGCCCCAAGAGCAAGAGCGTCCAGATCCGATATGCTGGCGTAGCTACGGCCTCCCCACTAGCGTTCTCGCTCATTTCATGGACGGAAAAGAGATCCATGACGAAGCGACGCTCACTCCCCTCTAGGCTGTATTGACAAAGGTCGAAGAAAAAGGTGAAGCCGACCGCGATGACCGCTAATAGAAGGTAGATGGTCTGAATGCGCTGGATCATAAAGAACTCGTTTCAGCAACGGGTCATTGAGTAAAAAGGCGGGTCAACTCGAGCAATCGCTGAGCATAAGCAGCTTCATTGTCGTACCACCCCACGAGCTTCACCGTCCGATCGATCATCCGGGTCCGCGTTCCGTCGATGATACAACTATGCGGATCGCCGACGATATCGCTGGACACCAGCTTTTTCTCACTGTAATCCAGAACCTTCATCATCGGACCTTCTGCCGCATCCTTCATAAGATCGTTCACACCCTGAACGGTCGGCATTTCGGTAAGGTTGACGGTCAGGTCCGTGATCGAACCATCCGGGACCGGGACCCGCATGGCCATACCATCGAGCCTTCCCTCCAAATGCGGCAAAATATGGCCGATAGCATCCGCGGCACCCGTGCTCGTGGGGACGATGTTCATTGCAGCAGCCCTGGCTCTTGAAAGGTCCTTCGGGTGCGGACCGTCCTGAAGGTTCTGGTCGGCCGTATAAGCATGGACCGTGCTCATGAAACCGCTCTCCACTCCCCAGTTATCATCGAGCAACTTCACCATCGGGGCAAGGCAGTTGGTCGTACAAGAGGCGTTCGAGATCACGGTCTCATTCTTGTTCAGGTCCTTTTCGTTCACCCCGAGCACATAAGTGGGCACCTCTCCTTTTGCCGGGGCTGATATGACCACTTTGGAAGCACCTGCCTTGATATGGCGGGCTGCTTCCTCCTTCTTTCGGAAAACCCCCGTGGATTCGATCACCACGTCCACACCGATCTGCCCCCAGGGGAGTTCTTCAGGCTCCTTCTCAGAATGAACAGGAATGCGGTGCCCCGCTTCGCCCAGGATCAACGCTCGATCATCATGATCCACCTTGCCCTTGAAGCGACCGTGAATGGAATCGAATTCCACCAGATAGGCGAGGGTGGGAAGATCGATCAGATCGTTGATCGCAACGATATTGAGCTGTTCCCGGACCGGATCGTTGGACGCTCTTTCGAACCAGTTACGTAGTGTGAGCCTTCCGATCCGCCCGGCTCCATTAATAGCAACGTTCACCATAATGCTTTCTCCATTCAGCGTGGGGCGCAAATATAAAAGGCGCCTTCTTTCTGGGGTCACAGCTTCCCCAGCGATCCACTACTTTTGTCGTTCCATGGCCAGGATCCTCGCCATCGATCATGGGAACAAACGCTGCGGCCTCGCCGTTACGGACCCGCTCCAACTTTCGGTGAATCCCCTGGGGACCGTCCATTCGAGCCAGATCATCGATGAACTCCAAGCTTACCTCGAGCAAGAAGAGGTGGAGCGTTTCGTCGTAGGATCCCCCACCTCGGATAGCGGGAACCCTTCTTCCCATCAACAGATCACGGACGAATTCAGCAAACACCTCTCACGAAAATTCCCTGATATCCCTGTGGAACGTACCGATGAAAGCTTTACTTCGCGCGAGGCCATGAACATTCTGCTCCGCTCCGGGGTCAAGAAGAAGGAGCGCAGCAATAAGGAACGAGTGGACCGGCTGAGTGCATGCCTCATCCTCGAACGCTATCTAGGCTTGGAAGAAGCGCTTTGAACGGAACGATCCCATGATCCGACCCATCGTTGCATACGGCGATCCTGTCCTGAAACGCGCGGGCGATCCCGTCGACCTGGAGGGAGATACGAGCTGGCTTCAGGAACTGATCGACGATATGTACGAAACCCTCTATAATGCCCATGGTGTCGGATTGGCAGCCCCTCAAGTTGGAGAATCGCTCCGCCTGTTCATCACAGATGCTTCGGCCTATGCCGATCAGGAGGAGGAAATGGAGCCTTTGCGCGATTTCAAGGAGGCCTTCATCAATCCGGAGATCGTAGAAGAAGACGGGGAGGACTGGAGCTTCGAAGAAGGCTGTCTCAGTATCCCCGGTATCCGTGAAGAAGTTGACCGTTCGCCCCTCGTTCGGATCCGCTATTACGACCGGGACCTTCAACTCCAGGATAAGCGATACCAAGGCCTTGCAGCACGCATCGTGCAGCACGAATACGATCACATCGAAGGGACCCTCTTCACGGAACATCTCGGTCCCCTCAAAAAACGTCTCATCAAACGAAAGCTCAAGGATATCAGCGAAGGGAAGGTCGACGTGGACTATCGGATGCGATTCCCTTCCACCAAAAAGGTCAAACGATGAAACTCACCCGCTTCATTCCCTTCACCACATTCCTTCTTCTCCTTCTTCATGCTTGCGGAGGAGGTTCGGACGCGCCCGATAAAGAGGCCATGCTCACCGAGATCGACTCCCTCCGGACCGTCGTGCAAAACAAAAGCTCCAAGGGAGAGCTTCCCAAGGAGGACATGCGGACCCTCATGAAGCGCTACAAGCGCTATGTCGACCACTTCCCGGAGGATAGCCTTGCTCCACAACAACTCTTTCGGGCAGGGAGCGTTGCGCGTAGCCTAAAGGAACCTCAAAAAGCATTGAACATCTTTCAACGCTTCCTTAATGAATACCCCGATCACGAGAAAGAGCCCACGGTCCGCTTTCTGATCGCCTTCATCTACGACCAGGACCTTGATAAGAAGAAAAAGGCCAAGAAACTCTATCGGACCGTCATCGATTCTTTTCCCGATCATCGCCTCGCCAAGGATGCCGAACAATACCTGAAGGTGATCGATCTTTCCGATGAAGAATTGATCGAACGCTTCGAAAAACAACAAAAGAAGCGGGACAGCCTGAAGACCGATACTGCTGCCCATACTGACAAGGCCTCTTAGATCGAAGGTTGTGCGAGCTCGCGATCGAGGATGTTGCGCAGGTCGTTGAGGCTTAGATCGGTCATTAGATAACGGTCCTTTGCAAGCGCGATCTTTCCGGTCTCCTCGGAGACCGCAATAGCTATTGCATCGGAGCTTTCAGAGATACCGAGGGCGGAGCGGTGCCGCATCCCCAGCTCTGAAGGGAAATCGACGTTCTTGGATACCGGAAGCACGCAGCGAGCTGAACGGATCCGATCGTTGACGATGATCACGGCTCCGTCATGCAAGGGACTGTTCTTGAAGAAAATGCTCTCCAGCAATCGGGAACTGAGCTTTGCATCGATCTTTTCACCGCTGTAGCTGAAAAGGGTCGGATCGGATTTCTTGGCGATCACGATCAAAGCGCCCGTCCTGCTCTCGGACATCTTCTTGCAGGCGTTCACGACCTCCTGAACATCCGTCTTGTTCTCCCGTTCCTGCCCCAGGAGATTGCGCAGAAAGCCAAAGCGACGCCTCCCTTTCAGGATGTCCGTATCCCCGATGATCAGCAAAAAACGGCGAAGCTCCTGCTGGAAAACGATCAAAAGGGCGATCACGCCGACCCCTATGAACTGCCCCAGGATCTCTGAGAGCATCTCCATTTGGAAAGCTTCCACCAACTTCCAGAACAGGTAGATGGATACGATCCCGATCAGGATCTTGATCGCCACGGTCCCTTTGACGAGGTCGTAGATCTGGTAAATGAGCAGGGCGACCAGGAAGATATCGAGAAGGTCGAGCCAACGGATATCGATAAAAGCGAGGAACGAGGTCCCGGCTAAGAGGTCATTCAAAACACCCAGCATTCCTTTCGAATTTAAGGACCTTCACCGCTTCCACAGCTTCCTTTACGTCGTGCACCCTTAGGATGTCAGCACCACGTTGAAGGGCAAGGGTATGGAGGACCGTGGTACTGTTCAAAGCTTCTTCCGGGGTGATCCCGAGTTTACGCCAGGCCATCGACTTGCGGGACAAGCCTACTAACAAAGGGACACCGGCCCGGGAAAAGCGCTCGAGGGAACGAAGGATCTCGTAATTCTGCTCCGGCGTCTTTCCAAAACCGAAGCCGGGATCGATGATCAGATCATTGATCCCTTTTTCTCGGGCGATCCTCAAGCGCTCGCTCAAATAGACCAACAGCTCCTGAACGACGTTCTGATATTCCGCCCGTTCCTGCATTTCCTGTGGATTTCCAGGCATATGCATAAGGATGTAAGGGACCTGGCTCCTTGCGATCAAGTCCATCATGTTGGGGTCGAGCACTCCTGCCGAGATATCATTGACGAGCTCAGCTCCCCGCTGGATCGCCTCCTCAGCGATCGTGGCCCGGAACGTATCCACCGATAGGATGGCATGAGGAAAAGCATCCCGCAGGGCCTCAATGGCCGGGAGCACGCGTTCTGCCTCTTCATCTTCCGGAATATGGTCCGCACCGGGCCGGGAAGAATAACCACCGATATCGAGGAGGTCCGCTCCTTCCTCGAGCATCCCGCCGGCGCGCTCCACGAGGGCTTCCCTTTCCAGCACACGGCTTTCGGGATGAAAGCTATCGGGGGTTACATTGAGGATCCCCATGATCCAAGGGGTATCGATCCAATGAAGGCGACCACCGAGCTGTAGCGTTCGCTTCTTCCCAAAAAACGTATCTTTCACCATCTTTCCAAAATTACGCGAAGGAGTAGGATGAGCAGCGATACCCTCAAGCGGGCGGAGCCAATTATAAAAAGATCCCGCGGGATCTTCGCGGAGAAAATGGAGGATTATGGACCTTCATGGCGCGTATTGAGGCCTGGGTCAGTCCTGGACCAGATCCGCATCAAGGTCGAACGCATACGGACCCTTCAGGAAAAGGGGGAACGGAAAGTGGATGAAGGGGTGATCCCCGAACTCTATGGCGTGCTCAATTACAGCATCATCGCGCTGATACAGATCGAAGAAGGGAGCTGCGACCATCCCGATATGGACGGTGAGATCGCACTCGAGCACTACGACCGATGGTGCCGGGAAGCATTGGAGCTCATGGAGCGGAAGAACCACGATTACGGGGAAGCCTGGAAGGACATGCGGGTCGCATCGATCGTGGATATGATCCTCGTCAAGCTCATCCGTATCGAGAAAATGGGATGCGAAAGCAAGGGTACAGGAAGCTCGGAAGGAGCGGATGCCAACTATTTCGATATCATCAATTATGCTATTTTTGCCCTGCTGAAGCTCGGTGAGGACTCCTAAATTCGCCCTGGCAGGCCTGTGTTTATGCGCTCCCTCGTTCTCATAGCCCGTACGCTCGTTGGCTCCTTATTCGTGGTCTCCGGGCTTATCAAAGCGAACGACACCCTGGGCTTTTCCTACAAGCTGGAAAAATACTTTGCGGAAAAGGTCTTCGACCTCCCTTTCCTGATGGATTATGCCCTCCCGCTGGCCGTCCTCATTGCGATCGTGGAGGTGAGCGTCGGTCTCTGCACCCTGCTGGGGACCAAGATGAAGCAGGTGTCCTGGCTCCTTCTCCTCATGATCCTCTTCTTCACCTGGCTCACCTTCTATTCCGCTTATTACGGGGTTGTCAAGGATTGTGGATGCTTCGGGGAGGCCTTGAAGCTAACCCCCTGGGAATCCTTTAGCAAGAACGTCGTACTCCTGGGCCTCACCCTGATCATATTCTTCGGACGCAAAAGGATCGAACCGAACGACGCAAAGGATAACCTCCTGATCCTTCCCCTCTCCATCCTTTTGATCGGTTTTTTCTCCGTAGGGGTCTTGAACATGAGTTGGTGGTTCCCGGTCTTCTTCACCCCCCTCATCTATGTGCTCGTCTTCCTTGTGCAGAAAGTCCTCGGAAAAGGAAAGGCGATGGAGTGGACCCATCTTGGGATCTACGTGCTCTTCACCGGTTTTTTCGCATACTTCACCCTTCATTATCTTCCCATTCGGGATTTCAGGCCTTATGCTGAAGGAAAGAGCATCCCGGAACAGATGAGCGTTCCGCCGGATCAGCAACCTGTCTACGAGACCACTTTCATCTATGAGAACAAGTCCAATGGGGAACGGATAAAGGTGCCTCAGGACAGCCTTGGAGCACTTTCCGATGATTGGAGCTATAAAGAACGGCGCACGGAACTCGTTGAAGAAGGGAAAACCCCTACCATCACCGATTTCGAGATCCTCGACAGGGAAGGAGAACAGAATGTAACCCATAAGCTCATCGGGTCGGAGAACAATGGTCATCGAACCGGCTACATCTTCTTGGTCGTGGCCTACGACCTGCATCACACGGACGAACGAGCCTTTGAAGGACGCCTGAAGGAACTGCGGGAGAAAGCGGTCAAGGATGGGCATTCCTTCTACGGCGTGAGCAAGACCACTGGTGACAAAGTGGACCGTTTCCGGCACGAGCACCAGGTCATGTTCCCCATCTTCATCGCCGACGGCGTTCTTCTCAAAACCATCATCCGTTCCAACCCTGGCCTCTTGTTGCTCAAGGACGGAAAGGTCCTGGGCAAATGGCCTTCTACGGCCCTTCCATCCTACGGGGAGGTAAAAAAAAGGTATATCGAAAGCACTGAAGCGAACTGAGCAATGGGGAGGTATATCATCCGAAAGCTCATTTACGGTATCCTGGTCCTCTTCGGAGTGATCACCGTGATCTTCTGTCTCTTCTTTTTTAAACCGGGTGACCCGGCCCGCATGATGGGGGGACAGCACGCTTCCCCGGAAGCCATTAAGGCTATCAACAAAGAACTGGGGCTCAACCTTCCTTTTCATCAGCAATACCTCTTATACCTGAACGATCTCTCGCCGATCTCGATCCACAACACGAAGGATGAAGAGAGTTACCTCCATCTGGATGAAGAGTATTCCGCCGTCCAGCTCTTCGGCGTAGGGGAGAACAAGGTCATCGTAGCCAAAGCCCCTTACCTCAGACGTTCCTACCAGAGCAAACAACTCGTGAGCGAGATCATCATCGAACGTTTTCCGGGGACGGTCCTTCTCGCTTTTTCCTCGATCGTCCTGGCCACTATCATCGGTGTTCTTCTCGGGGTTACAGCTGCTATTCACAAGGGGAGCTTCTTCGACAACACATCATTGAGCTTCTCCGTACTCGGTATGAGCGGCCCCTCCTATTTCACGGGGCTCATCATCGCCTTTCTCTTCGGACGCAAGTGGGCGGAGACCACCTCCTTACCCATACTACCCTTCCTTTTCCTTCTAGGGGGTGTCCTTGTAGGGATCCTTGCAAACCATCGCTTCAAAACCCGTTGGGGCCAGGAAGGATTTTCCATAGGTAGCATGCTGAAACTCAGTCTTCAGGGATTCGGGATCGGTTTGGCTGTTTGGTTGATCGGGATCTCTATCAACGGACTTTCAGGCGGCAACCCTATTCCCTTTCTCGATCATTATTTCAGCCTTCCCGGGACCGGCCTTAGCACCACTGGTTCGATGTACGAATACGACCTTCAACACGGTGAACACCTGGCCCTTCATAATCTCATCCTCCCGGCCCTCGCTTTGGGGATCCGTCCCCTTGCCATCGTGGTCCAGCTCATGCGCAGTTCCATGCTCGACGTCCTTTCCCAGGACTACATCCGAACAGCTACTGCCAAGGGGCTCTCCCGCTTTCGGGTCATCCTCAAGCATGCGCTCAAGAACGCATTGAACCCTGTTGTAACAGCAATATCCGGATGGTTCGCATCGATGATGGCCGGTGCGATCTTCATCGAATACGTATTCTCCTGGCGCGGCCTTGGGTGGGAGGTCTTTCAAGCTCTCCAAAAGGACGATATGCCTGTGGTAATGGGAGTCGTTCTCGTGATAGCGGTCATGTTCGTCATCATCAACATCCTCGTGGACATCATCTACGGCTTCCTTGATCCCCGCGTCCGGATGAAATAACCCTAATCCCATCACCATGGCCCAAAAGATCGTTGCAGGCAACTGGAAGATGAAACTCACATTGAACCCGGCCCGGGAACTTTTTGCCGACCTGGTGGATGCGTCGCAGCAATTCCCTGAGGACGTTCAAACCTTGGTCATTCCCCCCTTCCCTTTCATCAACCCCCTCTACCGAGAGCTCCCGAAGGACACACCGGTCGCGCTGGGGGCCCAGAACTGCCACGAAGAAGAAGAAGGGGCTTATACAGGGGAGGTATCCGCCCCGATGCTCGCATCGATCGGGTGCGAATATTGCATCGTCGGGCATTCCGAACGACGGCGTGACTTCAATGAGAACGACGAGCAGGTGCTGAACAAAAGCCGAAAACTCCGGCATCGGTCCCATCGTTTGCATCGGGGAATCCCTAGAAGACCGGGAGGCCGGAAGAGCAAGTTCCCGCATCCACGAACAGCTGAAGAACAGCGTTCTGAAGCTCTCCAAGGAAGAAGCTGAACGCTGCATCATCGCTTACGAACCGATATGGGCCATCGGCACCGGTCATACAGCAAGCCCTGAACAAGCACAGGAAATGCATGCCTCGATCAGAAGTTCATTAAGGGAACGATGGGGTCAGGGTCCTGCTTCAGGGATCCCCCTTTTATACGGGGGGAGCTGTAAAGCCGCCAACGCAGAGGCTCTTTTCGAACGAGCCGATATCGACGGCGGATTGATAGGAGGTGCTTCGCTCAAAGCGAGCGAATTCGCATCCATCGTTCGTTCCTTCTCTTGAAGCAGGAAAGCTACATCCGGGTCCGATTCTCATCCAATGACCCGAACGTCCGTGAGAGATGGGGGCAAAAAGGGATGGCTCTGGGGGCAGAAGGCACGGTGGAAGAAGATGAGCAGATCGAGCTTTACTTTGCTGAAAGAGCCCGTGAAGCATTCGAGCATTTCTTCCAACTCCTTGAAGAAGCAGGCCTCTCCCCTGTCAGCGAGCGGATCATCGACCGCGATTGGAATGAAGAGTGGGAGAAGAGCTTTCCTCCCGTTCACATAGGGAATGAGCTGGTCATCAAAGCACCTTTTCATCCAGAATTCCCGGACCATGCTTTCGTGATCGAAGTGAATCCGGAACGAGCGTTCGGGACCGGTCATCATCCTACCACCCGGCTTATGCTCGAACAACTCCTCCAGATGCAGCTCGAGGGAGCGAGCGTCCTAGATATGGGGTGCGGCACAGGGATTTTGTCGATCCTCTGTGAAAAGAAAGGAGCATCGGCGATCCGGGCTGTCGATAACGATGAATGGGCGGTCCGGAACTGTGTTTCAACGATTGAACAGAACGGATGTCAAAGGATCCGTGTGGAATATGGAGCGAGCGTTCCATGGAGAGGAACGCGATCTGATGTAATTTTAGGGAATATAGAAAGAACACCGCTCCTTGGAATGATCCCAGATATGGTCAAAGGATTATCCCCCGGAGGAGCGCTTTTGTTGAGCGGTCTCCGCAGAGGGGATATCGAACCGATCCACCATAAATGCCAGGAGAACAGGTTGAAAGCAATAACCCGAACAGAATCTGACGGGTGGTCAATGCTGAAATATCAAAAGCCCTTGGAATGAGAAGCCTTTTCGTTCTCTGTATAGCCTTTTTGCTCGCAGAAGGAGCGAGCGGACAGATCGGCCGGGATAGCTTTCCGGACAAGAAGGAACCCTTCTTCGAAGAAATGCGGGATTTCATGATGGACGCAGACCGCAGGAAGGGAAAGGACCTCATGGACGATCGCTTCGAAAAGGTCTGGTATGGGGATAGCATCAGTCAAGATCAGCGAAGGATCATTTACAGGATGTCCGATCGCATGTTGGAAGAACGAATGAGCGCCTTCCCCCAATTCCAGAACTATTTGTTGGCAGTGCTCAGTTACATCGATGCCGGACGTTCAGAAGCCGGCTTCCGTAAATGGAACGAACTACTGAACGAATTGCTTGCGGGTAGGAGCAGGCGGAAATTCAACGACTTCCTGGAACAATCGAGTTACCTCTTTTCGGAGAACGTCCTCCATCGTTCGCGCTCTGCTGAATGGAAAGCTGAGAATGGGCGTTACGACTTCCGGATCGAGGATGGGACTCCGGTGGTCCATTTCCCCGAACTCACTTTAAAATGCTATTCAAAGGGGGACAGTTCGGTGATCTACAACACCAAGGGTTCATATTATCCGACCGAACAACGCTGGGAAGGCCAAGGGGGAAAGATCACCTGGGAACGCGCAGGCTTAGATAGCTCGGAAACTTACGCGGAATTGAAGGACTACGAGATAAAAGTCAGGAGTTCCCGTTTTGATGCGGATTCGGTCCTTTTCCACAACCCTTATTTCGATCGCCCCCTAAAAGGAGACCTTCGCGAAATGGTGCTTGCAGGGGATAAGGGTAAGGATGCCCGTTATCCACGCTTCGAATCTTACGATGCCCGACTTTCGATAGATGATATCGTCAAGAACGTCGATTACGAAGGAGGACTAACGATGCAAGGAGCTAGACTGCGTGGTTCGGGTACCAAAAAAGACCCAGCCTACCTCTACTTCCACCGAAAAGGGAAGGAGATCCTTCGCCTATCTTCCCAAAATTTTTCCATCGAACCCGACCGGATCAGCTCGAAGGACACCAAGGTCCTGATCCACATCGAGGACGACTCGATAACCCACCCAACGCTTCGCGCAAAATTCGATCGTAAAGAACGGCTTTTAACGCTCATAAGGGATGACGAAGGCCTTTCAAAGACCCCCTATTACAACAGCTATCACCAACTCGAGATGTATTTTGAAGCCCTTTACTGGAAGATCGATGATCCCTTGATGCGTATGGGCCACCTGAAAGGGGCTTCCCAACAAAGAGCGGCCTTCGAATCCTTCGATTTTTTCAGCCGAACACGTTTCGAGAACCTCAAGGGAATGTCGGGAAAAAAACACCCCCTAGCCCATTTGGACGACCTTGCAAGACGATTGGACACGAACCGTTTTTCCACCCAGGAATTAGCACGTGAAATAAAACTTCCCTCGGACCAGGTCAACAAAATGCTCCTGCAATACAGTACCAAAGGTTTCGTCAACTACGACCAAGAGGAAAAGCAAGTGACCGTAAGGAAAAAGACCCGTGATTACCTGTATGCAGCAAGGGGAAAAAAGGACTACGACAAGATCCTTTTTAACTCGAACGTAGCAGACCTTAAGGGAAAAGAAAACCAACAGAACGCGCAGCTATCCCTTCTGAACTACGACCTTACCATCCGCGGGGTAGAACGGGTGACCCTTAGCCAGACCCAAACGGTCAGCGTATATCCGAGCGACTATTCCGTCACGGTTAAAAAGAACCGGAATTTCACCTTCAGTGGAGTTTTGGCAGCAGCCAAAATGAGCTTTTTCGGGAAGAAGTTCTCCTTCGAATACGACAAGTTCCTCGTCAACCTCATGGAAGTGGATTCTGCCCGCATGACGGCACGTAAATTGAAAGGCCCCAAAAGCAAGGACACCTCATTAGCACGGGTTCGTTCCACGATCGAAGACCTCAAAGGAGTGGTAAAGATCTCACATCCCAGCAACAAATCCGGCTACAAGGACGACGAATACCCCCGATACCCGCTCGTGAAGAACGAAAAGCGCTCCAACGTTTACTATGACGACCAAAGGGTCCAGGGGGGGGCTTATGAACGGGACAAGTTCTATTTCCGCATGAAACCGTTCACCGTGGACAGCCTCGACAATTTCGACAACAAAGCCATCGCTTTTGACGGAAAGTTCCATTCTGGCGGGATCCTTCCCCCGTTCAAAGAAGAACTCACCCTTCAGCAAGACCATTCACTCGGTTTTATCAGGGAAGCTCCCAAAGGCGGTTTTCCGGTCTACGGAGCCGGAGCTCGCTTCGATGACAACATCAAGCTCAGTAACGATGGCCTTCAGGGGGACGGGAACCTGACCTTCATGACAGCTAACGCCACCTCTAAAGAGTTCACCTTCTTCCCCGACAGCACGACGGGTATCGCCCAGGATTTCAAGAACGATCTGAGCAAGAACGACCCTGATGTCCCGAAGGTCAATGGCGAGGATGTCAAGATCAAGTACATCCCGGAGGAGGACGTCCTGAAGGCAAGCAAGAAGAAGAAACCCATGACCATGTACAAGGACGCTCAAATGCATGGCAGCGTGGAATTGGGAAAGAACGGAATGAAAGGAGAAGGACGTATCTCCTTCGAGAACGCGGACCTTTATTCGGATGAATACGAGCTCAAGCACATGACAGCGGATGCCGATACCGCTGACCTCGACCTGAGCACCCCGGGCGCCGAAGACCTTGCCTTCAGCACCCACAACGTGAACGCCCACCTGGACTTTGAAAAACGAAAGGGCGAGTTCAAATCCAACGGCGAGAACTCCTTCATCGAATTTCCCGAGAACGACTACATCTGTTACATGGACCAGTTCAACTGGTACATGGACAAGAACAACATGGAACTCGAAGCTTCTGAAGAACTCCAGGACGTGACCATCAATTCAGATCTGGACCTCTCTGGTTCCAATTTCTACTCCACCCATCCCGATCAGGACAGCCTCAACTTCATGGCACCGAAGGCTGAGTACAACATTTCGGACAAGATCATCAAAGCAAAGGAGATCCCTTATATTCCGGTCGCGGACGCCAGGATCGCTCCCGATAGTGGGAAGATCACGATCAAAAAGGACGCCGAGATCGTCCCGCTGGAGAACGCGAAGATCCTCGCCAACTCCATCACAAAACACCATACGATCAAGAACGCCCGCGCCAAGATCAAAGGCAAGAACGACTACGAAGCTTCAGGAGATCGGATCTACAAGGACGTGAACGGGACGACGACCCCTATCCACCTAAGGGACATCGGGGTGGATACGACCGGTGCAACCTATGGAGTAGGCAATATCCCGAAGTCGCAAGGGTTCAACCTCAGCCCCCATTTCGCTTATCATGGGAGGGTGGAGCTCGAAGCCAGCAAGGAACACTTGCTCTTCAAGGGGAAAGTAAAGTTGGTCCACGATTGTAAAGGCTTGGAAAGGAATTGGGCCAAGTTCAGCACCCGGATCGATCCCAAAAAAGTATCGATCCCGATCAGGGATTCCATCCTGGCCCTCCGCGACACACCGATCACCAACGGTGTGGTGATGAACATGAAGGAGAACAGCCTCTACCCTGCTTTCCTTTCCAAGAAGAAGGACAGCAGCGATGTCAATGTGATCAAAGCCACAGGTGAGCTGCAGTACGACCAGAAAAAACAGGAATTCCGGATCGCGAACGAAAAGAAACTTAAAAAAGAAAGCTTCCCCGGGAACCTGGTAAGCCTGAACAGCAAGAGCTGCCAGGTGTCTGGAAAAGGCAGCATCGATCATGCCAGCGATCTCGGTCAGGTCCGTTTCGAACCGATCGGATCGATCGAGCGGAACGTGGAGAAAGACCAGTACAAGATCAAGAGCTCGGTCCTCTTGGATTTCTTTATGAACGAAAAGGCCATGGAAGGAATGGCGGAGAAGATCAAGAAGTTTCCGAATCTGGACGCCTTCGATGTGAGCAAGGGGAACTTCGAATACGCTATGAGCGAGATCATCGGTGTCGAAAAGACCGAGACCATGATCTCGGACCTTACCTTAAAAGGTGAGATCAAAGACTTTCCCGAAAAGCTCGAGGGCAAGGTCTTCCTCTCCGAGCTCAATATGGTCTGGGATCCTAAGAGCAGCTCCTTTGTTTCCCAGGGCCCCATCGGGATCGGGACCATCTACGACCAACAGATCTTCCGCTATGTGGATGGAAGGGTCCAGATAAAAAGGAAACGAAGTGGCGATGAACTCAAGATCTATCTCGAGCTCGATGAAAAGAACTGGTACTACTTCGAGTACAAACGGGGTGTCATGCAGGCGGTCTCATCCGTCGGATCCTTCAATGAAGAGATCCAAAGCACCGATGCCAGCGACAAAAAATACGAGGGAGATGGACCGGATTACCGTTACAGCCTTGGTACTGAAAGGAAAAAGATCCGCTTCCTGAACGAATTCGATCGGTAGTGCTCTTAGGAACCCCGCATATCATTGCCCTCCTCCTCAGCTATTTGATCGGTGGGATCCCGACGGCCTTTCTGATCGGAAAAGGAGTTCACGGGATCGACCTCCGGGAGAAAGGAAGCCGCAATCTCGGAGCCACCAACACGTTCCGTGTATTGGGGTGGAAAAGCGGTTTGCTGGTCCTCCTTATCGATGTCACGAAAGGATGTGGAGTGGTCTTTGCTTCCGTAAAAGCCCTTCCGCCTATCAGCGATTCCTCGATCCTCCTTAAGCTCGGAATGGGGGCTGCAGCGGTCATAGGGCATATCTTCCCGGTCTACATGCGCTTTAAAGGCGGAAAAGGCGTTGCGACCATCCTCGGCGTAGTGGTGGCCGTCCACCCCAGTGCTGCCCTGATATGTCTCGCTATTTTCCTCGTCCTCTTTCTGATCACCCGCTACGTCTCCCTTGGATCCATAGCGGCTGCATGCGCCTTTCCGATCCTCATCATATTGGTGTTCAAAGCCGAAGACCCGGCTTTGATCCATTTTTCCTGGATATTCGCCTTGCTCATTCTGCTCACCCATCACAAGAACATCGATCGATTGATCCGTAATCAGGAGAACAAACTCCGTTTTTCCTCCATGGGGGACAAAAGCGATCATCATGAAGCCTGACACCGATCCGGACGAGCATGCGCTCCATATCGGCCCATATCACACTTTCCCTCCTCTTTGCGATCCTGGGAGGACTCTGTTCCCTTCCCGCTCAGGGTCAGAATGACTTCGAGTCGATCGAGGATCTGAAGGACAAGGCTGAAGATCTGTTCGAGGAGCAGAAGTTCGTCAAGGCGATGCCCCTCTATTCCCAGCTCCTCTCCCATAAGCCTGAAGACCCGATCTACAACTACAAGTACGGGGTCTGTGCACTCTATGGCCAAGCCGATAAGGAAAAACCCCTCAAGCATCTGAAATACGCGGCCAAGAAAGAGGAGGTCCCTCCTCCTGTATATTATTATCTGGGCCGTACTTATCATCGCAACTACCGCTTCGGAGAGGCTATCCAGGCCTACGAACGGTTCAAGGAGCAAGGGGATCCGGACGAGCTGCCCGTCGAACGACAACTTCGGATGGCGAAAAGCGGGAAGTCGCTAATGGAAGGACCGAACGAGCTCGTGGTAAAGAACAAGACAAGGACCGCAAAGGAGGAGTTCTTTCGCTATTACGAGCCAAAAGGTGTTGACGGACAGATCCTCGTGGCTCCCGAGGACATCCGCAAAGAAGCGGATAAAGAACGCGGTCACCGTTCCGTCATCTTCTTCCCCAGTGGGTCCAAGACCATCTACTATTCGAGCTATGGCGATGATGAGGAGAACGGGAAGGACCTCTACAAAGTCAAACAGCTTCCGAACGGGGAATGGGCCAAACCGCAAAAGCTAAAAGGAAAGGTGAACAGCTCCCTCGACGAGGACTATCCCTTCAAACCTCCTCAGAGCAAGAACCTCTATTTCTGCTCTAAAGGGCACAACAGCATGGGAGGGTACGACATCTTCCGTGCGGAATTCGACCCATCGACCAATAGTTATGGGGAGCCGGAGAACCTCGATTTCCCGATCAACAGCCCCGATGATGACCTCTTTTATCTCACGGACCGAACGAACAACCTAGCTTACTTTGCCAGTGGGCGCTCGAGCGATGCAGAACACCTCCATATCTACGAGGTCCGTATCGAGAAGATCCCCATGCGAACGGCCATCCTGAAAGGAAAGTTCAAGAATCGGGTGGATAGCTCACAGCGAAAAGCCAAGATCATCGTGAAGGATGGCAAGACCAACGAAAAGGTCGGCGTCTTCAATAGCTCAGCAAAGAACGGCGATTACCTGATCACAGTCCCCAAAAGCGGCCGATACAAATTCCTGGTCCGCCCTGCTTCAAGCGAATACGAACATGAAGGCATGGTGGAAGTGCCTCAGTTGGAAGAGATACGCCCGCTGAAGCAATCCCTGATCCTCAAAAAAAAGGGCGGAAAGGAAAAACTCGTGATCAAGAACCAGTTCGACGAACGTTTCAAGAACGAGGACGCTATCCTCTCCCAGGTCATGAAGCAGAAAGCCGAGCTCGACGTCAACGACTCCAAGGCGATGCAGGAAAAGCTTAAGGAAGCCAAAGAAGCAAAGCAGCAAAAGGAAAAAGCTGATAGCGCCAAGGCAGGAAAAAAGGTGCAGGAGCTCATCGCCGATGCTGAAGAGGAGGCCGGGACCCTTCAAAAGAAGGCCCAAAAGAACGAGGAAAAGGGTGAAAAAGCGTTCAGCAAAGCCAAAGAAGAACAAAAGGAAGCCGCAGAGGCATCTGCAAAAGCCGATTCACTCATCGAAGCAGCCAAAGGAACTTCCGATCCTGATGATCAGGAAGAGAAAATGCAAAAAGCCGACAGCCTCCAGGAGCTTTCGGTCGACAAGAACCGGAAAGCTCAAAACGCCTACCAGCTCGGAAAGGAGCTTGAAAAAAAAGCCGAGGCCCAACGTGAGGCCGCCGAAAAGGCAAAGGCTTTTGCCAGCGACCTGAAAAAAGCCCTTGAAGAGAACTCCAAGACGGAGGCTCTCGATAAGGTCGCAAAGCAAAAAGAAGCCTGGACCGAAGCGAAGGAAAAAGTGGAAAGAAAAAAGAGCGCTCCAGGCTCTATGGGTGAAGAAGCGAAAGCCTTGGAGGAGCGAGCTGACCAAAAACTAGAAGAAGGACAGCGGGCCAGGCAAAAAAGTCGGGAGCTCGAAGAGCGCATTTCCAACCTCGATCGCCGAATTCCGGAAGCTTCAGGCGAAAAAGAAGAAAAGCTCCGAAAAGAAAGAAAGTTGGCCCGAAGGAAGCTTGAACGAACGCGAGCAAAAGCCGATTCCGCCTTTGCCCAAGCAGATGCGCTCCAGAAAAAAGCCGATAAGAAAAGCGAACACGCTGATCTTCTTGCCCGAATGGAGAATGAGAACGAGGAGCTGACCACGGGAAGTACCGAGAAGTGGACCCCTTCCGATAAAAAAGCACTGGAAAAAGCTTTGGACGATGTTCAAAAGGCCAATCAAGAACGCGAAAGCACCGGCCTTTTAGCCCAACATAGAAGCGAAAAGCAAGAGGGCTCATCGAAAGGAGGAAAGGAAGGCAAGACCAAAAGTTCTGGATCACAAGATTCTGGATCAAGGACTCCCTCCGAAGAAGGCGGCACCCCCTCTGACCAACAAGAAGAAAAGGTCAATGCCTCGGCGAATGCTGGTGGAGCAGAAAGAGAAGATCAGGAAGCTTTCACCCTTGACGAAGCCGATCCTTCGGTCCAGCAAGAGATCCAAGAAGCTGATCCGAGTTACGAAGAGGACCTGGGGGCGATCCGCCAAAACAAGGACTTGTCCCCTCAAGAACGCCAAAAAAAGATCCGGCAAAGGGAGGAGGAACTCGCGAACAAGATCGGTGACCGCATCGAAGAAAAAGAACAGGAATTGGAAGGGAGCGATGATCCCCAGCAGCGTGAAAAGCTGGACCAGGAGATCGAGAAGCTCCGAGAAGCCCGCGGAAAGCTTTCTAAGAAAGTCACCCAAAAAAGAGAAGGAAAGAAGACCGCCCGTACCGATGCCTCCGACGAAAATGGGGCCACTTCTTCGGATCGGGAAAAAGAAAGCAGCGATACGAGTACAGTGAGCAGGAAAGAAGGAGTAGAAGATCAGGAAGCTTTCACCCTTGACGAAGCCGATCCTTCGGTCCAGCAAGAGATCCAAGAAGCTGATCCGAGTTACGAAGAGGACCTGGGGGCGATCCGCCAAAACAAGGACTTGTCCCCTCAAGAACGCCAAAAAAAGATCCGGCAAAGGGAGGAGGAACTCGCGAACAAGATCGGTGACCGCATCGAAGAAAAAGAACAGGAATTGGAAGGGAGCGATGATCCCCAGCAGCGTGAAAAGCTGGACCAGGAGATCGAGAAGCTCCGAGAAGCCCGCGGAAAGCTTTCTAAGAAAGTCACCCAAAAAAGAGAAGGGAGAAGTACTGAAACTCCTCGTGAGACAGAGCAAAAGGCCGGTAGTAGCCCCGAAAAGCGTTCAGGGCCGAGCGCTTACAGCATCGAGGAGGCGGACCCGACAGCCCGGGAAGCATTGAAAGAATTGGATCCCAACCATGATCAGGACATACAAGAGATCCGGAACGACACGGAGCTCACACAACGCGAAAAACAAGAGCAGATACGGGAACGGGAACAGACCCTTGCGGAACGGGTCGAGGAAGGCATCGAGCAAAAAGAACAGCGCCTTAAGGAAGAAGGGATCTCAAAAGATCGGAAGGAGGCCCTTCAAAAGGAGATCAATGCCCTTAAGAAGGTCCGGAACGAGCTCGAAAGCGGATCCGAACTGACGGCGGAAAACCGGAAAAAAGGAACGCAGCGGACCCGGAATGGCACCAGTGCCCCTGCTGAAGGAACGACAGGATCGGAAAGGGATGCATCCGGTAATGAAAGCAAAGGAGATGCTGCTGATGAGGGCGAGGGGGAACGAACTCCGCCCACCAGCAAACTCGGGAGTAAAGAGCGGGAACTCCTGGAAAAGGAAGATCCGGGATATGAAAAGGACATACAGGAGATCGAGACCTCCGACCGATCGAGGGCAGAAAAGGACCTCGCACGGGCAGAGCGGACCGAGGAGCTGGTCGACGAGTTGGATGAGCGGATCGAGCAGGCACAACGGAAACTGAGCCGTTCGAACGATCCTGACACGCTGCGCGCGACATCCCAAAAGATCGAAGATCTTAGAAGCTTACGGGATAAGAAAGAAAAAGAGGCCGATCGCTTGAGGGCCAAAGCCGCTGGAGACCAAGTAGCACTTGCCCGAGAAGAAGAGGGGAAGGCACGTAATGAAAATGAAAGCGGTACGGAAAAGGGAAAAGGATCTGATGAAGAAAGTGCCGGGTCCGGAAGAAAGGGTAAGGAAGGAACCGGAGCTCAGGAAGATGCTGAAGAGGAAAGAACAAAGAGCTCCGAACCTGTCGAAGAATCCAGTGATGAAGACCGCATGGCGGATAAAGGCCGAACGGCGAAGGTCCCGCGGTCAGCAGACCCTTCCTATCGATCCGACATGAAGCGCATCGAGGAAGAAGCCGATCCAGCGGAGCCATCTTATTACCGTAGAAAGGCCGAACGGGAAAGCAAAGCCAGCGACCGGATCTCCCGGGTCCTGGATTCCACCAAAAAAGCCCTCGATAAGACGGAAGATCCAGCAAAGCGCCGCGAACTCACCCAAAAGATCGAAGGGCTCGAAAAAGCACAAGAGGAAGCAAGAGAGCGCCAGCAACGGTTTCAAGCCTATGCTGGTAACAAAAACGAAGCGTCGGACCCGGCAAAAAGGATCCGTTCGTCCTACGAGGCAGACCGGGAAGCTCTTGAAAAAAGCTCTCTCGGGGAGGAAGAACGCCAAAGCCTGAAAGCCGAACAAAGGAAAGAGGCGCTCGCATCTGTCGAAAGCGCTCTTCGAAAGGAAAAAACGATCCGGGAGGAAGTGGATAAGGGACCCATCCGTCAAAAAGCCGATCGACGGATCCGCAAGCTCGAGAACCTGAAGAAAGATATCAGGGAAGCGGGACAGGACACCGATCAGCAAAAGACCGCTAGCGGCAAGGAGCAGGAAAAAGCCCGCGAACGGGTCCGCGCTATCCTCGCTGACGAAGAAGGAGGAAGCGAGGATGGAACTTCCGAAAAGGACAGCACCCGCCAAAGAACGGCTGAGAAGAAAGCGGCAAAAGCAGCGGTGTTCGCTGGCAAGAAGCGTTCCGAAGCGAAGAAGCTCAGGGAGGAGATCGAAGAAGGAGAAGGCTCCGAGGAAGAAAAGCGAAGAAAACGCGTCCAGGCCATGGTCCTCGAAGAAAAAGCCGATTCCGCCCAGCAGATGGCAGAGGCATTCGATAAGCTGAGCGGTGAAGGAGATGATGAGGGAGCGAAAGGCGACATATTGGCCGTCAAGGGGCAGGAAAAAGGAGCAGAGGGAACGGAGAGCGATGGCAGTAGCAGCGAAGAGAAAACCCCCTCCGAGGAGCGCGAAGGAAGCGGAACGGAGGGCACAGGATCTGAAAGCAGCTCCTCCGGAACCGAAGGGGATGATAGCAGCTCCGATGATGGGACCAATGCCAAAACCGGAAAAGCCGCAGCGGGCAGCGAGGAAGGAAGCGAAGGCGGAGACAGCAAAAGCGACGAAGACTCCAAAGAGGTAGCAGAGAAAGGGGACCCTGATGAGGAAGGAACGAACGCCGGAGCGGAAGAAGAGGGATCATCAACAGAAGCTACCGATCTCTCGAGCGAAGTGCTATCGATGGAAGATCCTGCAGTGATCGAAGAAAAGGGGAACGTATTCGCCGAAACGGAAGGGGCTGCGTATTCGGCCGAGAACCCCATCCCCAGGGACCCTGAAATGCCGAAGAAGGTGTTCTATCAGGTCCAGGTCGGGGCTTTCCGAAGCTCCATTCCTGAGGATCATTTCAAAGGTTTTGCCCCATTGATCGGAAAAACGGGAGACGACGGGATAACGCGTTATAGAGCCGGCTTTTTCAAGGACCGCGAGGAAGCCGAGCGAGCCAAAAAGAAGATCCAGCAAAAAGGGTATTCCGACGCTTTCGTCGTAGCCTATGAGGGAGGAGAAAGGATCGCGATCAGCGAAGCGGATGCACGGACGGGCAGTTCCGACGCAGCGAGCGAAACAGCGGAGAGCGGATCAGGAACTGGTCCTGAACCCGCATCGGGACCGATCGACCAGATCGATGGACTCTTCTTTACCGTACAGGTCGGCGTTTATAGCGATCGGCTCGGAAGGAAGGGGCCCCTTCGAGGGATCGAACCGCTTTATGTGAAACGAACGAATAAAGGCAACTACCGCTATTCCACGGGCGTATTCTCTAGTGTGGAAGAAGCTCAAAGCAAAAAAGAGGGCGTTAAGGCCAAAGGCATCGAGGACGCGTTCGTCACTGCATACCAGAACGGACAACGCATCACGATCAGCAAAGCTGAAGAGCTGATCCGAACCGAGGGGCGGAGCATCCTTCACGGAAAGGAAGAAGAAGAAAAGCCAGGAAAAGAAGAAGCGAGCAAGGACGATCAGCAGGGAACTCCTGAGAACGAAAGCGCGGATCAAAAAGAAAGCTCCGGGGAAGGAACAGCGGAAAAGGAGAGCGATGCAGGAACTGGCGAAGGAGAAAAAGAGCGCGATATCCGACCTGAGGACATCAAGATCCGCGTTGACCTTGGAACTTATGAGGACCAGGTCCCCAACAAGGTCGCCCGGGTGATCCTCAACAGTTCCGGAGAAGGCATCAAGGAGCGTGAGACCGAGGAAGGCCACACCAATTTCAGGACCAAAGCCTATCCCTCGTTAGAAGCTGCGAACCGAACCCACCGTAAATTCGTTAAAAAAGGGATCGAGCAAGCAAAGATCATTACTTTGGCGAACGGGAAAAAGATCCCAAAAGAACGAGCAGCCAAGATCCTCAGTGAGTAAGGATAAAAACGATGACGCAATGATGCAAGACCTTTGGAACAACATCGTCCCCGAAGAGGAAACGGTCCCTGAAAAAAAGACCGAGGAAGCCCCTGAGCATGAGTTGATCCTCTATAACGACGACGTGAACACTTTCGATCACGTTATTGCCTGCCTTATCCGATATTGCGAACACGATGAACTCCAGGCAGAACAGTGCAGCCTGATCGTCCACTACAACGGAAAATGCACTGTTAAAAAAGGGGGCTTCGACGACCTCCGTCCCAAATGCGAGGCATTGCTCGATAATGACCTTACAGCCGATATCGAGTGAAGCCTTCTCCCTTTTCTCCGTTCCGGTTGTCTGAAACTTGCTGCTAAAGAGATTGCCGTTGGCTTCCATCGACCGGAAGGGGATCCTCGCCTTCCTTCTTCGCCTCATCTTATCGGCGGTGCTCTTTTATGCGGCGATCGCCAAGCTCCGTCCGATCCAACCGTTCATTCTCACGATCGTCGAAGGCGGATGGGTCGGATGGGATCTGGCTCCGACCGTAGCCAGGCTCGTGATCGGCCTCGAGTTCGTTTTTGCCACCCTCCTCCTATTGGGGAGCTTGAAGCAAAGCGTCCACCGGTCCTTACTGGTCTTTTTGGGACTCCTCTCCCTTTACCTGATCGTGCTATTGATCAGAGAAGGGAACATTGCGGATTGTGGCTGCATGGGTGCTGCTCATAGTATCACCCCGCTCACCTCCCTCATCAAGAACGCAGGCATGATCGCCGCCCTTCTTATCATCATGAATCTCGGAGGAGGGCCGGGTATCGAAAAATATCAGGGGGCTATAGCGACGGGCGTTCTCCTTCTAGGGCTCGCCGCTCCCTATATTGCGGAACGGCCGGCAAGCTGGGGAAAGAACGCAGGAGATAGCACGCTCCCGGATTATCCGATGGAACAGTTGAAAGAGATGGTGGAGGAAAAAGATGCGGACCTGGAGCTCGACAGCGGCAAAAGGGTGCTGGTCTTCGTCAGTACGAGCTGCCACTGGTGCAAAATGGCCACCCGGAAACTCGGGATCATGGATGATCGCCTCGAGAAAGAGCTTCCCCTTTATTTCTTCATGTCCGGAAAGGAGCAAGACAGGAAGGATTTCTGGGAAGAAACGCGTGCGGGCCCTTATCCTTCGACCCTCCTGGAATTGAACGAGCTTATGAATTACACCGGAGGGGGGTTCCCTGCGGTCCTGTTGACCGAGGACGGAAAAGCGATAGCGCTCCTCGGCTTCAATTCCATCCGTGAAGAAAGGATGCGAGCATTTCTGAACGAAGGAAAAGAGGGATCTCAGGAAGCCCGGTAACGCTCAGCGAACTCCGTAGCTGCATAACTCAGGATCAGGTCAGCCCCCGCTCTATTTATCGCCAGGAGGCTTTCGTCCATGCTCTCCTTTGGATCGAGCCATCCCTTCTCTCCTGCCGCTTTGATCATAGCATACTCCCCGCTCACGTGGTAGGCAGCTATCGGCCTATCGGAAGTTTCCCGTAAACGACGGATCACATCCAAATAGTGAAGAGCTGGCTTGACCATGAGCATATCAGCACCCTCCTCTTCGTCGAGTTGGGCTTCCAATTCAGCCTCCCGCGCATTGGCAGGATCCATCTGATAGCTCTTCTTATCGCCACCTTTTGGCGCTGATTCCAGTGCATCCCTGAAAGGACCGTAAAGAGCGCTGGCATATTTCGCTGTATAAGAAATGATCCCGGTCTCTGAATATCCTCCTTCATCCAACCGATCCCGGATAAAAGCCACCCTTCCGTCCATCATGTCCGAAGGACCGACCATATCAGCCCCTGCCTCTGCCTGAACAAAAGCCATTTGGCCCAGGATCGGCAAGGTCTCATCGTTCATTATGCGCCCGTCCTTAACGATCCCATCATGCCCGTCCGAGCTATAGGGGTCCATCGCAACATCCGTTATCACGCAGACCTCTGGAAAAGCCTCTTTGATATTCCGAATGGCAACGAGGTAAAAGTTCTTTCGCGAAAGGCCGAAACTGGCCTCCTGATCCTTGAGGTGCTCCGGCACTACCGGGAAAAGGACAAATCGTTCGATCCCCACCTCGATCCCCTTTTCGACAGGTTCGAGGATCCGATCGACCGAATAACGGTATTGACCAGGCAAGGAAGGCACCTCCTCCTTGACGTTCTCCCCGTCCATTACGAAAAGAGGTTGGGCCAGATCCTTCGGCCTTAGCTCGTTTTCGCGTACAGCATCGCGGATCCCTTTTGATGCTCGCAGCCTGCGCGGACGGATCCTCATGAGCGAAGTTCTTAGCGTTCGATCACGAATTTCGATACCTGGGTCTTTCCCGCGTGGTCTTGGAGCTTCAGGAAATAGACGCCGGATCCGAGGGAACGGACATCCACCCTGGTCCTATAATGCCCTTGCTCCAGACCCCGCGAAATTTCCTTCACGGTCCTCCCCCGAAGGTCCTCTATACGAATGTTCAGCGAAGCCTTTCTTTTTACCGCTCCCTCGATCATCAAGCGATCGCTGGCCGGATTCGGATAAACTGAGAGGGAGGCCAGTTTTCCCCCTTTCTCAGGGATCGAGGTCGGATCTTCGGTGATGTTGATGTTATCGAGATAGAGGTTGTTCCCGTTCCCGTTCACATTGAGGAATCGAACGACCAACTCCTTGCTGCCTTTGAAAGAAGCAAGGTCGACGAGCTCTTTGCGCCAATCCTCATAGCCCTGGGGCATCCAATAGACGGATGTATCCGGTGCAGTCGCCAAAGAGTCTCCGTACTCGTGATATACCAATGAATCGGTCGCCCCGCAATCTCCCGAAACGAAGATCTGAAGGGACTCGTAATTGAAAACATCCCGCCGAACATAAGCGACTTCAAAGCTCAGGTAAGGTTCGCTCAGGCCTGAGATATCGATGATCTCCGTTCGCAGTTCATCCGCGATCCCATTATCGTCATACCCGAAGTTCTCCACGAAAGCAGACCTGCCGGACCCTCCATCAGGAGCGGGCACATTGGTGGCGCGCTCCCAGGTGGTGGGACCCCCTTCATTGATAACGCTCCAGGAGTCCGGCGGAAAGCCGCTTCCTTCGAAATCTTCGGAATAGGGTGCTTGTCCGGTCGCCCCGACCTGGATGTGATCGGTCTTGACCACGGTGTCGGTCCCATAACTGTTGTAGGCGATCAAACGAACATCGTAGGAACCTTCGCTATTGAAGAGCAGTTCAGCCTTCTGATCGTGGGGCCCCGTCCCGTTGACAAAACTCGTCGTAGAAGGGGTTAGCTGCCATGCGATGCTATCGATGGCCCCCAGGGTCTCATCCTGAAGCGTGACCTGTTGACCGAGACATATATTCCGGGGTGTGGCTTTAAATGCAGCTTCCGGCGGTTGCTCCACGTTGATGAGCCGAATGTTATCGAGGGCCAGATCGCTGTGGAACCCATCACCTGTAACGCCACGGAAACGGACCGTGATCTCTTGTCCCTTAAAACCGGTGAGACCCACGCTGTCACGGATCCAAACATCCCCCTTGTCCCCACTGACCGGAGGGACCACATCTTTGTGCCATTCTCCTTCCGCGAGCACATCCACGTGAAGCGTTCCCATTTCCGACCCGTTCATATGATAGGAATAGGCCAGAAGCGCCCCACCATTGCTGATATCGATACAAGGGGTGAGCAATGAAGCCTCTTTTTCCTCACAGCCATAGGAGGGCTCGATGTAAAGGTATTTGCCTTGAGCAGTGCCAGGATCCGCATCCTCGGATGGCCCCGTATTGGGCGAAGGGGTCGTCCCCTCTCCTACGCGCCAATCGATATCGTCCATCGCAGGGTGGGGAGCATTGGTGAGCCCCTGCAGGGAACACCCGTGGGCACAATCCGAGTGCTGCCCTTCACAGACCGACAGACTTTCCAGGTCCTCGATGTAATGCAAGCTGTCGATCACTGCACTGTACTGCTTGACCTTCGCGATGCTGCTGCTATCGTTGTAAGGATTCTCATCCTTGGGATGATCCACCCAAGTCTGAACCTCATGCGTCAAGTTGTTGACGAGCGTGATCGAGTCGGAGAAGTTCAGTACCACCGTCGAATCGGGGGCGAGCGTATCGCTGTAATTGATGTTGAACGGGATGCCCCCATCGAAGTTGTAATGACAGGAGAAGCTCAGTACACTGTCGTAACCTACGTTCTTCACCTTCACCCTGACCGGGAGCTTGGTTGAATGACAACCGGGGACCATTCCGCTGGACGGACTCAACATGCTGATCTTCAAATTGGTGTCGAGGGGGCAGTTCGTTATCGTACCCGTCTTGTAAGGTACGGCCCGAGCCCGGCGTCCTTCACTTCCGTTCGGCGTAATGGCGCTCACGCTGAACCACTGATCCTTTCCGGGGTTGAAAGGCTTCAGGACCATGCTCGTATCGGTAACATGCCCGATCGAGTCCATGTAGCGATTGCCCAGGGCGTATACGTCGTAAGCCACAGCTCCTTTAGCGCTGTCCCAGACCAAGGTCGCTGAATCAGGACAGACCTTCTCAAAACGAATGTTGCTGGCCGTATCGATGATGGCAAAAGGAGCATCGTTCGTATCCGCACTCCCTCCCCGGCTTATCCTTATAAACGCTTTCCCGCTCAGGGTGTCCGGAACGGCCCAGTCGTAAGAACGTTCATCCCCGCTGATCCCGGTTGCGAGATTCGACCAGGTACTGCCGCTGTCCGTGGAATAAGCGAGGTCGAACGTCCCCGTATCTCCGAACGCATCCCAACGAAGCTTTTCGCTATCGTTCGGCACGAAGCCCTCCCCTCCGCGCGGATAAGTGAGCTCAACCTCCTCCTGCATGTAGGAATAAACCAGGTAATAAGGCTGAGGACCTTGCGGCAATGAGTAGCCTTCCACCTTCAGATCGTAGGTTCCGGAGGCTGGCGTTGCGAGGGTGACCTGCTCCACGTTATTGAGCGAATCACGACCCCGCGTAGCGGGTGCATCGAGGGACGATCCGCTCGGGGAATGATCGAGCACCCATGGATCGTAAGTACTCCCTCCGGGGGTATTGAGCTGGATGTTAAGGTCGTTGACGAGGGCTTTAGAGGCTGAGGGCGAGCCTGCCGGATCGGCCCAGTAGACCATGACCCGAAGTTCTTCCACACCGCTTGGGACCGTGATGTTATGGGTGTTCGTATCGCCCTGACCGATCGTATCCGCCTTATAGCGGTCGTCCTCGATGAGCCGATAAGCTCGGGCTGCATTGATACGGCCCCACCCTGTATTGAAATCCGGGCCGCGATCGTCAAGATCTTCCGCCGTGTTCAGTAGCGATGCTTTAATGAGGGCCGAAGAAGGGAATTGGCCCCCGTTCAGCTCCTTGTAGGCATCGTATAGCTGAGCGATCACACCGGCAATGCCCGGTGATGCTGCTGAAGTCCCGCCACCCGGGTCGTAGATATTGCCTTCATCCGTGGATAACTGGCCAGCTCCGTTGGCACACAGATCGGGTTTGATCCGACCATCCTCAGCCGGCCCCCGGCTGCTGCTACTTGCAAGGGTATCCTCATCATCCAGGTTCCCCGATGCGATCACGTTCTTGCCTTGCTTGGTCCCACCAGTGATGTTCCCCCATCCCTGAGCACCGTAACCACAATCACTGGAAGCACTGTTACCGGCGGAGAAAACGTGGATCAGCTCCGGGTTCTGGTAGATCTGCTGATCGGCGTTCTGCGCATCGCTATCGTAATCGTTGCAACCTTGGCTGTAGGAAGTCGAAGTGATACGGGTGCCGAGGTTGTTGAGGTTGGTGACCGCATCGTTGATGTGCGGATAGCCACTGATGTGGTACATGTGCAGATAAGCCCCGCTGGCCATTCCCTGGATCGTTGGGTCAAGATTCCCGGCCCCGACAGCGATGCCCGCGGTCATGTCCCCATGGCCTCCACCAAGGTCGCTGTTGTGATCGGTCACCCGTCCTTTGAAGTCGATGTGGGGACCGATCCCTCCATCGTCAGCGATGGCCATTACGATGCTGTCCCCATCGTATCGAAGCCCGCCTGGCACCTGGTCATCGATCACATTGGAACGGTGGAGGCTCCTGCCGGTTCGATCGTCCGGGACCGGTCGGGGGTCGATGGGTTCGGTATAAGCGAGGAAGGGCAAGGAAGCGATACGGGACAAGGACCCTTTGAGCACACGTACCTCTACACGGCGTGATTTCGGAAGAGTACGAAGGACCTCGGAAGCTTCCCCGCCCTCCGCTTTAAGAGCCTTCTTAAGTGCTTTCATCCCTTTCTGGAAGGGAACGTCAGAAAAGAAACTGAGCTCGAGCTCGATCATCCGATCATCCACGGCATAAGCAGGATAAGGCTTATCGAGCAGCTCCTCATCGGTCCGCAGTTCTTTTCGTAGAGGAGCCAGGGAGCGAGCATTATGTTGAAGCAGAAAACCGAGTTCACTTCCCTTTTCAAAGGACACCACATAACTTTTCCGGGGAATGTATTGGAGGAAACGGAACCCATTCGCTTCCATTCGTTCCCTTGAACGAGCGTCCGGGAGGCGGTCGAAGCTGAGCAGGGCATGCACCCGGCCATCGAAACTCATTCCGGACCATTCCTCCTTTTCCAGCTGCCCCTCGATATCGTGCGGGATCGGATACGTACCGCTCTCAAGGCTCAGGACCGGTTGGGCCTGAAGCGAGCATGCAACGAAAAGCAAACAAAGGGATAGAAAGGTCCGCATAGGCGAATGAAAAAGGTCCAAGGCAGGAATGAAGTTAGCCAATTTTAAGGAAGGGGGCCTTTCCGGAGCAATTCATGAGCTTTTCGGATGTCCCGGTAAAAAGCACGATCGCTTTCGGCAAAGGGGATCCGTTCCCGAACGGCATCGTAATATCGCTTCATGGTCCCGGCCAAAGCCTTCCCTTCCCGCAGGTCCACAGCTTGGGCGGCTGTGAGCATCTCGATGCTCCAGATCCGTTCGAGGTTCTCCAGCATTCGTAAGCTACGCGTAGCCCCGTTCGCTCCCATGCTCACGTGATCCTCCTGCCCATTGGAGGAATCGATGGAATCGATCGAGCTCGGTGTAGCGAGCTGTCGGTTCTGGCTCACGAGCGATGCTGCGGTATACTGGGGGATCATTAATCCCGAATTCAGCCCCGGTTCCGGGATCAGAAATTCCGGAAGTTCATAAGTCCCCGAGAGCAACTTGTAGCTACGGCGCTCGGAGATGCTCCCCCATTCAGCCATTGCTACTGCGATCCGGTCAAAGGCCATCGCAAGAGGTTGGCCATGAAAATTCCCGGCAGAAAGGATCTGCTCGGCATCCTCCAACAAGATCGGATTATCGGTGACCCCTTCCACTTCCCGGAGGAGAAGCCCGCCGACCTCTTCCATCACATCCCAGGAAGCCCCATGGACTTGCGGAATGCAGCGGAAAGAGTAGGGATCCTGCACCCTTCCACTGCTCCAGTCATCTTGCTGTTCCAGGAGCAGCCCACGAATGCGTTCGGCCACACGAAGCTGGCCGGGATGATTCCGAAGACGGTGCACTTCAGGATGGAAAGGGTCCGATGACCCCCCATAGGCCAGGATGGAAAGAGCAGCGATCCGATCCGCTTCCTCAGCGCTTCGTTGAAGCCGGGTGAGCAGCTCCCCTCCGATGGCGCTCATGAACTGGGTACCATTGAGCATGGCCAATCCTTCCTTGGCCTCGAGCTCCATGGGCTCCAGGTCGAATTCGATCAAGACCTTAGCTGCCGGGAGGACCCTTCCCTGGAAACGGACTTCCCCCTGCCCCATGAGGGGGAGCGAAAGATGAGCCAAGGGAGCGAGGTCGCCGGATGCACCGAGCGAGCCCTGCTCCGGTACGAGCGGAAGGATGTCCTGCTCGTAGAAAAAGAGCAACCTTTCGATCAATTCCGGGCGCACGCCGGAATATCCTTTAGCAAGAGCGACCGCCTTAAAGAAGAGCATCAAACGTACGCAGCGATCCGGAAGCGGATCACCTGTACCACAAGCGTGCGAAAGCAAAAGGTTCGTCTGAAGTTGACGAAGTTTCTCGTTCGGGATCACCGTATCACAAAGGGAACCAAAACCCGTGTTCACCCCGTAGATAGGAGTGGAACTTTGGTCGAGCCGATCCTCGAGCTGTTGCCTCCCCTCCTCCACCTTTTTGCGGACCTCTTCATCCAGGGAAAGCGTTGCTGCTCCTTTCGCAAAAGCATCGAGCGCCTCGATGCAAAGTTCATCTTTTCCAATGCGGAACTCATCCATAAACTCGCCGCTCGTTCTCGAGCAATTCCCGAAGTCCTTCCCGCGGGAGTTCCGACTGCTCTCCCGTGCGCATATCCCGAATAGCAAGCTTTCTGGAAGCCAATTCCTCCTCCCCGAGCATCACCACAAAACGAGCTCTCCGCTTGTCGGCGTATTTCATCTGCTTTTTCAGCTTGGCGGCATCCGGATATACATCCACCGAAAAACCGCTTTCCCGAAGCTCATCGGCGAGACGCATGCTCTCCTTGACAGCCTCATCCCCGAAGTTGGCAAAAAGCACATCCACGCTAGCTCCCGCTTCTTCCGGGAAGAGATCCAATTGTTCGAGCACATCGTAGATCCGTTCAGCACCAAAGGATATCCCCACACCAGAGACCCCTTCCATCCCGAAGATACCCGTAAGATCATCGTAACGACCGCCTCCCCCGATGCTCCCCATTTCGAGCTTATCAACCGTCACCTCGAAGATGGCACCTGTGTAATAATCGAGTCCCCGGGCGAGGGTAGGATCGAAGCAAAGCGTGCCGTTCTCCATCCCGAGCTCCTCGCACCGATCGAAAAGGAAACGGGCCCCTTCAACCCCTTTCATCCCTTCTTCAGAGCCTTTCATCAAGGCTTCTATCTTGCCGAGCGGATCCTCCCGATCGGTATCAGCAGCTCGGAACAAAGCTTCCAGTTCCCGGCTCCCATCGGCATCGAATCCCCGTTCCTTCAAATCTTTTTTGACGCCATCTTCTCCGACCTTATCGAGCTTGTCGATCGCCATGGTCAACTCCCCCATCCGCTCGGATTCTCCCATCAACTCAGCAAGACCGGCCAATATCCGGCGGTCGTTCACACGGAGGCTGAAGGCGGGGATCCCTAAACGAGTAAGGGTCCGATCGAAGATGCGTAGTAACTCCACCTCGTTCCAGGGCGAATCCGAGCCGATCGTGTCGGCATCACATTGCCAGAATTCCCTATAACGTCCCTTTTGAGGGCGGTCGGCCCGCCATACTGGTTGGATCTGGTAGCGTTTAAAGGGGAAGGGGATCTCGTTCTGATGCTCCACCACGAAGCGGGCAAAGGGCACGGTCAGATCGTAGCGCAGCGCCTTTTCGGCGATCTTTGGGGCGACCTTCAGCGCTTCGGCATCGGAAAGGTCCTCGTTGCGCACCTTCTTCAGAAAATCGCCCGAATTGAGGACCTTGAAGATCAAGCGGTCCCCTTCTTCCCCATATTTGCCCATAAGGGTGGAAAGTTGCTCCATCGAAGGCGTTTCGATGGGCTGAAAGCCCGCTTCGCGGAATCCTTCCTCGATGGTCCGGAAGAGGTACTGACGCCGGGCCATCTGACGGGGAAGGATATCCCGCATGCCTTTGGGGACCGAGGGGTTTTTCATGAGGTGGATAACTAAGGGGATCCTCACCCATAGAAGGATGGAAGATCACGTATCACGATCTCTTATATATTCCTATCAGCGATGCCTGGAGCAAACGTTGTTAACCGTGGAGGGATCGCTGGATTTCCCCTCCAAAGCCCTTCCGATCAGCCTCCGCTTAATGTTCGCGGTATTCACGACCACTTTGGTCAACAGGGCCAAGTACCGACCTTGAGAGAAGAAGCACCAAGAACAGGGAGCAAGATCCCTGAACACCTACTTCTTCTTGCTTTTCCGCATGTAGAATGAGAAAGCCACACCCATGATGAAACCGCCGAGGGTGAAGCCGGAAAGCAACAAAGGCAATTTCCGTTGACGGTCCTTTAGCTTTTCCAAGCGTCGTTCATCCTTGGTCATATCATCGTTTTCCATTTCTTCGTCGAAGTCTTCATAATTGGGATAGCTCATATCACTGATCTTTCACGAGTTTCTTATACTTGATGCGCTGCGGGATCTCTTCACCCAGGCGCTTTTGTCGGTTCTCCTCGTACTCGGAGAAAGAGCCTTCGAAGAAGTGCACGTGCCCCTCACCTTCGAAGGCGAGGATGTGGGTACAGATCCGATCGAGGAACCAACGATCGTGCGAGATGACCACCGCACAACCCGCAAAGTTGTCCAGGCCATCCTCCAGCGCCTGTAGCGTATTCACATCGATGTCGTTAGTAGGCTCGTCGAGGAGCAGCACATTGGCCTCCTGTTTGAGCGTGAGTGCAAGATGAAGCCGGTTGCGCTCCCCACCTGAAAGGTCCTTCACCTTCTTGCTCTGGTCAGGACCGGTAAAATTGAAGCGCGCCACGTAAGCCCGCGAATTGAAGGACCTCCCTTCGACCTCGATCGTTTCTTCCCCTCCGGAGATCGCTTCCCAGACATTGCTTTCGGGGTCAACATCCTCGTGCTCCTGATCGACGTACCCGAGCTTAACGGTATCACCGACCTTGAATTCGCCCTTATCGGGTTCCTCCCGTCCCGTGATCATTCGAAAGAGGGTGGATTTCCCGGCCCCGTTGGGACCGACCACACCGATGATCCCGGCAGGAGGGAGCTTGAAGCTCAAGTCCTCGATGAGGACCTTATCGTCGAAGGCTTTGGTAACGTTCTGCGCTTCGATCACCTCATTCCCAAGCCGCGGGCCGTCCGGGATGTAGATCTGCACCTTTTCCTCCTTTTCCTTCCCCTGTTGCTCTTTCAGTTTTTCGTAGTTCTTAAGACGGGCTTTGGCTTTGGACTGGCGTCCTTTCGGGGTCATCTGGGCCCATTCGAGCTCCCGCTGCAGGGTCTTCTGCCGCTTGCTCTCCTCTTTCTCCTCCTGTTCGAGGCGTTTTTTCTTCTGTTCCAGCCAGGAGGAATAGTTCCCTTTCCAGGGGATCCCTTCCCCGCGGTCGAGCTCGAGGATCCAACCGGCCGCATTATCAAGGAAATAGCGGTCGTGCGTGATGGCGATGACCGTTCCGTGGTATTGTTGGAGGTGTTGCTCGAGCCAGTGGACCGATTCAGCGTCCAAGTGGTTCGTAGGCTCATCGAGGAGCAGGATATCGGGTTGTTGAAGGAGAAGTCGGCAAAGGGCGGTCCGACGCTTCTCCCCTCCTGACATCTGGTTGACGACCCGATCGTCAGGTGGACAGCGAAGGGCGTCCATGGCCCTTTCGAGCTTGCTGTCCAGCTCCCATGCGTCGACCTGATCGATCTGCTCCTGGAGTTTCCCCTGTTTCTCGATCAGCTTGTTCATCCGTTCGGGATCCGCCATCACATCAGGGTCGGTGAACTGTTCGTTCACTTTCTCGTACTCGTTCAGGAGGTCGACGGTCTCCTGCACCCCTTCCTGAACCACCTCTTTGGTGGTCTTCTCCTGGTCGAGGTCCGGTTCCTGCTCGAGCATACCGACCGAATAACCCTGGGAGAAATGGACCTCCCCTTCGTAGGAATCGTCCTTACCCGCGATGATCCGCAGGAGGGTACTCTTTCCGGCTCCGTTGAGGCCGATAATACCGATCTTAGCTCCGTAGTAAAAGGAGAGCTGGATGTCCCGGATGATCTCCTTCCCCTGAGGGGTCCGCTTGGTGACCCCGTTCATCGAAAAAATGACCTTCTTATCCTCCGACATCTTCCCTTCAGACTTTTTATTGGATTGAAGGTCAAAGATAGCGAAGCGTTAAGAAAAGCGAAAAGCGCGTCCGATCAGGCAAGATCTCGTTCTTTTGTCATCCATGGTCAAGGAACGGGAACGCTCGGACCGGAGGAATTTTTTGCTGAAGAACGCTGCTCGTGGCTTCACTTACTTCCTGATCATCATCGGACTCTTCCTCTTCTTCAAGCATTACACCTCGATCGATTTCAAAGCTCTACTGGGTCCGGTCTGGGAGAACGAATTGCTGATGTACCTGATCTGGACCGGTTCAGAGCTCCTCATGGACCTGATCCCGCCGGAAGTCTTCATGATATGGGCCACCCAACGTTTCCCTGAAGTCCAGGAATACGTCTGGGCCATCACTATCCTCGCTGTTATTTCCTATGCCGCGGCCTATGTAGCCTTTTACGTGGGCAAGCATTTACACGGGGGCCGGATCCATCGATACGTGAACCGCAAGCTGATCCCGAAGTACGACCATTACATTCAACGTTTCGGGGCTTTTTTCGTGATCGTCGCGGCCGTATCCCCTTTCCCCTACTCTGCGATCAGTCTTTTGGTGGGAGCAGCGGATTACAACACCAAGAAATACCTGCTTTACGGAAGCACCCGTTTCATCCGTTTCGCAGTCTATGGCTGGATCCTTTGGGAGACGAACCAGTTGGGTTGATCGGATCCCTTATATTTGCGCTTTCAAGGCGGCCCCGTAGCTCAACTGG
>CAZIDL010000008.1:0-56035 GCA_964537825.1 uncultured Weeksellaceae bacterium
CTGGTCGGCCGGCTGGCCACCCCCTTGGGGATGAAAGATGGTGGCGTCCAGAAGGGCTGCCGTTCCTTTTTCGTGGGCTTCGATGCGTTCGATCTTGGCTTCGCTTTCGAAGAGATAAGTGGCGTTAAGGTATTCGAGGCGGTTCATGGTTGGAAGGTTTGGGAACTGTACGCGATCAAAGCTTAAAATATTTCGGTAAAATGGAGAGGGCCAGATCTCCCCCTTTTTCCTTGGCCTGGAAGACCATAAGGCTTGGCTTTTTGTAACCGCCAGGGCCGCAAGGGACGCTAAGGATATGGCCAAGTCCTACTTAGCGTCCCTTGCGGTTCAAGATGCCATCACTTGAACTTTTGAGGCAGCTCTAAGAGAAGGAGGGTGTCGTTCTGTTGGGGGAGAACAACTTTTTCCTGCTCAGTTCTTATCTTTAAATATTCCCAATAAGCTGGGGATCTGAGACTCGTAGAAATGACCGGACCCTGTCCCTTTTGTAAACCCGATCCCGATCGCCGGATCCTCTTCGAAGAGCCGGATGCTTTTGCCCTCTTCGATGCTTACCCCGTGAGCAAAGGACACGTGCTCATCGTTCCCGACCGGCACGCCTCCAGCATTTTCGACCTGGACTGGAAGGAGCAGGAAGCTTGCGCCCTCCTTATCGGGGATGTCAAGGATCACCTCCTGGACCACTACGCACCGGACGGCTTCAATATCGGTTTCAACGATGGGGAAGCGGCCGGGCAGACCGTCATGCATGCCCACATCCATGTGATCCCACGCTATGAAGGGGATGTGGAGGATCCAGAGGGTGGGTTGCGGCAGTTGATGCCGGGAATGGGGAAGTATTGATCCCCAAAGGCCAATAACCCCAACCTCTTCAAAAGCTATTCATAGGCTTTCCCAGGAAAGAGGAGCTAACCCGAATACTGTTCGGGTCCGACGGAGATGCGGAGGATGAGGAAGTCCTTAAAAGCCGAGGGTCAAGGTCCGAACAGCTCAAAAGGGATCAAAACCCTACTTTTTCGTACCCTGGATCACGACTTTCTTCACTACAGGACGGTCCCCTTCCTCCCGACCGATCCGGAGGAAATAGGTCCCCTCGGACAGGGTTTCAAGATCGAGCTTCACGCGTCGGGCGGGACGGTCCATTTCTTTTTGAAGGACCTGACGTCCGGAAAGGGAATAAAGGGTCAAAGTTCGCATCCGAGCGGAGGCTTCTTCCGAGCGAACCTTTAATTCGGCTCGGGTAGGGTTGGGATGGATCCGATAATCCTCGTAAAGGGATCTTGTATCTGCAAGGGCATCAGGCTCTTTCTGGGCCGTGTCAATGTAAAGGTCGCTTTCCCAGATCCCTCGTCCGAAGGTGGCTGCGCGGATCTTTTCGGCACCGTAATGGATGTCCAGGTCGTAGACCAGGACCTTCGGAAGGTTCTGCATAACAGGGATCCATTGGTTCAAAGAGTCGTTCCGGTAGAAGACTCCGAGGTCGGTCCCTGCGTAAAGGCTGTTTTGGGCTGTGTCCCTTGCATCCTGCACGATCGTGTTGACGGGCACGTTCGGAAGGCCGTTCGATATGTTGGACCAATCCTGCCCGCCATTTTCCGTATAATAAGCCTTTTCTCCATCAACAAAACCTGAGAAGACCACCCAAGCGGTGTCCGGGTGGTAGGGGTGGGCCGTGATATCGGTGGGGACCACCTGACTCACCGGGAGGCCTTGTGTGATCTCGTTCGCAGTTCCGGAAGAACGAACGTGGTGAACTTCCGGGGTCTTTGCGTCAAGAGCGGCTCCCATCGTGCAATAAACTTCTTCCGGATTGAACCGGCTCAAGCCGATGCTCCGGACCCTGGGGTCGCTGAACGTATTGGTCAGCTTATTGCCTTCGATGTTCTTGAGGTCCTGACCTCCTGTGTAGAGGTAGGAGGAATCCGGGGCATTTCCGTACTCGAGAAGCGTGATGAACGGCGAATTACTGATATTCCCCGAACTGTAGCTGATCCCGTTTTTCTTGTCCACCCTGTAATAATTCCCGTTCTGAGAGGATACGTAAAAAGTATCCACGCCCTTCGGTCGGAAGGCACATCCTGTTCCATCTCCACCGAGGACCTTGGTCCAGGTCCCGTTGTTCAAAGCGCTGGTCCCGTTATCCTGGGTTCCGGCCAGGATCGCATAAGGGTCAGGATCGGAAGCTTCCATATCGTAGATCTGGAGGATCTCAAGGCCTTCGCTGAGGTCGCTCCAGGTGGATCCGCCATCGGAGGAATAAAAGATCCCACCGTCGTTCGCGCTCAAAAGCTCGTTCGTACCCGGAACGAATTCAAGGTCCCGATGATCGGCATGGGCGTAATTTGTTGATGACCCTTGCCAATCGGAGATCTCGTTCCATGTGGAACCCCCATCGGTCGTTCGATAGATGTCCAATCCTCCGAAATAATAGGTGTTTGCCGTATTCGGAGAAGCCGTAAGCTCTCCTGTGTACCAACCAAGGGTGGTCAGGCCTGACGCGTTCTGGATGAAATTCCAGGTAATACCGTTGTCCGTCGTTTTGTAAAAACCCTCGCCATAGATGTAAGCAAGGGCTTCGTCCGGAGTGACCTGCGAGGTCGCGACTGCGGCGTATTGGTCGTTCGAAGCTCCTGAAAAAGGCCCTAATACTTGGTTCCAGCTATTTCCGTCATCCTGGGAGCGATAGATCCCGGTTGCGGAGCTTGCATAGAGGATGGCCGGGTCATCATGGTCCTGATCCAAGTCCAGGATCTTGCCTGAAAGCACCTTCACCCAACTCTGACCCTGGTCGATGCTCCGATAGAGGCCGTCGTTCGTGCTGGCAAAAAGGGTGTCCGGATCCGGGGAATGGATCAGCAAGCTATAAACTTGCCGGATCTGGTCCTTAGAGAAGCTAAGACCAGTAGTGTCCCAACTTGTGCCTCCGTCCGTTGACTTCAGCACGCCGACGCTGTAAGTGCCTCCCCAGAATTCGCTGTTTGGGAGGGGATAGCCATAACCGTCACCGCTCGCTAAGTACATGATGCTGGTATCGCTCGGGTCGATGGCCAGGTCGGTCACCCCGATATCGGGGAGTTGGTCCGTCATGGGTTCCCAATCCGTCCCTCCGTTCGTCGAATGCCAAAGCCCTCCATGGGGGGATCCTACCCAGTATTCGCTCTTATCCCCCGGCTCTATCTCGATGCAATTGGCCCGTCCAGCTCCGCCTCCGTTCTGCGGGATCATGGAAGGCCCCAAGTATTGCCAGTCCATCTTCGAACTGCGAGTTCCGCCGGTCCTTTCCTTGGCATCTTGGCCTTCGAAATACCGTTCATATGCCTCCCAAAGTCGCTCCGGGCGGAACGGTTCCCCAGTGGGATAGACCCTCGGCGCCATAAATCGGGTCCAGCGTTTGAAAAGCCGCACTTGGTCCTCGTTCAATTTCCCGTTCTCGCGCGCTTTGGAAAAAGCCTTCCGGATCTCGTAAAAGCTCGCACTATCGGAAGCGCTGAAACCCTCCCCTTTCTGAGCGGGGACTTTCCCTGCTACAAGGAGGATAAAAAGAAAAATGACTAAAAGGCGCATATATTCTATTTGATCCACAATTTATGCATCCGAACAAGAACTTTCACGTTACGCCATCCCTATGCTGTCAGTAAAGAAAAAGAAGCCTCTGTGGGCTCCGCTCTCTTTGATAACTTGGCTTCCTGTGAGACGCTGTTACCACACGATCTTTTGCTTCGGCTTCTTTTTCTGCTTCATTTCCCTTCTCGGTCCCAAAGGGGCGGGGGCTCAGGAGCCGTCCGATAGTGCTGTTTTTAAAACCCGCCATGATAGCATTAACTCCTACATCGGGGCTAAACTCGATTCTGCTTTGGAACTTGCTCGTAAGAATTTGGAGTTCGCGAGGGCTCTCGGGAAGGAGGAACGCTCTACCGCCCATAAGGATCTGGCGGAGGTCTTCAAGAATTCAGGGGATTATGAGAAGAGCATCCAACACGAACGGAAATCCATACAGCTCCACAAGGAATTAAATGACAGCTCGGGCGTTGCCGAAGGATATATCCAACTCGGGTCAGTTGTCAGGCGGATGGGACAATTCGATTCAGCGCTCCATTACTTCAAGGCGTCCCTGCGTATCGCAAAGGCATTGAATGATACGGACCTCCTTGTGGGGCTTTACAACAACATGGGTAACGTATATCGGATCCGCTCGGATCTGGTCCGGGGACTGGACTATTTCCAAAAGGCTTTGAGTCTCTTGGACACCAGCGATGATAGGGACCTGGCGATCCTTTACGGGAACCTTGGAGTGGTACAAAAACGCAGGAAAGCCTTCCAAAAGGCCCTTGAAAGATACCGTCAGGCCCAGGAGATCTTTCGAAGCCTGGGGGATAGTGGGATGGTGGCCGCAACTTATTTGAGCATCGGTCAGGTCCTCCGCAAGAAAGGGGATTCCCTCGGCGGATACAAACGGATCCGAAAAGCTTACCGTTTTTTTAAGAAGAGCGGGAACCGTCGAAGGGAAGCTATCGCGCTTTTGAACATAGGGGGGCATTACATCCAAAAAGGGATGCTGGATACGGCCATGTATTATGTGGAAAAAGGGCTCGAGATCGGAAGATCGATCCAGGGCTTAACGCTCGTCCTTTCTGCCAAGGAAAAGAAGGCCGAACTGATCCATCGAATGGGAAACTTCGAAAAGGCCAGTCGGATGGCGGTCGATGGTTATGAGCGTTCGAGTTCCCTCGAGAGCATCAAATGGAAAAAGGCTTTTTCAGAGGTCGCTTATAAGTCCTTCCAGGCAATGGGTGAATACGAGCGGGCCTTGCACTTCCACAAAGAATGGTCCCGGCTTAAGGATACCCTTCAGAACGAAGAGCGGGCTGAAAGGCTCACGCGCATGGAAATGCGCTACAAGTTCGAAAAAGAACAGATCCAGGACAGCCTGAAGCATGCCAAGGAAATGCGGGTCCAGCAGGAAGAGCTCGAAAAACAACGGACCATCCGGAATTTCCTCTTGGGAGGAGGTGCGGTGCTCTTGCTCTTCTTCTTTCTCCTTTATGACCGGTTCCGCGTGGCAAGGAAAAGGAAAAGGGAGGTCGAGGAGAAGAAAGAGGAAGTGGACCACGCCTACTCGGCATTGCACGAAAAGAACAAAGAGCTGGAGGATAGCATCCACTATGCGAGCCGGATCCAGGGAGCTATCCTGACCGATAGGGATCATCTTGAAAGGACCCTCGGTGAGCACTTCGTTCTTTTCAAGCCCAAGGAGGTCGTGAGCGGGGATTTTTATTGGGCTTTCGGGGACCATCGTTATGCGATCTGGCTCGCAGCTGATTGTACCGGCCACGGGGTCCCCGGTGCTTTCATGTCCATGATCGGGAACCGCCTTTTCAACGAAGTGGTGGTCGAACAAGGAACCCGGGATCCGGGCACGATCCTGGAACGTGTGCGGGCCGGGATCATCGATGCCCTCGAACAGAACCAGGATGAAGAGACCAAGGACGGAATGGACGCTGCCCTCTGCGTTTACGATAAACAGGAGCAGGAACTTCGCTTTGCCGGAGCTCACAACTCCTTGGTCCTTATCCAGGGCAGCGATGAGGAGATCCCCTGTGATGGGAAGATCGAAGTGAAAGACGACCTTCGGGCGATCGAGATCAAAGGGGATCGAAGCTCCATCGGACGCAATCCGGAAAAGGGAGCACTTTCGTTCCAAAGCGTCCATATTCCACTGAAAGGCGGTGAGCGGATCTATACCTTTAGCGATGGGTTCCCCGATCAGTTCGGGGGAGAAAAAGGAAAAAAGTACCGCTACCGTCCCTTCAAACAGTTCTTGCTCTCCATCCAGGAACATAGCATGGAAGAGCAGGGAAAGCTCCTTGAGGAGGAGTTCCAGCGATGGAAAAAGGGGCAGGAGCAGGTCGACGATGTGCTGGTGATGGGAGTGAAAGTGATGGGTTGAGAGGGTGTGGGGGGGTCTCCCTTCCCCTAAAGGGAGCGAAGCTGCTCAGAGCTGCTTCATGATCTCTGCAGAACAATGGTGCCAGGGTCCAAGATCCGCCAGGAACGGGGTTTCCGAGATCCTGCTCGACCAAAGAGTGCATTAGCTAGGGGGTCGGGACTTTATGTTTTTGTGAGAAAGGCTTTTCTGGGCCCCATAAAGAAGCATCTCATCCTTTATCCAGAACCACTATATTCGAAACGGCTTTGGTGGTGAACGAAGCCCTGCTTTGCTCGCCTTATAAGGGAATCCGGTGTGAATCCGGAGCTGTGCCCGCAGCTGTAAGCTCCACCCAAGCTTTCGGCATCCTTCGGAGCCACTGTCCGCCCAGCGGACGGGAAGGCCGTCGAAAGTGGAGCGAGCCAGAAGACCTGCCAAAGTCCGTTCATTTAAGGACCGAGCTTTCGGGTAAAAAGCTCTCAGATATTCGACAGTATGCCAGAACATGAGCAGGTCGCTTGTGCCCGTTGCGGGAAAAATTTCGAGTGCAAACCGGGGAACGTTCAGCAATGCCAATGTTTCGAGGTCCCCTTGACCCCTGGGGAGAGCGAACGCATCGGTGAGGTTTATGAAGGATGCCTGTGCAAGTATTGCCTGCGAACGCTCCGTACCGCTATCGATGAAAAGCAGGTTTGAAGCCGGTCCGTTCTGTCGTAAAGGCTTTTCCAATGGGACCTCTGCTGGGATCAGTGTCGGCTTTTCCTCCATATCGTTCAAGTTCCTGAACATCTTCCGTTCCTTTACGGTCCTCAATTAGAAAAGCCATTTTTATGAAGCCTATGAACCGATGGAGCAGATCCCCATTCCTCGTTCTCATCGCACTCCTGCTCTTCTCCTGTGGAGGCGGTCAAAAGGAAAATACCCACGATAAAGGGAAAGCGGAACGGAAAGAGCAAAAGGATACGAATGCCTCGAAAGCGGATGCGAGCGGGCCGGAGATCACGGCTGCTAAATTCGCGAATGCGGTCCGCCAAAGGATCCTTGAAAAGGCCAGGGAGAACGATAGCGTTCTGGTCCTTCCGGATCCCCGTAATGAGGATTCCCTAAGTGTCAAATTGGTAAAGGTGGTTGAGAAGAGCGTCTCCAAGTTCTCTGAGGATGTTCGTTACGTATGCGGGAAATTCAAAGGGACCAAGGACGGCATGCGCTACGATATCGACTTCTATTTGGAAGGCAACGAGCCGAGTTCCCTCGAACCTCATCGGGAGCCCCTCCTTCATAAGGTGGATGGGGAAGCCCGTTACAAGTATGTGGAGAAGGAAGGCTTTAAACGGCCTGAGCGCGTCAAGCAGGATAAAGGTGTGGAAAAGGAGGGCTCGGACGAGGAGGATCCCTGAGACGTAGGGAAAGTGCTCCCATCCGGGTGTCCCGCTCACCCGATGCGGTCCTTTTTTGTTCCGATCGACAGGTATCGGAAATTTGCGATCTTGAGCCTCCTTTAGCAGAAACCCCGCTCTTCTATGGAAGATAAGTTCAACGAACTCGACGAAAAGATCAGCGAAGCCGAAAAAGGGGGTGGTGAAGAACGGATCGAGAAGCAGCACGAGAAAGGGAAGCTCTCTGCTCGCGAACGGCTTCACTTCCTGCTCGACGAGGATTCCTTCGAAGAGATCGGGCAGCTCGTCCAGCACCGGTCCACCCTTTTCGGGCTCGATAAGATGAAGTTCTACGGCGATGGTGTCGTTACCGGATACGGGACCATCGACGGGCGCCTCGTTTACGTCTATTCACAGGATTTCACCGTCCTTGGAGGCTCGCTGGCCGAAGCTCACGCAGAGAAGATCTGCAAGCTCATGGACATGGCCGTTAAGAACGGAGCTCCCTTGATCGGGTTGAACGATTCCGGTGGGGCCCGCATTCAGGAAGGGGTGGTCTCTCTTGCTGGCTATGCCGATATCTTCTATCGGAACACCCAAGCGAGTGGTGTCATCCCGCAGATATCCGCTATCATGGGACCTTGTGCCGGAGGTGCTGTTTACTCCCCGGCTCTTACGGATTTTATTTGGATGGTCCAGGGGACTTCCTACATGTTCGTCACAGGACCTAATGTGGTGAAAACGGTGACCCAAGAGGAGGTCACTTCGGAAGATCTGGGCGGTGCGGATGCCCACGCGAGCAAATCTGGTGTGACCCACTTCGCTGCTCCCAACGAAAAAGAATGCATCCAGGGGATCCGGAACTTGATGGGGTATCTGCCCCTCAATTGCGAAGAAGAGCCCCCAAAACTTCCTTATGAAGGGGGTGATGAGGAACGATCATCCCTAGATGGGATCGTCCCGGATTCCTCCGATCAACCTTACGACATGCGGGAAGTGATCAACGGCTCGGTCGATGAAGGCTCCTTCATGGAGGTCCATCGGGACTACGCTGAGAACATCGTGGTCGGTTTTGCGCGGATGGCAGGAAGGAGCATCGGCGTAGTGGCCAATCAGCCCGCCCACCTTGCCGGTGTCCTCGACATCGACGCTTCCCGGAAAGGCGCGCGCTTCGTCCGTTTCTGTGACGCTTTCAACGTGCCACTTCTCGTTTTCGAGGATGTGCCCGGCTTCCTGCCCGGTACCGATCAGGAATGGAACGGCATCATCACCAACGGCGCCAAGCTCCTCTACGCCTTCTGTGAGGCGACCGTTCCGCGCGTTACCGTCATCACCCGGAAGGCTTATGGCGGTGCTTACGATGTGATGAACTCCAAGCACATCGGGGCCGACCTCAACTACGCCTGGCCGTCCGCCGAGATCGCGGTCATGGGCCCGAAAGGGGCCGCTGAGATCATCTTCCGGAAGGAGATCCAGAACGCGGACGACCCGGATGCTAAGCTGAAGGAGAAAGAGGAGGAGTACAAGGAAGAGTTCGCTCATCCGTATCGTGCAGCTGCGCGCGGTTTCGTGGATGAAGTGATCAAGCCGCACCAGACGCGCCAGAAACTGATCAAGGCCTTCGATATGCTCGAGAACAAGGTCGAGAACCTGCCCCGCAAGAAGCATGGGAACGCACCGCTTTGAAAGTGAGCGGTCTTTCCTTCTCATTTGCTGTATAACCTCGAACTGCAACGACCATGCGACTTTGTTCCGTCCTTTTGCCAGCTCTGCTCTTTAGCTTCATCTTCAGTACCTGCAGCGGGTCCGGCCCCGAACAGCTTTCCATCGGGGACGTCCTTCCGATGAAAGAGCATAAAATGAAAGGGATCGATGGGTCCCGTCATTCTCTCAAAGAGCTTAACGGGAAGAACGGGCTCATGGTGATCTTCACCTGCAACACCTGCCCTTTTGTCGAAGCTTGGGACGATCGTTACAAACCTGTTCAGAAGCTTGCCGATAAGGAAGGCATCAATACGGTGCTCCTGAATCCCAACACGGAAAAACGCGATCAAGGGGATTCCTTCGAGGATATGAAGGCTTATGCCAAGGCGCATCATCCCGGCATCCCCTACTTGCTCGACGAAAAGAGCCAAGTGGCCAACGCTTTCGGGGCGAAGACCACTCCGCACGTCTTTCTCTTCGATGAGGAGCTGAAGCTGGTCTATCGCGGCAAGATCGACGACAATTACAAGGACGCGGACCAAGTGGAGCATTTCTACGTAAAGGACGCCCTTCAAGCTATGGCCGCTGGTAAAAAGGTGGATCCCGCTACGACGGAGGCCGTGGGTTGCAGCATCAAAAGGCCTTGATCGCTGCGGGCAAGTTCCTACCTTTGCGAAAAAGGTCAGTATGAACGTCCTCGTCCTTGGTGCTGGTGCTCGTGAACACGCCCTCGGTTGGAAGATCGCCCAGAGCTCCCAGCTCGATCAACTCTATTTCGCACCCGGAAATCCGGGGACCGCTGAACTCGGTATCAATTTACCCTTTGGGGCAGGTGATCTCGCAGCGTTGAAGGAGGCACTTCTGGAGAAACGGGTCCGGATATTGGTGGTCGGGCCGGAGGATCCCATCGTTGATGGGGTGAGTGACCAGATCGAAGGGGATCCCGATCTGGAGGACGTTACCGTGATCGCCCCGGGAAAGGACGGAGCTCGTCTGGAAGGCAGCAAATCCTTCGCCAAGGATTTCATGCAACGCCACTCCATTCCTACAGCTGCTTATCGCTCTTTCTCCAAAACGGAAAGCGAAGAAGCCCACGCTTTTCTCGATTCCATCAATGCCCCTTATGTGATCAAAGCCGATGGATTGGCTGCAGGAAAAGGCGTTTCCATCCATGAGGGGATCGAAAGCGCCCGGAAAGAATTGGATGCGTTGCTCCAGGACGAAAAATTCGGCGAAGCAGGCGCTCGCGTGGTGATCGAAGAATATCTCGATGGCGTCGAACTATCCGTCTTCGCCCTATGTGACGGGACTTCTTACAAACTTCTTCCTGAGGCCAAGGATTACAAGCGCGTTGGAGAAGGGGATACCGGGGCGAACACCGGAGGTATGGGATCCGTCTCTCCCGTACCTTTCATGGACAAGGTGCTTCTGGAAAAGATCGAGGACCGGATCGTTCGGCCGACCCTGGAAGGAGCTGAAGCAGAGGGGATGCCTTACCAGGGATTCCTCTTCTTCGGACTGATGATCGTTGGCGGGGAACCCTATGTGATCGAGTACAACGTTCGGATGGGGGATCCCGAGGCCCAGGTGGTCTTTCCACGGATGGATGGCGATCTCCTCGAGCTTTTCGAAGGCATTGCAACCCATACTCTATCTGAAAGGGATGTGGAAGATGACCCCCGGACCGCTGTGGGCATCGTACTTGCCTCGAACGGGTATCCCGGGAAGTATGAAAAAGGAAAGCGTATCGAGGGTGTGAAAGGGGTTGAGAACGCCCTCATCTTTCAGGCCGGTACGGCGATGGAGAACGGTTCGCTGGTCACTGCTGGCGGCCGGGTCCTTACCGTTTCTGCGCTGGGGCGTGATCTGGAGACCAGTACGGGAACGGCTTTAGAGGAAGCTGGCTGTATCCGTTTTGAAGGAAGGACTTACAGGAGGGACATCGGCCAGGACCTTCTGAAGAAAGAGGCCGGGGCCTGAGCTTCAGTAAAGGGTCCCTTCCCGCTCGGCCTTCTTGTTGTAATCCCGCTGCATCTTCAGCCATATCAAAAAGCCGAGACAGGCCAGTAACAAAAAGGCGATATTGGGGAGGTTCCTGAGCTGGGGAAGGATCTCAAAAGACTTTTTGAGAAGGTCCGCCAGCATCCAAACGAGGTCCTTGAACATGCTTGAAAAGCTTTCTTCGCCCCAAAAGTAAAGATCTTTCCCGAACGGACGCTAACCTTCTTCCATGTTACTGAACGCCTACCGTTCCGATCACCCAGCTTCCCTTTTGATGCTTCCCCTTCTCGTGGCTTGCATTTGGATCGCTGGACCTATGGTAGGTGCTCCTCCTCCGCCTTATGAAGGGATGCCGCTTTACGAGGCACTCGGGAGCTTGTTCCAGAGTCATCCCTGGAGCGGTTGGGTGAGCGGTGGTATCTTGGCCCTTATCGGTGGCCTTCTCTGCATCGGCATCGCAAGGGATCTTGCTTTTCCCGAGCAACACGGCAACCTTCCTCCTTTGTTCTATCCCCTTTTGATGGGGCTGTTCCCAGCTTCGCAATGGGCCCATCCTGTTTCTTTTGCCAATATTTTTCTCTTGATCGCTTTCTGGCGCCTCGTGAAGGTCCAGAAAGGAGGTGTGGCCACTCCTTACCTCTTCGATGCATCCCTTTCCGTCGGAATGGCCACCATGTTCCATCTCCCCTATCTCCTTTTCTTTCCTTTCCTATGGGTGGCCGCTATTGTATTGCGATCCATCGGAGGTCGGGACCTGATCTGGTCCCTGATCGGGGTGGGATTGCCTTACCTCTTTTTGGCGGCCTATCATTATTGGACCGATCAGCTCACTGCCTTTTCAGGCTTTTTCGAAGCGAAAGGGGTTCAAGCGCTCCTTTATACCGAAAACAGCTACCTCCTGAGCCTTTCGTTATGGGTGCTCCTCGCCATGCTCTTCCTGATCGCTCTTCTAGCAATGAGCCGTGAATATCAAAAGAGCAATATGCAGGGGAAAAAACTCCGCTGGATCTTCTTCCTCCTTTTCCCTTTTGCGTTAGGGGTCGCTCTTTTAGCTGCCCACTATTTCGACGACCCGCTTGCCTGGAGCGTTCTGGCCTTTCCCCTCAGCTTCATGTTCACCACCTGCTTTTCGAGCAAGGCTATCGATCCCTATTCCTCTATGGGTTTCTATCTCTGGCTCCTCTTGCTCTTCCTGAACTATTACATGAGTTCGTACTTTTGAAGTCCATGAAGTGCGGCGTCGTTACATTTCCCGGTTCCAATTGCGACGAGGACATGCGGTATGCCCTCGGTGAATGCCTTGATGCCGACGTGCTGTTTTTATGGCACAAGGACCGGGACCTTCAAGGCGCCGACCTGATCGTTCTTCCGGGCGGGTTCTCCTATGGCGATCATCTTCGGGCCGGTGCTATTGCCCGCTTCTCCCCTATCATGGAAAAAGTGATCGGGCATGCGAAAAAGGGTGGGAAAGTACTGGGGATCTGCAACGGGTTCCAGGTCCTTTGTGAAGCCCGTATCCTTCCCGGAACCCTTCTCGTGAACCAGCATCGCCTCTTCGTTTGCAAGAACAGCTACATACGGGCGGAGCATGCTGATCATTTCATGGGTGCGGAATTGGAAGAAGGGGATCTTCTTCGGATCCCCGTGGCCCATAAAGAAGGTCGCTATTATGCCCCTGATGATGAACTGGATCGCTTGGAAAAGGAAGGGCGCGTTCTTTTTCGCTACTGCAATGCGGATGGAGAGATGGACCCGTCCAGCGACCCCAATGGTTCCATGCGTTCCATCGCTGGGATCTGCAACGAAGGGGGGAACGTTATCGGAATGATGCCGCACCCTGAAAGGGCTAGCGACCCGGAGCTCGGGAATACGGACGGTGCCAGGTTGCTCCGCCCTCTTGCCGGGCAGCTTCGCGAAGCCTGATCAGCTTTCGTAGAAATGCATTTCCTGAACGTAAGCGTGGACCGGTGGGGTCAATAAGTAACGAACATCCCTTCCTTGCCCGATGGCCTTTCGGATGAAGCTAGCAGATATCTTCATGACCGGTGCATCGAACAACTTCACGCCTTCCATGCCTTTGATCGCCTCTTCCCGCTCTTTGTCCTTGGGATCAGGCCCGTGATCCCTTTCTTGTAACGTGTAAGCCCTGGGATAAACGAAGAGCTCGTGTTCGGCCAGTATCTGTTCGTGGTTCTTCCACTTGTGGAAGGTCCGGAGGTTGTCCTCTCCGACGATGAGAACGAAATGGTAAGCGGGGTGTTTCTCTTCGAGCTGCTTCAGGGTGTTGATCGTATAGGAAGGTTGAGGGAGGTCGAACTCGATCCGGCTCACATCGAGTTTCTCATTGTCCTCCGTAGCGACCCTGGCTAGTTGGAGGCGGTGATGGTCCTTGAGGAGGGAATCCTTTTGTTTTTGGGGATTCCGGGGTGTCACCACCAGCCAAACCTCATCGAGCTCCGGTCGGTCCGCCATGAAGTTGGCGATGATGAGATGCCCAACGTGGATCGGGTTGAATGTGCCGAAAAAAAGACCGACCCGTTTCATGATGCCAGAAATTTACGGACTTCTTCTTCGCAGACCTCCACTGCCCGTTCCAGGTCATCGTTCTTTATCACCACATCGAACTGCGGGGCGTATTCCAATTCCCGCTTCGCTTTTGCCACCCGTTCTTTGATATCCCCTTCAACCTCCGTTCCGCGGTTCCGGATCCGATCTTCCAGGATTTGAAGGGAAGGGGGTTTGATGAAGATGGCCAGGGCCTGAACCCCGAAGAGCTTTTTAAGGTTCAGCGCTCCGATCACGTCCACATCGAAGATGACATGCTTTCCGGTCTCCCAGATCCGTTCCACTTCTGAGCGGAGGGTTCCGTAGAACCGGTCCGGATAGACCTCTTCCCACTCGATAAGCTTCCCTTCCTTCACTTTTTTTCGGAACTCGTTCGGTCCGAGAAAATAATAATCCTCCCCCTCTTCTTCTTTTCCTCGCTTGGGACGACTAGTGGCTGAGACGGAGAACTCGAGTCCCAAGTCCTTCTCGATGAGCTTATGAACGATGCTCGTTTTACCGGAACCGGAGGGAGCGGCCAGGATCACGCATTTCCCTTTCATGCAGGTGGAAAAGGTCTGAAGACCCCAAATATAGGGTCCTTTCCCGAGTTCAGGGAGTAATGATCGGATCTGTTTCCACCACGTTGCTCTCGTTCAGATCCCGATCCACTAACTGAATGGAATACTTGATGGTGTCGTACGGGCTCACCGGATCGAAGTAAAGCGGTTCGAGGGTCACCTCTACCTCCCCTTCCAGGGCTTTCGACTTTCCTTCCGGCTCGAGGGGTGGGATCCTGTAATAGAAGGGAGGCTGGAGTTTTCGGTGCACCCATTCGCCGTTCTGCTTCTCGTAATATTCGAGAAAAAGGTTGTAATGGTATTTGCTGTCCGAGCTGTACTTGCCCGTCGTATCTCCTTTGTCCAAGCCGATGTTCCCGTCACCGTCCGTGAAGGAGACCGTTAAAAGGGCCGTGCTGTCACCGTTCTGTTTGAAATTCTCGAAGCTGACCTTTGGCTCCTTGGGGTAATCCTCGGGCTCTTCACAGAACTGGAAGAGGACCATTCCCAAGAGCAGGACCGAGCAATTCCGAAAGATGGTGCAAAAGCGCATAACACGATAAATTTAACAAATTCAAACGTCCCCGACCGACCCTATGAACGAGATCCCCTTTTTTGAGCTCGGTGAAGGAAAGGCTTTCAGACAAAGGGCCCTTCAGCTCTTTAGGGAACAGGTGAGCGAGGTACAGGTTTACAGGGAGTTCGTTGAACATCTGGGCGTAAGCGTCCAAAGCGTGGATTCCCTCGATAGGATCCCCTTTTTACCGGTTCGTTTTTTCAAGGGCCGAAAGGTCCTCCGGAATGGAATGTCCCCGGAACTTGTTTTCAGAAGCAGCGGCACTAGTGAGAATGAACGACGTGCCCACCATTACGTATCTGATCCAGCGCTCTATGATGAAACATGCTCGCGCGCTTTTCGCCAACGCTACGGCTCCCCCTCTTCATATCGTATCCTGGCTCTCCTTCCCTCCTATGCCGAACGGGGGGATGCCTCGCTGGTCCGGATGGTGAAGGGCCTTATGGAGGAGAGCGGGCATCCCGAGAACGGCTTCTTCCTTTACGAGCTCGAAGCGCTTTGCGAGCGTCTTAAAGCACTGGATGAGCAAGGCATTTCCAGTATTCTGATCGGCGTCTCTTTCGCCTTGCTCGAACTAGCTGAAAGATTCCCCATGTCCCTCGATCATTGCATCGTAATGGAAACGGGGGGGATGAAGGGAAGAAGGCGGGAAATGGTGAGAGAAGAGCTACATGGACATATCAAGGAGGCTTTTGACCTGGATCGGGTCCACTCTGAATTCGGGATGACGGAACTCTTATCCCAAGCATATGCCAAAAGGGATGGTCTTTTTTATCCCCCTCCCTGGATGAAGGTCATGGCAAGGGAGATCGAGGACCCTTTCAGTTTCCTTCCTTTTGGGCGTACTGGTGCATTGAACGTTATCGACCTTGCCAATCGGGATTCTTGTGCCTTCCTTGCGCTGGACGACCTTGGGCGGGTCCATGGGGACGGAAGCTTTGAGGTCATAGGGCGCCTTGACGGATCCGATGTTCGGGGGTGCAATCTGATGTGGCAAGGCTGAGCTCAACGCTATCTCCATAGGTTCCAGGGGAGCAACATTCCGATCGTTCAACAGCCCATTATATTTATGCTCTGTGAAAGGCGGGGACCCTGGAGTTTCCTTTTCCTATAAATAAGAGGGGGTGGGTGAAAAGGAAGTCCCGGAAGAAAAAGCCCTTCTTTATAGGATCCTCCCTCTTTCAAGAGCTGATCAACACCAGGAAGTAGTTCTTCTTTCCCTTTTGCCCCAGGATATAGGTCCCATCGATCAGGTCGTTCTGGTCGATCACCCGTTCCGGGCCTTCCACCTTTTCCTTGTTGATCTTGATAGAGCCTTCCTTCAGGGCCCGCTTGGCCTCCCCTTTTGATCCCAAAAAGCCCGTTGTTTCGGAAAGGAAGGTGACGATATCGATCCCTTTTTCGAGTTCCGGCCTGGAAAGGTCGCTCCGCGGCACCCCTTCGAAGACCTGCAGGGCCTGCTCGAGCGAGAGCCCGCTAAGGTCTGCTTTGGTGGACTTTCCGAAGAGGATCTTCGAGGCCTTGACCGCGTTCTCGTACTCCTTCGCTGAATGCACCCGCGTTGTGACCGCTTTGGCCAATTCCTGCTGCATGATCCTTTGGTGGGGTGCTTCCGCATGCTCTTTTTCGAGTTGGTCGATCTCCTCCTTTTCTTTCAGGGTGAAGATGCGGAGGAAGCGAGGGGCGTCCTCATCGCTTACGTTGAGCCAGAATTGGTAGAATTCGTAAGAAGAGGTCCTGTTCGGATCGAGCCAGACCGTTCCTTTTTCGGTCTTTCCGAACTTCCCGCCGTCCGCACGCGTGATGAGCGGGCTGGTAAGGGCATGGGCCTCGCCCCCTTCGATCCTACGGATCAGTTCCGTACCGGTCGTGATGTTCCCCCACTGGTCCGAGCCCCCCATTTGGAAGCGGCAGTTCTTCTCCCGATAGAGGTGGAGGAAATCGTACCCCTGGGCGAGCTGGTAGCTGAATTCGGTGAAGGACATGCCCGCATCGAGGCGCTTTTGGACTGAATCCTTGCTCATCATGTAGTTCACCGTGATGTGCTTTCCCACATCCCGGATGAAGCCCAGAAAACTCATCTCCTTGAACCATTCGTAATTATCGAGGAGTTGGGCTGGATTCTCATCAGCTTCAAAATCGAGGAAATTCCGAAGCTGCTCTTTCAGTCCGCGCTTGTTCTTTTCCAATTCCTCTTCCGTAAGAAGGTTTCGCTCTTCGGAACGACCGGAGGGGTCCCCGATCATGCCCGTAGCCCCTCCGACCAATGCGAGCGGATGATGGCCGTGTCGCTGGAAATGGGTGAGCATCATGATCGAGGCCAGGTGCCCGATGTGCAGGGAGTCGGCCGTCGGGTCGATCCCGAGGTAGCCTACGCTCGGCTCCTTTTCCAGCAATTCTTCGGCTCCAGGGGTTTTGTCGTGGAGCATGCCCCGCCATTCCAGTTCGCGGAAGAAGTTCATCGGCTCGTTCGGCTTTGGGTCCGAAATTAAGGAAGCCGTAACTTTACACGATGGATCTTGTGACGGGAGGCAGCGGTCTGATCGGGAGCCATCTGCTCCTCGAACTTGCGCTCCAGAAGCGCTCTCTGCGTGCGATCAAGCGGGAAGGGACCGATCTGAGCACGGTCAAGGAACTCTTTCAATATTACCGGGAGCAGGATGGAATGGCCCTTTTTTCCGGGATCGAATGGGTGGATGCCGATCTTACCGACCTCGAGGCTTTGAAGGATGCCATGAAAGGTGTTGAGCGGGTCTTCCACGCTGCTGGTTTCGTCTCTTACGATCCCCGGGATAGGGAGCGATTGATCGAGCTGAACGCAGAGGTTACGAAGCAGCTCGTGGACATAGCTCTCTTCGAAGGGGTCAGGGCCTTTGGTCATGTCAGTTCCACTTCTGCCCTTGGGAAGCCTGCAGATGGGGAGCCCGTGGACGAAGCGGCCAAGTGGAAGGTCGATCATCGGAACAATGATTATTCCGTAAGCAAATACATGGCCGAACGGGAGGTCTGGAGAGCCCGCGAAGAGGGATTGCCCAGCTTTATCGTTAATCCCTGTATCGTCCTGGGGCCCGGTGATCCTGCCCGGAGTTCAACGACCCTTATCGGATCGGTGGCTGATGGAAACCCTTTTTATCCACCCGGCTCCAATGCTTTTATCGATGCCAGGGATGTAGCGGAGACGCTTGTGCACCTTCTCGATCGGGAAGAGCAAGAAGGGGAACGCTTTGTCCTGATCGGTGAGAATCGGTCCTTTAGGAGCGTTATGGAACGGATCGCAGAAGAACTCGGGGAAAAGGGTCCGGGCATCGAGGCCGGAAGGCTGCTTATGGAGGGGGCTTGGCGCTCAGAAGCGGCTCTTCGGAGCTTGACCGGCCGAACCCCAAAGATAACGAAGACCACTGCGCGGAACGGTTTGCGTGAGCTTTGCTACTCCGCCGAAAAAGCAAGGAATGCCTTCGGATTCTCCCCTCGACCTGTAGATGAGGCCATCCGTAATGCTTGCACCTTTTTGAGGCGGGAGCCAAAAGAAAAGGCCCTTTGAGGAGGGTCCTCAAAGGGCCTTTTAAAGGTGGTACCAGGCAGATTCGAACTGCCGACACCACGATTTTCAGTCGTGTGCTCTACCAACTGAGCTATGGTACCGACCTTGAACGATGGCAAATTTATGGATCTTTCCTGAACTTCCATGCCGCTCTTCTCAAGGAAAGGCTCTTATGGAACTGATCGTCGATATCGGCAATTCGCGCTGCAAACTGGCGCTCTTTCAGGACGGTGAATTGCTCAAACATGCTTCGCGGGGAGCTTCGGATGAACTCGAGCTCGATCGTTTTCTGGAAGGGGAGCACCCCGAAGCCTCCATTCTATCCAGCGTCCGCGAAGAAATGCCGGCTGCTCTGAAGGACCCTTCCTCCTTTCCTTCCCCTTTGGTGCTCAAGCACGACACGCCCCTTCCTATTCGAGTAGAGCTTGCTGATCCCAGGAGCGTCGGTACGGACCGGCTCGCCAATGCTGTTGCTGCTTTTCACAGATGGCCGGATCATCCGGTTCTCGTGGTCGACATGGGGACTTGTATCACTTACGATCGGGTCGAGGAAGGAAAGTTCCTCGGAGGGGCCATATCACCGGGTGTTCGAATGCGGGCGGAAGCCATGCACCGTTTCACGGGCAAGCTTCCCCGGGTGGAAATGGAAGGGGTCCCGGGACCAGTAGCCACCGATACGCCGGATTCGCTTCGTTCCGGTATCTATTACGGCATCCTTCATGAAATAAAGGGATGGATCAACGCGTTCGAACAGGATCGAAAGAACGGGGTGGTGGTTTTAACGGGAGGGGATGCATCTTTGGTGGGCAAAGCTTTCAAAAAAAGCATCTTTGCAGACCCGTTCCTAACGCTTCGGGGACTCGATGAGATCCTGCACGATCACAAGTAGATCGCTCCTTCTTTTACTCTTTCTTCCCCTTCTCTTCGAAGGCGGGCTGCGGGCTCAGAACGAAACCGGATCCCCCTTTTCGGTCAAAGGGCTGGGGGAGCTCGGTCCTCCTAACTATGCCCGGAATTTCGGAATGGGAGGGGTTGGAATGGCGCTTCCGGGTCACACCGGGGTTGACCCTTCCAATCCCGGTCATTATGGGAATTTGGAAGAGCCGACCTTTGAAATGGGTGTTCTTCATCAAAGGATCGGCGTAAGGAACGGAGAGCTCAAGGAGTCCAAGAAGAACACCGGGCTTCGGAACATCGCTTTCGGCTTTCCGGGATCGGATCGTTGGACCCTGACCATGGGGATCGAACCCATGGCCCAAAGGGATTACGCCGTAAGGGACAGCGGTCTTCAAAAGGACGGTATCGGCACCTATCACCGTGCTTACGGAGGAGATGGAAGGATCCAACGGGCCTACATCGGGAACGGCTACAACGTTATTCAAAGAGGGGATTCCCTCGTGCTAGGTATCGGCTTTCATGCTGCTTACCTTTTTGGAGAGCTTTCCGACCGGCGGAACATTGCTTTCGAGAGCTCTTCCAATTTCAACACCCGGGTCGAGCGGGGGATCTCCGTGGGTGGTTTTGCCTTTGATGCCGGTCTTCATTTTCAGAAGCGCTTCGACCTTCATCCGCGGGAAGGGACGGAGAGCGGGGAAATGGTACCCCTTCGGCTGATGGCAGGATTAACGTTTGATATTCCGCGGGAATTGGGAATTGAAAAGGATCGGTTGGTCGAGACCTATACCAATTCGGGGGGTGTCAAGGACACCATCGAGCTCGTAGACGGACAAAAACTTCCTTTCCGCCTCCCGTTAGGATATGGAGGGGGATTCGCGCTTGAATATGATGAGCGACTTAAAGCGAGCTTTGAATTCCGAAAACGGAATTGGGGCGATGTGCAGGGAGAGGCCGCCTCGCTTCTTTTCTCCGGAAAGAATCGGGACCGTGTGGTGGGTCGTTTCGGGCTCGAATACACCCCCCAGTTGGAATATAAACGGAGCTCCAGTTATTTCGCCTATTGGGATTACCGGCTCGGGGCTAGAGCGATAAAGGAGTATTACAGCTACAATGGTCGCGAAGTGCGGGATCTTGGCATAAGTTTTGGTTTGGGTGTCCCGCTCGTTCGATCCTCATCCTATTCCAGCATCAATATCGGTGCTGAGTGGTCCCGACGAGGACCGCAAGGTGGAGGAACGGACTTGCTAAGGGAACGGGCCTGGAAATTCTATATCGGTGTTTCCCTTTCCCCGCATAGGGCTGATCAATGGTTCCGAGAACCTAAGATCCGATGATCGAGTAACCAAAAGCAAGAACGATGAAGCGATCGCATCTCCTTCTTTTCCTTCTGCTCCTTATGACAGCTCCTGCCTTTGCTCAGGACTACGGCAGCGGACAGGACAGTGTTGAGTGCATCAAACAACTGAATCTATACCGTGATTTCCGTGATAGCAAGGAGTTCCGGAAAGCTCTTCCCCATTGGCAAAAGGCCGTGGAGCTTTGTCCAAGGGCTTCGAAGCGCCTTTATATCGATGGGGAGGATTTCTATGAAACCTTTATCGAGAAGGCTAAGGATACGGCTATGAAGCGGACCTATGTGGATTCGCTCATGTGGGTCTATGACAAACGGACCAAAGAGTACGGCCAAGAAGCTTTTGTAAAGGGTAAAAAAGGATCCCATCTTGTGAAGTACCGGAAGTTCCTTCCCCCGAAGCGTTTGATGGAAGCCAATCGAATGCTCAAGAGCTCCATCCACACCTTGGGGAAGGAATCCTCTCCTACCTCGATCGCTCGCTATTTCTTCTCGCTTTATTTCCTCTACAAAGCGGATCAGGTAAAGCGCAATGAGATCCTCTTGGAATATCTTCCGATCGCGTCCTACGTCGATTCCAACATCACCGACCCGAAGAGCAAGAAACACAAAAAGTATTTCATGAAGGTCGAGGCTAAGATCGATAAGATCTTCAAAGTACTGGCCAAGTGTGATACCCTGCAAAAGCTATACAGCGAGGAACTCGGATCGGATACGGGCCTGAGCCCTGAAATGAAACGGCAAATGATGATGGGGATGAAAGAGCGTGGTTGCCAGGAGCAGGAACTTTATCCTCGGCTTGCCAAGAGCGTTCACAAAGAAGAGCCTACTGCTTCATCAGCTTATGAGATCGGGGTGTTGGAAATGAAGAACGGGAAGAACAAAGAAGCCGCGAAATACCTAAGCCAGGCCATCGAGCTGATGAAGGAGGATAGTGCTGCTGTTGACAGTAGCAAATTGGTGGAATATTACATCGCAGCGGGCCGGAACGCGAACGAAAGGGGACTTGCCTCCAAAGCGAACGAACTTGCGCGCAAAGCCCTTGGGATCGATGGGGACAATGGGCGTGCTTACGTGATCGTGGCTGAGGCTATCGCCAACAGCGCTGGCGCCTGTTCGGAGAATAAATTGCAGAAAGGGGCTGTTTATTGGTTGGCCGCGGATTATCTCAAGAAAGCGCGGCAGGACACGAGCGTAGAGGATGTGGTGAAAGAAAGGCTGGGGAATTATCGGGCCAATTTCCCCGATAAGAGCACGATGTTCGAATACGGACAGCTCAACGATAACGGGGAACCGGTCGACCAACCCTTCGAGATCGGCTGCTGGATCGGTGAGACCACGATGCCCCGAAAATCCTGGTAGGCCTTTGGTCCGTCAGGAAACTCACCCCTTCCTTATAAGCATCCTGAGCCCTTTGCTCGGGATGCTTTTTTCGTGCCAGCAGAACGAGATGGAAAAAGTGAAGGCCCTTAGCGGGATGGATGAGATCCCGGTCCGGACGAGCTACGGGGTCGAGATGACCTATGTGGACTCCGGGAAGAAGGATATGAAGCTTTTCGCTGAGAAGATGGATCATTTCGAAGGACGTGATGGTGCCCGGATCGAATTCAGCAATGGGTTTCACGTGCTCTTTTTCAGATCGGAGGATTCGGTGGCTTCAGAATTAGAAGCCCAAGATGGGATCCTTTATGAGAACAAGGATCGAATGATCGCACGCAACGACGTGGTGGTCCGGAATGCTCAGGGTGAACGATTGAACACCGAAAAGCTGATCTGGGATCGTGACAGCGGTAAGGTCTTTACCAACAAGTTCGTCAAGATCACGCGGCCCAACGGCGTGATCCATGGGAATGGGCTTGTGGCGGAAGAAGATCTGAGCAGCTATAAGATCAAGGAGATCACCGGGGAATGGTACTTCGATCGTCCCCGAAAAGGTGAAAAAAATAAGGGCGGGAAGGCTGATGCGAAGGAAGTTCAATAGGTTCATGGAGCTCTTTTGGCTTGCGATGACCTTGGTCGCTCTCGCAATGGCCCTTTATATGCTCGCGGCAAGCGGTTGGGCCAAAGGGATCATCTACATGATATTTCCCTTGCTTGCCGGTGCTATGTACGGATTGCGCAGGATGGTGCGGAGTAGAGAAAAGTACGATGATCGCTAAAGCTCGCTCCATCGAAGCCCTCCGAATTTTCTCGATCGTCGATCAGGTCGTATATTAGCGCTCCTTATTCCAAAGAGCTTAGCTAACGATGGCAATGATCAATCGGATCAGGAAGCGATCAGGCCTCTTGATCATCGTGATCGGAGGAGCGATGGTCGCATTCCTGCTGGGCGGACTTCTAAGACAGGGAGGATGCCAAAGACAACGGCCCCAACGGGCTGAAGTGGGGAACATATACGGCCAGGGCATCCCACAGGAGGAGTATGAACAACGGGTCCGCACACGGATCCAGCGCCTCCAAAAGCAGCGGCAAGAGAAGATCGGCCCGGATATGAAAGAAAAGCTTCGGGACCGTATATGGAAGCAGATGGTCCGGGAACGCGTTTTCCAGAAACAGATCGAAGAACTCGGTATCGAGGTACCCTCGGAGGAACTTAAAGACCTCTTAGCCGGAGAGAATGTCCATCCCAGGATCAGGAGGATCTTTCAACAGCAGACCGGGACCTTCAACAGAGAAATGGTCCTTCGGCGTATCGCTCAGACCTTCCGCAACAGCGAGGAAGCACGTCGCCAATGGAGCAGGATGGCGGAAGGCATCATGCAGGACCGGGCCTTTTCCAAATTCACCAACCTGGTCGGAAAGGCCATGATCGCCAATCGGACCGAAGTGATGGACGCTTTTAAGGCCCGGAATCGAAAGGTGGACCTCGAATACGTCGTCAGACCTTATCGTTCCCTTTCCGACGAAAAGGTGAAGGTAGGAGAATCGGAGGTGCGGGCCTATTATGAAGAACATAAGGATGACCCGGAATACGAACAGGAGAGCTCTCGCTCCTTCCAATACGTCCTTGTTGATGCCAGTCCTTCCGAAAGGGATATCCGCCAGGCCCGTAAGGATATGGAAGACCTCCAAGAGCGCTTCCAGGCTGCGAGGAACGATTCCCTTTTCGCTGCCAACCAGTCCGGGCGCCCTGGTTCCCCGATCGAATATCTACGGGAAGGGGAACTGGAGGATCCCGAAGCTGATTCCCTCCTCTTTGAAGCTGATACGGGGGACGTGATCGGCCCTGTTCGAAAAGCGGAACGCTTTATGCTCTACAAGGTCCTTAGCAAGCACGAAAGGCCCGACTCCGTGAGAGCTTCTCATATCCTCCTTGGACGGAGGGTCCGAGGTAAGACCGATAGCTTGATGCGGGTCGCCGACAGCCTTAAAGAGGAACTCGAGGGCGGCGCTGATTTTGGACGCCTTGCCGAGAACATCTCGGAAGATCCCAATTCTGCCCGGAAAGGAGGGTCGCTCGGGTGGATCCGTCCCGGGGACATGCTCCCCGCTTTCGACAGCGTCGTTTTCCAAGCCGATACAGGATCTTATTCCATCGTTCAGACAGCGGCAGGGGTTCACCTTATCGATGTGGAAAGGCGGACCGAACCGGTCCTGCAATATCGCACGGCGGTGCTCGAAAGCGAAGTGGCCCCATCCAGCGAAACCCTCGATTCCGCTTATAACAGAGCCAGTGAACTTGCCATCCAAAGTGACGATGATTCTTCCTTCAAGGCCATCGCCAAAAAGAAAGGTTTCCGCTTGCGCTTAGCTTCCCGGGTGAAAGAGAGCGATCGTTCCGTTAGCCGGCTGGAGAATTCGCGTCAATTGGTCCGATGGGCTTTCAAAGCTGAAAAGGGGGATGTTTCCAAGGCCATGCGCTGTGGTGATCGCTACGTGGTCGCACTATTGACCGAGGTCCGAAAGGAAGGAGCTCCTTCTTTTGAGAACGTACGTGAGGATATGCGCGACGAAGTGGTTCAACGGAACAAAGCGGACCGCTTCATAAGGGAAATGCAAGGAGCCTCCTCCCTCGATAGCCTCGCTTCTGCACATGGTCTCGAACTACGGACGGCAACCGGGGTCACTTTCAATAGCAATTCTCTGCCAGGTAGTGGGAATGAGCCCCGCGTCATCGGGAAACTGCTTCAGGTCAAGGAAGGCCATCTCAGCAAACCGATCCGAGGGAACAGCGGAGTTTTCGTTGGAGCTGTAACGCGTGTCCAGAAAGCAGGCGAGCCTACGGATATGCGGTTGGCCCGACTCAAAACCCGGATGGAGCGTAAGCGGAGCAGAAGGGTTCAACGGGGGCTTTTGGACGTGCTGAAGGAGCACGCTGAAGTCGAGGACAAGCGGAACACCCTTCGCTGATCAAAGGCGCTGGTTCCCGAGTTCTGCTAGTTTGGAACGCTCTCCCTTTTCCAATTCGATATGGGCGTATAGGGGCGAACCCTTGAGCCGCTCGATCAAATAAGAGAGTCCGTTGCTTTCTGCGTCCAAATAAGGGCTGTCGATCTGCCCGATGTCCCCGGTGAAAATGATCTTGCTGTTCTCCCCTGCCCGGGTGATAATGGTCCGGACTTCGTGGGGTGTAAGGTTCTGCGCTTCGTCGACGATGAAGATGATGTTCGATAACGTGCGGCCACGGATAAAAGCGAGGGCCGTGATCACCAATTTGTCCTTTTCCACCAATTCGTCGATCTGCTTCCGTTGCTTTTCTTCCTTCCCGAATTGATCCTTGATGAACTTGAGATTGTCCCAGAGGGGCTGCATGAACGGGTCGATCTTGGAACTGATATCCCCCGGCAGATAACCGATGTCCTTGTCCGACAAAGGCACGATGGGACGGGCCAGATAGATCTGTTGATATTCCCTCCGTTGTTCGATCGAGCCCGCAAGGGCTAAAAGGGTCTTTCCGGTCCCTGCTACACCCTGGACAGTGACCAGTCGTACCGATGGATCCAGGATCGCGTTGAGGGCGAAGGTCTGTTCCGCATTCCGGGGCATGATCCCAGCAGCAGGACATTTCTCCACTTTCTCCAACAACTCCTCTTCCGGTTCGAAATGGGCCAACGTGGATGTCCGGTCGTTCCGAAGGATGTAGAAGTGATGGTCCAGGGGACGTTCTTCCAAGAGCTCACCATAAGAGATGCTTCCCTCCTCGTTCAAACGGTCCAGCAATTCCTGAGGGACGTTCTCTATGAGCGTTTTTCCCTTGTTCAAGTGCTTAGCGTCCCGTACTTTTCCGGTCTCGTAATCCTCAGCCGGAAGTTCGAGGGCGCGTGCCTTAAGGCGAAGGTTCACGTCCTTGGTCACCAGGACCACTTTCTTGTCCGTTTCTTCTTTCTGAAGGATCCGGGCTGCATCGATGATCCGGTGGTCCGCCTTTTCATCCGTAAAGGCCGATTCGGCGTTCACCTCGTCGAGAAAACGGTTCATGACGACCTTGAAATTCCCTTTCTCCTTCCCGTCCAATGGAATCCAATTCTGAAGGCTGGCCTTTTTGGAAAGCTCGTCCAGTCTTCGGATGAATTCCCTGGCCTCGAAGTTCATGCTATCGCTCCCCTTCTTGAAGCCGTCCAGTTCCTCGAGGACCGTGATCGGGATCGCTACATCGTTCTCCTCGAAACTGTTGATAGCGTTGTGGTCGTAAAGGATGACCGAGGTGTCCAGGACGTAGACTTTCTTCTTCTTGCCCGTCCCCGATTTTCCGGAGCTTTCTTCCGCATGACCTTCTTTGACCTTCTCTGAGCTCATCGCTTGCTATGTTGTTTGCGTTACAGGTTTCGAATTTCTTCGTTCACCGGAGCACCATCAATCTTTCGGCATCCATGCGCATCAGTATGAAAAGGAGGATGGTGAAGGCCCAGAACGAGGATCCTCCATAACTGAAAAAAGGAAGCGGTATTCCGATCACCGGGGCCAGACCGATGGCCATGCCGATATTGATGGCTACGTGGATGAAGAGGATAGCTACGACCGAATATCCATATATCCTGGAAAAAGGCGATCGTTGCCGTTCGGCCACAATTACCAGTCGGATTAGAAGGGCGGTGAACAGGAGGATCACTACCGAACTTCCAGCAAATCCCCATTCCTCCCCGATCGTGCAGAATATGAAATCGGTGCTCTGCATCGGGACGTATTTGTACTTTGTAAGAGGGCCTTCCTGATAACCTTTTCCCCACATGCCACCTGATCCGATCGCGGTCTTGGCTTGATTCACATTGTAACCCGCCCCTTTCGGGTCTTCGATATCTCCGATCAGGACCTTGATACGCTTTTTTTGATGATCATCCAGCACCTTTTCGAAGGAATGGTCCACTCCGAAGATGTAGCCTGTGCCAACGATGGAGAACATGAGGACGATCAGTGCTGATCGTCCTCGTTTTCGGGGTCTTGAAAAACGCTGCACCATCACGTTCACCAGAAAGCCTACCAGAAGAACGATCCCCATGAGGATGTAGGTCCCGTTGAGGCTCCATTCGGTGAATGGCACCGAATAGTTCGAGTCCCTTATCATGAGGGTCAGGATCGTGAGGAGGACCAGAAGGAACCCCCCTATGAGGAAGTTGGATGACCAGCCCTCGCGATATAGCACGATAAAGAAAGCCAGGAAAATGAGTGCGGTACCAGTGTCCGGTTGGAGAAGAATGAGAGCCATCGGGATCCCTATCAGGAGAAGGGGAAGAAGCCGCGTTCGGAAAAAGCTTTTGGTCCGGGGGCCAATGTTGCTAAGGTATTGGGCCAATCCAAGGGCAACCGCTGGCTTGGCGAATTCTGCAGGTTGGATCCCGAAGCCTCCATAACCGAACCATGCACGGGCCCCGTTCACTTCCTTCCCGAAAAGGAGGACCAGGATCAATAAGAGGATGGCTGAAACGTAGATCACTCCTGCGAACTTGTTGAAGAAATCTCCTTCCATGAGAAGGATAGCTCCTGCGATGACCGCTCCTGTGGCGATCCACATGAACTGCTTGCCATATTCCTCACTTAAAGAGAAAAGGCTTGGATTCTGAGGATCGTAGGCGGCTGAATGGATGTTCAGCCAACCGAGGAGGACCAGGATCAGGTAGAGGAAAAAGGTCGGCCAATCCAGATATTTCCCGATGTTGATCCTCCTATCCATCCGCTTCTTCTTTTCCCTTCTCCACGTTCACGATCTTCTTTTCCAGGATCCGTTTCTCCGCTTGTTCGTCGATGGTCGAATCCTGAAGATGCTTTTCGATCATCAATTTCGATATCGGAGCGGCCCAACTCCCTCCATATCCCGCGTTCTCAACGTAGACTGCGATGGCGATCTCCGGATCCTTTTTGGGAGCGAACGCGATAAAGGAAGAATGATCCTCTCCGTGAGGGTTCTGGACCGTTCCCGTTTTGCCGCAGATCGTAACACTGTCCGACCGAGCTCGCCAGGCAGTTCCACCAGCTTCTTCCACTACTGCTTGCATCGCGTCTGCTGTTACCTTGAAATGGGAACTATCAACTCCCGTTGAATAAGGCTTTCGATAACGTTCTGCGATCCGGTTGCTCTCACCCTCGATCCCCTTCACCACGTGGGGAGCGAAATAAAATCCTCTGTTGGCCACAGAGGCCGCAAAATTCGCCATCTGGATCGGCGTGATACCAAGCTCTCCCTGGCCGATGCTCAGGGAATAGATCGTGCGGTAATTCCACCGATGCTTTCCGTAGATCTTGTCATAGTATTTCGGTCCCGGAACGTTGCCTGCTTTTTGGTTACCGATATCAAGGGGCAATTCGTCCCCGAACCCGAAAGCCTCCACCATTCGTTTCCAATTGGCCAAGCCCTTTCTCGCATCCTTGAACGGGTCCTTTTCCTTTCCTTGTTGCACCATGTGCTGAAAGGCCCGATAGAAATACATGTTGCTCGAGCGTTTGATCCCCTGGAAAAGGTCGTAATAACCCACTGGAACATGGTCGTTAATAACACTGCCATCGCAGTAATAACGGGTTTCGGGGCTGAGAACCCCCATTTCCTGGCCTACCAGGGCTTGGACGATCTTAAAGATGGAGCCCGGAGGGTAGATCGACCGGAGGGCCCTGTTGAACAAGGGTTTAAGGGTGTCCGTACTTAGTTTCTGGTAATTCTTGGATCGGACCCTTCCTACGAGGAGGTTCGGGTCATAAGTAGGGGAAGAGACTAAGCTGAGGACCTCCCCCGTAGCGGGCTCTATCGCTACGATGCTCCCGACCTTGTTCTTCATCAGGCGTTCGCCATAGGCCTGAAGTTCCGCATCAAGAGTAGAAAGAAGGTCTTTAGCCGGGACGGCAGCGGTATCGTAAGCTCCGCCCTTATAAGGTCCTTTTTCGTTGTTGTGGACGTTCACGACCACGTAGCGGACCCCTTTCTCTCCCCGGAGGGCCCTCTCATAGGATGCTTCGATCCCGGAAGAACCGATGTAGTCCCCCCGATCGTAATATTTGCTCGTATCGAGGGTCTTTGGGCCCACCTCGCTTACATATCCCAGCACATGGGCCGCTATGCTGTCCGGATAACTACGCAGGGTCCTTGGTACACCGAAGAAACCAGGGAATTTGTAGAGCTTTTGAGCGATCCGAGCGTAATCCTTTCCAGGGATCTGTTTTTCGAACGTGGATGCGGTGTAAGGGGAACGGGCCCTTGCTTCTCGCATCTTTTTTTCGAACGCTGATACCGTGATGCCTACGGTATTACAGAACTCCGATGTATCGATATCCTTAACTTCCCGGGGTACCACCCGGAGGTCGTAAACGGCTTTGTTCGCCACCAGAATATTGCTATCCCGGTCGTAGATCAGTCCGCGCGAGGGGTAGATCGGGATCCTTCGCTCCGTGATATTAGCCGCTTTGACGCTCCATTTTTCTTGGACCACCTGGAGATAGAAGACACGGACGATGAAGATGATCCCGGTGATGAAGATCAGAGCGATGATCACGTATTTCCTGATATTATCGCTCATCGCCTGGCTCGTTTGGGAGGACCGTGGATCAAATACTGGTAAAGAATGATAAGGACAACCGTGAAAGCTGTGCTTCCAGCCCCTTTAAGAAGAACCAGATGGAATTCGCTCAGACGAAAATGATCCAGACCGTGTAACCAGATGTGGTGGATGAGGGTGAGAAAGATCGCATAACGAAGGTACCATGTGAAGCCCATATGGCTTATCATGGGTTTCATTCCGCTCTCGTAACCGTCCCGGGGTGCGATCCGGTCCAGGATCGGTTTTCGGAGATAGCCCATCAGTGTGGCCGCTGAAGCGTGCATTCCCAAGGTGTTCTCGAAAGCATCCATCGCTATCCCCGTCATAAAGCTGAGCAAGAGCACTGCCCATGGAGCTGTTTCAAAGGGGAGCATAAGGATGATTAGCACGTAGAGGAATGGCTGAATTCCCATTCCTAGCGTCCAGTTGTTCAAAACCAGCGCCTGGAGGAGGATCAGGAAGATAAAACGCAAAAGGTTCCTTAGAATATCACTGAACATTCCCCTTGTTCTTTTCCTCCAGTTCTTCTTTCTCTTCCTTAAAGCGGTCTCCGATCACATAGACATTGTGGACCTTGCTAAGGTCTGTGGAGAGTTTCACCTCGATCTTATGGTAATTCAACGAAGGATCGGTCCGGATCTCCTTGACCACGCCCACTGGCACCCCCTCCGGGAAGATCGATGCTGCCCCTCTGGTGACCACGCTATCCCCTTTCCGGACCTTCACGTGCTGAGCCACATCAACCATGTTGGCACGCAATGGATCTGCTCCGTCCCATTCAAGGAGTCCGATTGCCTCGGACCGTTTCAATTTGACGCTGGCACGGAAATTCGTGTTCAGCACGGGAAGGACCGTAGCAAAGTGTTCCGAGACGTTGCGGACGACACCGACGATCCCGTTGGGACCCACCACCCCCATATCGGGTTTTATTCCGGATTTCCTTCCCCGGTCGATCGTAAGGTGGTTGTTCCTTCGATGGATCGTGCTGTTGATAACCCTCGCACCTTTTATCCTGTAACGCTTCCTGTAGCTACTGTCCCTTCCCGGGGATATTTTGAAACGGGAGTCTTCCTGATAGGCGAGGAGCTTCTTTCGGAGCCTTTTGTTCTCAGCCACGAGGCGCTCGTTCTCCTTCCGGAGTTCGAAATATTGCGTAATGTTGCTGCGCCATTCGTAGATGTTCCCGATCCAGTTCTGTGCCGAATGAAAGGCAACAGCATTATGGTAGCTGTTGGATCGGAAGAGGAGGATAAAGGAGAGGAGTTGGAGAAGGATGAAGAGGAAGGCAAGCCGATAGGTCGCGATGAAGCGAAGTAAGTTGCGCATAAGTCTTCATCCTGCTCCAGAAAGACCCCTGGTCAATCCCGGATCAGGAATTGGAAATTGTCGATGTTCTTCAGAGCGATCCCCGTACCACGGGCCACCGCACGGAGGGGGTCGTCCGCGATATGGACCGGTAGTTTCGTCTTGATCCCGATGCGTTTGTCCAGTCCGCGGAGCATCGATCCCCCACCGACCAGGTAGATACCTGTCTTGTAGATGTCCGCGCTCAACTCTGGAGGCGTCATTTCCAATGCGCTCAGGATCGCTTCTTCTATTTTGGTAATGGACTTATCGAGGGCGTGGGCGATCTCGACGTAATTGACGTTGATCTCCTTGGGCACTCCTGTCATCAGATCCCGTCCACGGACGGCGTAATCCGAAGGGGGGTCGTCCAATTCCGGAAGTGCGGATCCCACTTCGATCTTGATCTTTTCTGCCGTTCGCTCACCGATCAGGATGTTGTGTTGGCGGCGCATGTATTCTTCGATGTCCCGGGTGAAATCGTCTCCGGCCACCCGGATCGATTTATCGCAGACGATCCCGCCGAGGGCGATCACTGCTATTTCAGAGGTCCCGCCTCCGATGTCGATGATCATATTACCGGTCGGCTCTCCGACATCGATGCCGATGCCGACGGCTGCGGCCATCGGTTCATGGATGAGGTACACATCCTTTGCCCCGGCATGCTCAGCTGAATCTCTGACCGCTCGTTTTTCGACCTCCGTGATCCCGGAGGGGATACAGATCACCATGCGTACCGTTGGAGCAAAAAGGCTTTTGTTCTGTTTGATCTTTTTGATCATGCCCCTGATCATGTGCTCTGCTGCATGGAAATCCGCTATCACACCATCTTTCAGGGGCCTTATGGTCTTGATGTTCTCGTGGGTCTTTCCGTGCATCTGCTGGGCCTCTTTCCCCACGGCGATCACTTTCCCTGTCTGGCGATCCACTGCTACGATCGAAGGGTCGTCGATCACTACCTTGTCGTTGTAAATGATGAGGGTGTTGGCGGTCCCCAGATCGATGGCGATCTCTTTCGTTAGGAAATCGAATAGGCCCATAAGTGGCTTTAATGTTTGAAGTGACGGATACCGGTCGTTACCATGGACATCCCGTATCGATCGCAATGATCGATGGATTCCTGATCGCGGACGGATCCACCTGGTTGAATGACCGCGCTGATGCCCGCTTCGTTCGCAATGTCAACGCAATCGGAAAAAGGGAAGAAGGCATCCGAGGCCATGACCGCTTCTTTCAAGTCGAAACCGAAGGCTCCTGCCTTTTGGATGGCCTGCTTGAGGGCATCCACCCTGGAGGTCTGACCGGTTCCGCTACCCACGAGCTGTTCTCCCTTTGCGAGGACGATCGTGTTGGAGCGCGTATGTTTAGCGATCCGGTTGGCGAAAAGGAGGTCTTTGGTCTCCCGTTCGTCCGGAAACTTTTCAGTGACCGTCCGAAGGTCTTCTTCCGCTTCGATCCTCCTATCACTGTCCTGGGAGAGGACACCGTTAAGCACGGAGCGGAAACTTTCCTGCTGGAATGGATCCTTTTTCTGCTTAAGGATGATGCGCTTCTTTTTAGCACGGAGCAGTTCTAAAGCTTTATCATCGTATTCGGGAGCGATCAGCAACTCGAAGAAGAGTTCCGAGATGCTTTCCGCGCTGGCCTCATCGACTTTTGAATTGCTGATGATGATCCCTCCGAACGCCGAGATCGGATCTCCTGCTTTGGCGGCTTCCCAAGCTTCCTGTGGGGTCTCCCTTACCGCTGTTCCGCAGGGATTGTTGTGCTTGATCACTGCGAAGGTCGGCCTCTCCTCTTTGAATTCGCGCATCAGGTTGGCTGCGGCGTCCAGATCCAGCAAATTGTTGTAAGATAATGGCTTCCCGTTCAATTGTTCGAACGCGTCCTCCAGATCTCCATAGAAAGCACCCTTTTGATGGGGGTTCTCCCCGTAGCGGAGTTGGTGCTTGGGGCGATAACTCTTACGGAATTCCTTTCCTTCCGGATCGAAGAAATCAGCGATCCGGGTATCGTAATGAGAGGAAATGTAGAAGGCCCTTTGGGCGAAACTCTTTCGCTCTTCTCTCGTGCTCCTGCCTTTTCGCTCCGACAGAAGTTCCATGAGCGCGCTGTAATCTGCCCGCGAGGGGGTTACCAGGACGTTCTCGAAGTTCTTTGCAGCAGCACGGATCAGGGCGATGCCTCCCACGTCGATCCGTTCGATGATCTCCTGTTCGGTGCCCCCTTCCGCTACTGTTTCTTCGAAGGGGTAAAGGTCGACGATCACGAGGTCGATCTCGGGAATGTGGTAGTCGTCCAATTGGTCCCCGTCCTCCTCATATCCCCTTCTTGCAAGGATCCCTCCGAACACCTTCGGGTGCAAGGTTTTCACGCGCCCTCCAAAGATCGAAGGGAACGAGGTGAGCCCTTCCACCGACCTTACCGGATATCCCAGCGAGCGGATATGCTCGTAAGTTCCTCCTGTTGAATAAATGGTGATCCCTAATTCGTGGAGTTTTTGGATGATAGGGTCTATTCCCTCCTTATGAAAGACCGCGACCAGAGCGCTTTGTATCGTTCGGAGGCCCTCTTGGTCTTCGCTGGTCTTTGCTTCGCTCGCTTCGCTTTTTTCCATCGGTATTCGCGTGCTGGATGGGGCTTAAGTGTAGTGGTACTCCCTATGCAAGTTTAGCAATATCCCCAACAACTAGCAACCGCGGGAAGAACTAGCTTTCTTTATCTGTGGCTAACGGAAATTTCTTTTCTTCGAAGGGATGCTTGCTCCCTTGCGACCGATCCTGGAGAGTGCTCGGATGGGCTTAAGGGCTCTGAAAGGGGACCGTTTGCGCACCTTTCTTTCCCTTTTGGGGATCACGATCGGCATCTTCTCTATCATTTCCGTATTTACGCTCGTCGATACCCTCGAGCAGAACCTTCGGTCGAGCGTACGTTCCCTGGGGGAGGATGTTATTTTCATTCAAAAATGGCCGTGGGATCCAGAGGGGGATTACGAGTGGTGGGAATATTTGAAAAGACCGCATCCCCGTTATGAAGAATTCGAAAAGCTAGAAGAACGTCTTCCGGATGGAGCGTCCGTTGCCTTCATGGCCAATAGTTCTCACAGTGTTCATTTTTTGAACAACAGCGTGGATCGTGTCTCCATACGGCCTGTCACTCATGATTTTGAAGATGTTCGGGAACTAAGGCTTTCCAAAGGGCGCTACTTTTCCTCGATGGAATCCCGATCCGGGAGGAACGTGATCGTTCTTGGAGGGGGCATTGCCGAGAACCTTTTCCCTTACGGGGACCCGCTGGGTAAAGAGGTTGAGATCGGGGGAAGGGATCTTCTCGTGATCGGTGTCATCGAGAAAGAAGGGAGCAGTTTGATAGGTTTTAGCATGGACAACACCGTGCTCATTCCCTATCGCTATGCTGGTCAACTTTTCTCCCTGGATGAATTGGACCGAAGCATTCTTGTTAAAGCCGGTGGCGGTATCGATCAGACCGCACTGAAAGAAGAAATAAGAGGGGCGATGCGTGCCATTCGCCGCATTCCGCCTAAACGGAGTGAGAATTTCGCCCTCAACCAACCCAGCCTCATTTCCGAGAACCTGACCCAGCTTTTCGGGCGGGTTGATGTTGCCGGAGCTGTTATCGGGCTTTTTTCGATCCTGGTCGGTGGTTTCAGCATCGCCAATATCATGTTCGTCAGCGTCCGGGAAAGGACGCCGCAGATCGGAGTCCAAAAAGCCCTGGGAGCTAAACGTTCCTCCATCCTCTCGCAATTCCTTTTCGAATCCATCTTTTTGTGCCTCATCGGGGGTGGTATCGGGTTGCTTCTCGTGTTTTTGATCAGCCTTCTAGCAGGAGTGATACTTGGGACCTCCATCGTGCTTTCCTTGGGGAACGTCCTTTTGGGATTGACCATTTCCGTTGGGATCGGTGTCTTGTCCGGATCATTCCCCGCTTATGCCGCCGCCCGGCTCGATCCCGTCGAGGCCATCCGGGCCTGATACGCGTTCCATGATCCCGAGGATCCAAGGGAGGGGATGGCCTTTTCTTTCCGCTGCTGCTATGGTTCGGTCCCTGGGGGCTTCGTTTCCCTTTTTGAGCTCCTCTCTCCATTTTTTTGCAAGGAATCGATAGAGGATCCGTTCTTTTTTTTCTGTGGGGATCTTGTCCAGTTCCTCGTCGATGAACTCATGCTCGACCCCCTTTTCCTTTAAGCCTTGACGGATCCTTAATTCCCCCCACCATTTTCCTTCGAGCTTATCCCTAATGAAGAACTCCGCAAAACGCGCATCATTCACTGCCCCTTCGTTTTCCAATTCCTCGATGATCCCGGCGACATAGGGGTGCGGACAACCCTTTTGCCTGAGCTTCCGTTCCAGATCTCGCTTGCTGCTTTCTTGCCGCGCGCAGATCTTACGGGCTTTTTCGAGAAATTTCGATCGTGTTTCATCCATGTTCCACGTGGAACGTTCTGAAAAGCGCCTACCTTCGCCGTTCGAAATTGCGAAGATCCCTTGGGAAACCCTCATCCGAATCCGCGTGCCCTGATCCTTTTGTTAGGGTCCAATGTGGTCTCCGAGTTCGCTCACGGGATTTTGATGCTGGCTATCCCATGGTATTTCGCCGACACCCTGGGCCGCCCCGACCTTTTCGGGTGGCTCTTTGCATCGGTCACCTTTGCTACCCTTTTCTGGAGCCTGTATGCAGGGACATTGATCGATCGTTTTTCCCGTAAGGTCGTCCTTATATGGCTCAACCTCCTGGCCGGAATAGCTATCGGTTCCATCGCTCTTTATTCTTCCTGTTCCGGGGCTGTCCCTGTATCACTGCTTTGCTTGGGGTTTACCATAACCGTCTTTAATTTCAACATTCATTATCCCAGCCTTTATGCTTTCGCTCAAGAGATCAGCCAAAAAGGTCATTACGCGCGCACCAATTCCCTGATCGAGATCCAAGGGCAAGCCACCCGTATGGGGGCTAGTGCCATCGCCGCCTTATTGTTGGCAGGAACGGGTGAAAGCTCTCCCTATCTGCGGGCCATCCTTCCTTTTTCCTTTGAGGCCTGGACCCTCCCCGAATTGTTCGGGCTCGATGCCTTCGCCTATGGGGTGACCTTGCTCTTCCTTTTCCCCATCAGGTACCAGCCCGTTGAGGAACGGCATATCGACCGGGGGTCGGTCAAGGAACGTTTGAGGACGGGGATCCGGTTCCTACGTAGCAACCCCCTGCTCTTTAATTTTGGGAACACCTCCTTTATGATCTTTCTTTTTGTGCTCGTACAGGCTTATTTCCTGATGCCTGTGTATATCAAAGAGCATCTGGGGATGGATGCGGACGTTTACGGGATCGGCGAGGCCCTTTTTGCTTTCGGTGCCATTTTAGCAGGGATCTACGTGCGGCGCCTTATGCGCCATGTTCGTAGTGTTTCGGCCATCATTGGGGCCATGATCCTTTCCGGGATGGTCTTCCTTTGCTGCGTTTGGACCCGATCCTTTTGGGTCTTCATGGGTTTCAACCTCCTTCTTGGATCGAGCAATTCCGCAACCCGCGTGATGCGGATCACGTACCTTTTCGAACGAGTTCCTAATGGTGTCATCGGAAGGACCAACAGCGTGTTCCAGGCTATCAACATCTTGCTCCGGACCCTTTTTACAGGGCTTTTCGCGATCCCTTTCTTTACCGATGCTGAAGGGATCACAACGGCCTATCTCATTTCCGGACTGAGCATTTTGGTCGCCAGCCTTCCCCTCTTCCTTTACCGCAGGAGCCTCGAAGAACTTCAGGTCAGGGATGTTCGGTCTTCTTCGCCCGATCCTGCTTTGAGATCAATTGCTTCGAAAGAACGATAGGGCCAATGGATGCCTTTTTCATAGGCGGTTTTTTCGAACTCCCCGAAAGCGGGAGGGTGCTGATCGCTGCGGCTCTTTCCGCGCTTATCGGGGTCCTTTTGAGCAAATTCGCCTTTTCGGTTTTGCTGAAGCGCTTCAGCAGGGCCTCCAATTATATTCGTGATTCCCTCCGTACCCATCTTGGCGGGAGAATGAGCAGCTTTCTTCCCCTGATTCTCTTCTATGGAAGCCTTTCTTTTCTCCAGGTCTCCGGTGAGGCCATGAGCCTTCTTTCGCAGGTCCTAGAAGTCCTTTTGATCCTGAACCTTGGTTGGCTTTTGGTGAAGACTTTGAACGTTTTTGAAGATATTTTCTTCCAGGCTTATAAAGTACGAAGGGACAAATACCTCAAGGAGCGGAAGATCCGGACCCAGATCCAGTTCCTCAAAAAGGCCATTGGGGTTCTCATTTTCGTGCTGGCCATAGCTGCCATCTTGCTCAGTTTCGAATCCGTCCAGAAGATCGGCACCACGCTCCTTACATCCACCGCCATCATCGGGATCGTCCTAGGGCTGGCAGCTCAAAAGACCATTGGGAACCTGATCCACGGATTTCAGATCGCTTTCACCCAACCGATCAAGATCGATGATACCGTGATCGTTGAAGGGGAATGGGGGGAGGTGGAAGAGATCACTTTGACCTATGTTGTGGTCAAAGTCTGGGATAAACGCCGCTTGATCCTCCCCATTTCCTACTTCATCGAAAGGCCTTTTCAGAACTGGACCCGGAACAGCGAAGACCTGATGGGTGAGGTGGACCTTTACCTCGATCCTCGGATGCCCCTGGACCCTTTAAGGGAAAAACTGAATGCCTGGGTCCAACAACACGGGCATTGGGATGGAAGGGCATGCCGGCTTCAGGTCGTGGACCTTAGCGAGAGGAGCATGCGGGTGAAAGCCATCGTGAGCGCTTCGGATTCCAATAAAGCCTGGGATCTGAAATGCGACCTGCGAGAAGCCCTTTTGGGGTTTTTAAGGGATCATTATCCGGAACATCTTCCCAGGATCCAAACGCCCTATGCCCTTTCACCGGGTCAAGCTCAATAAGCTGGCAGAGAAGGGTCCACTGCTTCGATCCATTTCAGGATGCCCCCTCTGAGGTTGTAGACCGCTCGTTCCGGCATCTTTTCCTGTAAGATCCTTGCAGCTTTTGAACTCCGTGCCCCTGTTCTGCAATAAAGGATGATGGGGCCGTCCGTTTCTTCTGGAAACTCTTGCTTTTCCTTTAGGGTCCTTAAGGGAATGTTCGCCCCCCCGATATCCACGATCTCCTTTTCACCTCTTTCCCTTACATCGATGAGGGTGAAGTTTTCCCCTTTTTTCATCTTTCCCTGGAGTTCTTCTGGCTCGATCGACGGGACCTGATCACCTCCTTTGGCCCTTGATGATGGGACGCCGCAAAAGCTTTGGTAGTCTATCAGCTTCTCGATACCCGGATGTTGCGGATCCCTGGGAATTCGGACCCTTCGGCTCTCCGCCCTCAGCGCATCGAAGATCAATAACTCACCATCGAGCGGAGCGCCGATCCCGCTCAATAATTTGATGGCCTCGTTGGCCTGGAGGCTTCCCATAATGCCGGGGAGCATACCGAGGACACCCCCTTCGTTGCAGCCCGGGATCGACCCTGGCGGGGGAGGCTCCGGGAAAAGGTCGCGGTAGTCCACCGCTCGCTCTTTTTCTCCTCCTGCATTGAAAACCGCGATCTGTCCTTCGAATTGGAAGACCGAAGCGTGCACGTTCGGGATCCCTGCGAGGACGCTCGCATCGTTCGCCAAATATCGGGTCGGGAAATTGTCCGATCCGTCGATGAGGAGGTCCATTCCCTCCAGGAGCTTCATGGCATTATCCGAGGAGATGGCATCCGTGATCGCCTCAACTTCGATCCAGGGGTTCAGGGCATCGATAGCCGCTTTCGCCGCCTGGGCTTTTTCTTTGCCAATATCTTCAGTCCTGAAGAGCACCTGTCGCTGAAGGTTGTGATCGGCGACATGGTCGGGGTCGACGATCCGTATGCGCCCCACTCCTGCTGCTGCGATATAGAGGGTCGCCGGAGCTCCCAACGCCCCCGCCCCGATCAGGATCACGCTGCTTCCCTTCAGCTTTTCCTGGCCTTTTCGGCCGAACCCAGGAAGGAGAAGGTGACGGCTGTATCGTTCGAGTTCAGCTTTTTCGAAAGGGGGACCTGGCATCGTCTCCGAAGATCGGATCATCTGCAAAGGTATCCCTAAACCTTTGCGGGCTGTTCTTTTTCTTTAAAACGGTATGGGTCGACGTTGGGGTCGGGAGCCTTTTCCTCCTTCTTTATGAGCTGTTCTGTGAGCTTTTTCGCCCAATAGGGAGCCAAGCTCACCCCCTTTGATCCCAAACCGTTCAGAACGGCGAGCCCCCTTTTTTTCTGATGAAAACCGACGTAAGGCCTTGTGTCCGGAGTGGTCGGGCGGAACCCGGCCTCTTGGTCCTGGATCTTATAGGGAAGTTCTATCCACTCTTCCATTCGCTCCAGGAGTTCTTTCTTTTTCGCTTCCGTGGGGTTCGGGTCCAGGTCTTTGTGATCGTAACTGGCTCCCACCCGGACCTTTCCGTCACCCAAAGGGATGGCGTAAAAACCCCGGTTCAGGATGAATTCCGTAGGGAGGTCCGGCATATCCAGGGTAAGGATCTCCCCTTTATTGGGTTTAAGGGGTAGATCCCCGAAAAAGGGACAATGGGCGATGTTCGTTCCCTGACAAAGGATCAAGGTCTTTGCGCGGATCCCTTTATGGTCCCATCCATCCCTACATTCCTTGAGCTGATCGGGATCGAAGCTTTCTCTTTGGAGGATCCCTTTTTGAAGGAAGCTTTTTGATGAGGCGTTCAAGAAAACGGGTACGTCCAGGAAAGCCCCTTGGAAAGCGGCAACTCCGAGTTCCGGGTCGATCCTGATCCCGGGGATATGGGATGGACCATTCGGCCAAAGGAACCGATCGAAGCCCTTTTTTCTTGCGTTCCCCTTCCATCGTTCTTTTTCCTTCGCATCTGCATAAGGCCGGTAGATGGGACGGGGATGGTAGCATTCCGATCCGCTCTTCGCTGCGATGTTGCTGTAAAAGGCTTCAGCCTCCGGAACGTGGAGTTCAGCCTGCCATCCTTTTGTGGGGAGCCGGGGAGATATGGGATTGATCAGGCCACCTGCTACCTGGGAACAAAAGGCTCCTTCGTCCCGGTCGATGATCCGGAAGTCAGCGCCTCTGGCCTGAAGGGTCCAAGCTAATACGGATCCCGCCAGGCCTTGGCCAACGATGAGAAATTCCGTCCGACCCACTTGCTCTTTCAATTCGGGGTTGCGTGCTCGATGAGGTAGATCTGTGCCGAATATGTCCCTTTCTTCAGGTCCGCTTTAAGGTTGGAGCGGAGCCCGGTCCAGCATCCTTTCCAGGGGATATTGTTCTGATACTTTTCGCTGAGCATGGAGACGTAGATCGCATCAAGGTGCATGGGACGGATCTCTTGGAGCTTCATCCCGTGGTCTTCGAAAAGGCGCTGGATGTTCTCGGGGCGGAAATGATAGAGATGACGAGGGACATCGTAAGCGGCCCAATAGGGGCCGTAATGCTTGGCGTCGAAGGAGCTGCAATTAGGGACGGCTATCACCAGGGTACCGCCTGGAGCCAGTGTCCTTTTCAGCTCCTTGGTCGTTTCCTGGAGCCTTGGTACGTGTTCCAGTACGTGCCACAGGGTGATGATCGAAAAGCTTTCACCCGGGAGCTCGCTCAGCTTTTCGGGTGGATCGACCTGCTCTCCCAATTGTTCCGAAGCTTGATCTCTTGCTCCTTCATCCGGTTCCAAGCCTTGGGTCTCCCATCCTTTTTTCTTGCAATGGGCCAGGAATTCTCCTGTTCCACAACCGTGATCGAGGATCCGAAGGGGCATTTGCCCGGCCAGGTCTCTCACCATTCGGTGTTTTTTTCGGACCGTGTATTCCCGTGCCAGTTTGTAGAGGGTGTTGATCGGTCCCTTGGAGGTATTGGAGTGCGAAATGTAATCCTCCGACTCGTAATAATCCCCGATATGCTCTTCCTCTGGACGGGGGTCCGTATAGCGAAAGCCACAGGAGCTGCATTCCTGGATATCGAATTCCTCCCCGCTCACCGTGTAGTCCTTGCAACGAAGGAAATGTTCCTGTTCTCGTCCTTTGCAGATCGGGCACTCGCCGAGCGTCTCGCGGTTTCCTTCTTCCATGAGCGGATTTTGAGGCCTGACTTTATTTTTCCAAGTAGATCATGAGGACCGAAATGTCCGCCTTGGTCACACCACTGATCCGGGAAGCCTGGCCCAGGTCCTCAGGCCGGACGGACTCGAGTTTTTCCTTTCCTTCGGCCGATAGGGAAGAGATCCTGGAATAATCGAGGTCCCTGGGGATCTTCATTTCATCCAGGCGGTGCATCTTTTCAGCGGTCTCTGCCTCCCGCTGGATGTAGCTTTCGTACTTCATCTGGATCTCCGCTTGCTTCAGGGCATCCTGCGGGTTTCCTTCCAATTCATCCACAAAGTTCCGAAGGTCCGGGTCAGCGGAAAGGAGGTCCTCCATTTGTATCTCGGGGCGGCAAAGCACTTTTTGAAGCTTGACCTTTTGCTTGAGCCGGCTGCTCCCTTTTCCTTGCAAGGTTTCGTCGATCGTACCGGGTGCGATGGAAACTTCCTGAAAATGCTTTTTGATGCGTTGGGTGTTCCGTTCCTTGGCCTCGACCGCTTTCATGCGCTCATCCGAAACGATCCCGAGGGCGTGGGCCTTTGGTGTGAGGCGTAGGTCGGCGTTGTCCTGTCGAAGGAGGATCCGATGTTCCGCTCGCGAGGTGAACATGCGGTACGGTTCTTTCGTGCCGTTTGTGATCAGGTCATCCACCAGCACGCCGATATAGGATTCGGAACGGTTCAGGATCACCGGATCCTTATCATAAGCTCGCTGATGGGCGTTGATACCGGCCATGACCCCTTGGCAAGCCGCTTCCTCGTAGCCGGTCGTCCCGTTGATCTGCCCAGCAAAGAAGAGGCCACCGATCTTTTTGGTCTCCATCGTTCGTTCGATCTGGGTGGGGGGGAAGTAATCGTATTCGATGGCGTAGCCCGGTCGGAAGAGCTTGACGTTCTCAAGGCCGGGAATCTGTTGGAGGGCTTTGAGCTGTACATCTTCAGGCAAGGAGGTGGAGAAACCGTTCAGGTAAGTCTCTACCGTTTCCCGCCCTTCTGGTTCGATGAAGAGCTGATGTTGGGGTTTCTCGGAAAAACGGTCGATCTTATCCTCGATCGATGGGCAATAGCGGGGGCCTACCGACTGGATCCTACCGTTGAACATGGGTGACCGGTCGAACCCTTCTTCCAGTATCTTGTGGACCGTAGGGTTCGTGTAAGTGATGTAACAGCTGAGCTGCTCTTCCACTGGCTTGGTGTGCGGGGAGAATGAGAATTTCTCGGGTTCTTCATCCCCCTTTTGTTCTTCGGTCTTGCTCCAGTCGATGGAGCGACCGTCCAGCCGGGGTGGGGTACCGGTCTTCATGCGCCCGCTTTCGAACCCTAGTTCATGAAGTTGAGCTGTAAGCCCGGTCGAAGCACGTTCACCTGCTCGTCCGCCCCCGAATTGCTTTTCACCGAGATGGATCACCCCGTTCATGAAGGTCCCGTTGGTCAGGAGGACGTTCTTGGCGTTGAATTCGAGCCCCATCGAAGTCCTTACGCCCCGGACCTTTTCGTTCTCTACTTTGACCTCAGTGACCATGTCCTGCCAGAATTCAACATTGGGGGTTTCTTCGAGCATCCGCCGCCAGGTGATCGCAAAGCGCTGCCGGTCGTTTTGACTGCGTGGACTCCACATGGCAGGTCCTTTGGATCGGTTGAGCAAACGGAATTGGATCGTGGAGTGGTCCGCGACCATGCCAGAGTATCCCCCCATGGCATCCACTTCCTTCAGGATCTGTCCTTTGGCGATCCCGCCCATCGCAGGATTGCAGGACATCTGAGCAATGGCGTTCATGTTCATCGTCACAAGGAGGACGTGGGAGCCCATGTTCGCAGCCACGGCAGCGGCTTCCGATCCAGCATGGCCTCCTCCCACGACGATGAGATCGTATTCCTTGCTGTACATAGGGACGAACGTTCCACGTGGAACATCGCCGAGCGATGTCCCTCGTTACCAAGCCTGCAAAGATAAAGAAAGCGAATGGATCTTTCGCCGTCCTTTTATTTCCGGCCGACCTTCTTGGGAGCTCGCTGGGTCAAGGAGCGCTTTAAAGGGTCGGCTTAAATCCCCATTCCTTGAGGGTCCTGTCCTCTGCTGCTCGCATCCGCTCTTGTTCTTTCTCACTCTTGTCCTTATGGCCGAGCAAGTGAAGGATGCCATGGGCCATCACGCGATGGAGCTCTTCTTGAGGGGGACGTTGATGATCGGCGGCGTTTTCGCGGATCCGTTCCACCGAAATGAACAGGTCCCCATCGATCCGCTCCTCTTCCACATAATCGAAAGTGACGATATCGGTGTAATGGTCCTGATCGAGGTGATTCTTGTGGATCCTTTGAAGCGCCTCGTCCGAACAAAAGATGATGTTCACTTCTCCCGGTGAGCGTCCGTAAGAACGGATGAGGGCTTCGAGCTTTTGAGAGGCCCCCTCAGGATCGATCAGCTCCTCTGGGAAAAGAAGCTCCTGGGTGTGGAACTCGAAATGAGCTCGAGCGTTCTCCAAAAGGATCAGCTCTTGGGGGGCTTAAAGGTGAGCTGGACTACGCGGCCTTCCTCATAGAACTCCACTTCGTCCGCAAGATGCCGCATGAGGAACACTCCCCTTCCGTAAGGTTTTTCGAGGTTCTCCGGTGCGGTCGGGTCAGGAACGCTCTCGTAGTCGAACCCTTCACCATCATCTTCCACGCGGAACGTGAGCTTTTGAAGTTCTTCATCGACCTCGAAAGAGACCGTGAAGGTCCGGTCGGGATCTTCTTTATTCCCGTGTTGGATGGCATTGTTCACCGCTTCAGTGACGGCGATGAGGACGTTCCCGTAAAGGTCCTCGTCGATGTGAAAGCTTTCACAAGCCTCGTCGATGAACTTCTCGACGCGGGGGAGGTTATCCAGGGTCGAAGGGAGGTCTAGTTCGTTCCTCGTGGCATAAATGGGCTGGTCCATAGTGCTCATCGGTCTTGTTCTTGATAGCGCTCGAAGTAGCGGTCCACTTTTTCTTTGTAATAAGGGCGCAAGGTTGGTGGTACCGTCTTGAGAAGTTCGACTTCTTTTTCTTTCTTTCTTTTATACTCGAAAAATTCTTCTGGGTTACTGTATTCACGATCTTTTGCTTGCTCGGCTTTGCGCTCTTTCTTGTAACCCCTTTTACGCTCGGCTTTTTCGGATTTGAGGAGCCTGCTTTCGATCCTTGACTGACGTTCCATCGTACGTTGATCGATCTTACGCTCCACGATGTCCTTTTCGGTCTCTTCCATCTGATCGGCTATCTTCTGGAGTTCGTTACCGATCCCTTTTCCGCTCGGATCAAGCTTTTGGCTGAGTTCCTGGATCCGTCTTCTTATGGCTGCTTGCTCGCGGGCCATTTTGGCGAGCTCTTTGCTCGTTCCGTCTCCTTTGCCGCCCTTCTTTCCCTTTTCTCCCTTTTTTCCTTTGCCGCCTTTACCACCGCTTTTTTGTCCGCCCTTTTGCTTGCCCATCTGCTCTAACTTCTTGTTCAACTTCTGCTGCATTTTACGGAGCTGAGAAAGGCTCATCTTCTTTCCACCACCACCGCCTCCGGGCTTTTGGCAATTTCCTTTGCCGGGCATCTTCATGGCCATCTTCTTCTGGATCGACTTCAAGCTTTCGTCCAGAAGAAGGGCGAGCTCGTTCATCGCTGTCATCGCATACTGTTGGCGCGATGCAGCTTTGCCCGGCTCTCGTTCGGCGAGAAGTTCGATGCCCTTGCGCATGTTGTGGTCCGCTTTTTCCACCTCCTGATCGATCGTGGCCTTCAGTTGAAAGACTTGCTTGCTCAGTTCGTAGAGCGAATCTTTGATCTTGCCAAAGTCTTCTTTGATGCGCTTTTGCTCCCTCCCTAATTCCGTATAGCCCGGGTCGTCCGTGTTGCTCTTCTTGACGCGCTCCATAAGCTCCTCTTGATCGAAGGAAAGTTCGATCAGGTTGTTGAGCAGGGCCCGCAGGTGCTCCATGTTCATCTTGAGGGTCTTTTGCTGCATCTGCTTCTGCATCTGCTTCAAGCTCTGTGAAAGCTTGTCCATCTTTTCCGAGGCACCCTTTTGCTTTTGAGAAGCATCCTTTTTCTGCCCTTGCTGAAGCTTTTGTGAGCTCTGCTTCATGTCCTTTTTGATGGATTCCTCCATTCTTTCCGTGTCCTTCATCTTGTGGGAGTTCTCAAGCTCCTGGTTCTTTTTTCGGAGCGAATCCAGTTGTTCGCGGGTTTCCTCGAATGCCTGATTGAGGGAATCCTGCTTTTCCTTAAGGGAGTCGGTGCGCGCTTTGCTCTCGCTCTTTTGGGTCTTTTCGGAAAGGTTTTTCTGCTCTTTCTCCAGCTCTTCCATCCGTTCGATGTTCTCCTTTAGTTCCTTCTCGAACTCGAGTTGTTTGAACATTTCCAGGTTCCGGTCCAGCTTTTTTTCCAGCTCCTTGTTCGATAGCTCCATTTCTTCCATCTTCTTCTGCATCTCCTTGCGGTCCATCTTGTCCAATTCTTTCCGGAGCTTCTCGAGCTTTTTCTTCATTTTGTCGGACATCACTTTATCGAAGAGCTCTTCCAACTTTTTCTGCTTTTTCATGATCTCTTCGTTCTGCTCTTCGAATTCGGAACTCCGCTGTTCCATCTGCTGCCGCTTCTTACGGATCTTCTCCATCCGGTTCTGGAGCTCTTTCTGCTGTTCGAGGGCCTCTTCGACCTTTTTCTTCTCTTTCCAGCCCGCGTTCTTTTTGTTCAAAAGGTCTTTACGGATCTCGCTGACCTTTTTCTGAAGCTCTTTGCTCTCTTCGATCCCTTTCTTCAGATCTTTCTTGATGCTTCGTTCGCTCTTTTCCTCCTCTTTCCGAAGCTCGCTCTTGGTCGGAGCGCGATAGGTCATCTGCTTCGAGCGGCTCGTTTTCGGTCCGTTGACCCGGTCATTGTCGGTCACGCTGAAATGGTATTCCACCCGGTCTCCGGCACGGATCCCGAGTTCGGAAAGGCTCCAGGTATGGAAGAACTCTTCGCTGCTCCCTTCTTCAGGGACCGGAAGTGCCTCTACTTGCATTTCGCTCTCTTGTTCCCGGCCTTTTCCGTTCTTTCTGATCGGCCGATAATGAAAGCGAAGCTGGGTGAATCCGTGATCGTCCTCGATCTTTCCGCGGAAAAAACGTTTCTTCTCGGTAAGGGAATCGACCCGTTCCTCCACTTTGATCTTTGGATAGCGGTCCTTTTGGACGCGGATCCTGTAACGGATCCCTTTACGGTCCTTTACGAATTCGTTGCGAGGACGGATCTGATAAGGGTGGTCCTCGTAAACCTTTCTTATCAGGCGATAGCGGTCAGCCGCCATTTGCTCAGGACGGTATGTGGAATCGTCAATCGTGAAGAGGAGTTCGTCCGCTTTTTGTGTTCGGAACTTCCATTCGATCCGCGTGCCCTCTGGAACGCGGAGGTCGCCCGAATTGCTCCTTTCGATCCGGTCGAGGCCCGTATAGGAGGGAGGGTCGGCCGTTATACGGAATTTCACGAGCTGAGGATCGGGAAGGGTCTTGAGCCGGTAGGGTTTGGACCGAAACCCTCCGGCTGTAAGATGGAAGTTCAGGTCCTCGTTCACCCCCTTGAAATCGTGGTAAAACGTGCCTTCTTTCGTTCTCTTCAGTTTGAAACGGCTTCCTTTCGTTTCCACATAGGCTTTAGCGGGTAATTTTTCGCCTTCGATCCGCACCTTGAGCCGAAAATCCTTTTTCTCCACGACTTTCAAGGAATCGTTGCTCACCATGATATCGAAAGGCGCCTCCGGTTCGAAATGACTTCCGTGCTCGACGAGCCGTTGAGTGCCGTCCCTGAGGATATTGGGCGCGCTGAAGAGCAGGATGAGGAAGAGGAGGAGGGGAGGGATCGCGTATTTGAGGTAACGACGGTTCGCGCTAAGGTCGATGGCCCTTTTAAAAGGGATCGGTCGAAGGTCTTCGATCCGTTGGTCGATGCTCGCCCTTATCAGAGCTGCGCTCGCTCCAGGAGTGCTATTTCCGGTTTCGGCCTGTTCCTGGAGTTCGAGCGTGTTGAGGAGCTTGTCCCGGACTTCAGGGAAGTGCTGGCCGATAATTCGGGCCGCCTCTTTGTGTCCGATCGTCCGGCCCAAGCGAAAAAGGCGTATGATGGGAAGGATGACCCAATTCCCCACGATCCATAAAGTGAACCCCAGGAAGCCGTAAAAGAGAATGGAGCGCACTACGGAGGGGAAGTGGCCGAAATATTCCAGGGAAGCAATGCAGAGATAGGCGAGCAGGAGGGAAGCTACGCTCAATATAGTCCCCTTCAGAAGCTGGTTCTTGTAGTATTTCCGGATGAACTCGTCGAGCTTCCGAAGCAGGAGGCTGTGTTCGTTCCCCTTGTTCATGGCGGACTAACTAACGTATGAGAACGGATTTTTGTTGCTTATCGAAAGCTTGCACGCCGGCCTTTTTTTAACCCTCGAATCCCTTTTCGATCCGGAGGCTTTTTCCAGCAGGTATCCCGTTCCCTTCCTCCGAAGGGATGAACAAGGATTCTTCTTTTTGATCACTTCCGATCGCCTTGGCGAGTCCATCGATCGCTTCTTGCAATTCCCTCGTAGGCACCCGTTCCGTATAGATATTAGCGATCAGAAGGTGTTCCTTCGGGGCCAAAAGCTCTTTGCAAAGCTCCAATAATTCGAAGATGAAACTTTCGGCCTTCCAGAGCTCTCCGTCCGGTCCTCTGCCAAAAGAAGGGGGATCGAGTACGATGAAACGATAGCGCTTCCCCCTTTTCTTTTCGCGACGCGCGAACTTCATCGCATCCTCGAGGACCCAATGCACATCACGGAGTTCGTTCAGCTCCATGTTCTCTTTAGCCCGATTCATCGCCCCCCTGCTCGCATCCACGTGAAAGGGGTCGGCACCTGCTTTTCGGGATGCGAGGGTCGCAAGGCCTGTGTATGCAAAGAGGAAGAGAGCTCGAGGTGCTTCTTTCCCCTTCGCTCTTTGGCAACGGTCATAAAGTAAGTCCCAATTCCTTGCCTGTTCCGGGAAGAATCCATAATGTTTGGAGTTGCCAAGGGCGCAGGCGACCTCCAGGCTGAGGGAAGGGGTTTTCAAACGCGTCTTCCACTCTTTTGGCATGTCCCGGAGGAGATTCCATTCCCCCTTCGTTCCCTTTTTTCCCTCGAGATAACGGGCATGGCTTCGCTGCTCCCATTCTTCTTTTGAAAGGGCGCAGGGATGTGTTGCAAGCGATTCGGGCCGGTCTAGCACATAGGGGCCCACAGCTTCCAGCTTTCGACCGTTCCCGGAATCGATCATACTGTACCCTTCAATAGGTGCGGAATGGAGCATTAAACGTTCTTTTTCCTTGATAAAGGTCTTAAAAGGGGAGCGGTCCACGGTCTTTATCCTGATCCGGATCGAGATCCCGCCCGTGTCGGTGCAGCTTCTATCTTTGCGCTTTCAGAGGATTTGGGAATGACGCATTCAGCACCGCGCGTACGCTTTGCGCCGAGTCCGACCGGACCGCTCCATATGGGCGGGGTCCGTACGGCGCTATACAATCATCTTTTCGCCCGCAGGCACGGAGGCACTTTTGTTCTTCGCCTTGAGGATACGGATCAGACCCGCTTTGTGGACGGGGCCGAGGATTACATCCTGGAATCCCTCGATTGGTCCGGGATCCGTATTGATGAGGGCTTCCGGGAAGGGGGGGATTACGGGCCTTATCGGCAATCGGAACGGAAGGATAGCTACCGGGAATATGCTGAGCGCTTGGTCGAAGCGGGTTTTGCTTATTATGCCTTCGACAGTTCTGAAGAGCTCGAGTCTATGCGTGAACAGGCGCGGGCAGCGAAGGCCAAGGTGGTTCAGTACGATGCTATCACGCGGAATTCCATGCGGAATTCCCTTACCCTATCGAACGATGAGGTCCAACGGCTCTTCGATGCCGGAGAGCCGTATGTCATCCGGCTTAAAGTTCCCCGCAACGAAGAGGTCCGGTTTTACGACCGGATCCGGGGGTGGGTCGTGGTACACACCTCGAACCTCGACGATAAGGTCCTTTTCAAGAGCGATGGTATGCCTACTTACCACCTGGCCAATGTCGTCGATGACCATCGTATGGACATTACGCACGTGATCCGAGGTGAGGAATGGCTCCCTTCCGCACCGATCCACGTTCTCCTGTACCGATACCTCGGATGGGAGGAGGCGATGCCTGAGTTCGCCCATTTGCCGCTCATTCTGAAGCCTGATGGCAACGGGAAGTTGAGCAAAAGGGACGGTGCTCGGCTCGGTATCCCGGTTTTTCCGCTCAAATGGAACGCTCCTGAAGAGGGAGTTTTCGAAGGCTACCGGGAGAACGGCTATTTCCCAGAGGCTTTCATCAACATGCTCGCTTTATTGGGATGGAATCCGGGAACGGATCAGGAGATCTTCCTTCCCGAAGAGCTCGTTAGCAACTTCTCGCTCGATCGGGTCGGAAAAGCCGGGGCCAAATTCGACGTCGACAAGACGCGATGGTTTCAGCAGCAACACCTGCGCATGCGTTCGGATGATGAGTTAGCGGAACGCTTGATGCCTTATCTAAAGGATGCTGGTCTTGAAGCGGATCATGGAACCGTACGAAAGGTCTGCTCGGTTATGAAGGAGCGGGCCACTTTTGTGAGCGACATGCTCGAAGGGGATTATTTCTTCCGGCGCCCTTCCAGTTATGATGAAAAGACCGTGAATAAGAAATGGAAAGCTGATACGCCAGGGATCATTCGAGAGCTCCGGACGGTACTGGAAGGGGTGGAGGATTTCAGGGCTGAGCCTATTGAGAAGGCTTTTCGGAACTTCCTTGAGGAAAAAGGCCACGGTTTCGGCAAGGTAATGCCGAACCTTCGGGTCTTGTTAACAGGGAAGGGTTCGGGCCCCTCCATCTTCGAGATCGCTGAATTGATCGGTAAAGAAGAGACGCTGGCGCGGATCGATACCGGCTTGCAAAAGCTTGAGGACCAGTATGAGCGAACAGCATAAGCGGGTGAACATCATCGAGGTGAACGGGATCAAAATGCATGCTTACCATGGCTGTATGGAAGAAGAAGCCCGGATCGGCGGCGAATACGTGGTTGACGTTTCCCTTCATACCAATTTCAGGAAAGCAGCTGAAAGCGACGATCTGGATAAGACGCTGGATTATGTGAAAGTGAACGATATCGTGGTGAAGGAGATGAAAGTTCGCTCCAAGCTGATCGAACACGTAGGGGATCGGATCCTTCAGGAGCTCAAGCGGGAATTCGCTCCTTTGGAGCGGGTCCAGGTGCGGGTGACCAAGGTCAATCCGCCGATCAACGGAAGTGTGGACAATGTTCGCGTTGTCCTTAGCGATTAGGCTTCAGACGGAGGGCGGAACTCAACTTCGAGGATCTTCTTATCTTTGTTCGGGCAAGGTCGCGTGGCCGAGTGGCTTAGGCAGGGGTCTGCAAAACCCCGCACGACGGTTCGAATCCGTCCGCGACCTCTAAGCCTCTGAAGAGCCTTTTTCCAGGCCTCCTTCCAGGGGCTTTTTCGGTCCTTCCCCCTCTTCCTTCCCTTTCTCCAGGATCTCACGTACCATCAGTAGCTCCTGGATGTTCTCTTTGTTCAGGATCCCGATGAGCTTATCTTCTTCGTCGAACACCGGGTGCACACTGGCTCCACCCCTGCTGATCCGCTGGTAGATGCGGTGAAGGTCCATATCTGGGGTCAGCTTTTCGAAATCCGTGCGCATCACTTTCATCACAACCCCTTCTTTGCCGTGAACCCCCAATCCTTCAAGGATATCGCCCCTGCTCAGCACCCCTCTGACCGCATGGCCTTCAGTAACGAGAAAATCGGTATCCTGTCCGTCCAATAAATGTTCTACCGCCTTTTCGAGCGTCTCATAGGGCGAAAGCGTGATGTAATGATGCATAAGAACGTCCCGGACCTTGTAACGCTCCAGGACGGAGCTCGTCGAAACGTAGATGTTCTCTGCGTTGGCCCCCAGAAAGATGAAGATCCCTATAAAGACCAGCATGAAGTGGTGAAAAAGGCCTACGAAAACGAAGAGGATAGCAAGGAACTGCCCCGTCTGAGCAGCTATGCGCGTCGCTTTTTGCCTAGAATTCCGAAAGGAGAGAAGCGCTCTTAATATGCGGCCCCCATCCATCGGAAAAGCCGGGATCAAATTGAAGATGGCCAGCAGGGCGTTCACGACGAAAAGGTGAAAGAGGAACCATTGCGAGCTCACCCCCTCGATCCCCTGCAGTTCTTCTTTGCTGGGGATCCCGTTCGATATGAGCAATATGATGTATAGGATCCCGGCGATCCCGAAGTTGACCAAAGGTCCTGCTATAGCTACATTGAGCTCCCGAACGGGCTTTTTGGGCATTCGTTCCATGTTCGCAAGCCCCCCGATCGGAAGAAGGTTGATGCTCTTGGTCCCGATCCCGTATTTACGAGCGGTCAATGCGTGCCCGAGTTCGTGAAGAACGATGCAGAAGAAGGCGGCCAGGATGAAGCCCACGCTCGTGAGTCCCTCAGGAAAACCTCTTTTCCCCAAGTCTCCGATCAGAACCCATGCGATCAGGAGGAGGAAGGTCCAATGGACATAGATCCTGATACCGCTCAACCGCCCTAAATAAAGTGACCATCTCATCATGGGCCCGATGGCTCTCTGAAACTGTTCAGCCTGTCACGAAAGTATGCAAGATGCGCGACAGGGCTGTTTTTTCGAATGGGTTTTGAATTCCTTTTCGCAGGGTTATATTTGCTCATACAACCAAATGAGCGATCATGCGACGAGCCCTACCCTTTTTTCCGGCATTAGCCTTTTTCTTCCTTTTCGCGACCGCCTGCACGAATTCTTCCACCGATGGGAATGGCGATGGTAAGAACGGAAAGGACGAAGGGAACGGGAAGGCTAATAAGAACATGGTGGAGAAAGACCTGAGCGATAAAGGGCTCAAGTTAATCGCACAGGTCCCTAAAAAAGATCCCCAGAAAGGACGGCCCCCCGTCAAGGTGGGTATCAGCAAGAAAGGAGGAGTACAACTTAAAGGGGGTGATGCCTTTGGGATGCGGATCATCTCGGGTGCTCCTGTGATGAGCATGAAAGAGAAAAAGAATGGCATCAAGAGCATGAATCAAGCGCTGAAGACGGAATTCCTCAAGGAGAAAGAGGATCTATTGCTCTACAAGTTCAGCGTACCCGGTTCAGACAAGGAGATGTACCACTTTTACATGGTCGCTGACGTGGGAGGGCAGAAGTACGTGGTCCGATCCCTCGAGGACGGGGAATACTCCAAAGGACAGGTGGAGTTGATGATCCGTTCGGCCAAAAGTTTCAAGCCCAAGAAAGGCGATAAAAGCGCCTGATCGGGCAGGATGACCTTTACTTTTTCTTTCCGCCGCCTCTTTCGGGTATCTTATTTATTCCTGTTTTTTTGTTGTCTATCTGCAGTCCGCTCTGGGGTCGCTCAGGAGATCGGATCGATCCCTAATGGTAGCTTCGAGGACACGAGCGCCTTCGGAAGGTACTGGCATTTGTCCTACGGAAAACCCTCTCTGGAGGACTCCATCGCATTGAAGGGAGACCATTCGATGATGATCGAGGAGGTGGAGGACCACATCGATCTGGTCTCCGATCCGATCAGTGTGGGGCAGAGCGGATCCTACGAATTTTCCTTTTGGTACCGGGCCATCGAGGGTTCCGAAGAATGGGCGCCTCTGTGGGTCGAGCTGCTTCAGGACGGGGAAGCTGTTGAAGTCTTCCGGATCGGAAAAGAAGAAGCAAGAATGCGAAAGCTTTCCCGGGATTGGATCCTTTTCAAAGGTTCTTTAACGCTTAGGAGCGGATCACCCGTCCGTATCTTTATCCATTCGGACCTTCCCCGGATATGGATCGAGGATGTTAAGCTGCTGCGCGACGATGGGATCTAATCGGTGAAGAGGTCATGAAGAACGTCCAATGAATTGATCGGTCCGAGTTCTCCAAGATGGATCCGAAAGTGCTGGATCAGCTTTTTTAGCAATTCCTGTCTTGCCTTAGTTCCCGTTAGAAAGCGATGGTGCTCTTCCAGCTCCGTCCGTAGCATCGAGGCGAGGGTCTGGCTTTCCTGTGGGTCGAGCGAGTGACCGTGTGTTGGTTCTTCTTTTTGAAGCTTTCCCTCGATCAAATCGAAATAGCCGTTCTCGTCCGGGAGTTCTTCCGGAGCGATGCCGTGTGTGTGCATGCCGCGGGCGATGAAATGGAGATGAAGGTCTTTGGGATCGGGGCTTCGATCGAGCATTTCGATGCAGGTCTCTACTTCCCTGTAATGCTCCGGGTCGGCGGGTTGTAGTTGGGTCGATCGGTAGAGGAACTCCCCTAAGAAGAGGGCGATCGCTGAGCGCTCCGGATCGTTGATCAGGTTGAGGAAGGGCTTTTCGATCCGAGCTTCTTTGAGAAGGTGCAATCCCCCTTCTTCCTTAAAGCGGGCAGTGATCTCAAGCCGGTTCAAGGGGATCGCAATGCTCCCATAGCTCCCCCCTTTTTTGGCTTTCTTGGCTCCTTTCCAGATGAAAGAACATGCTCCTTCATCGGGGGTGAGGACTTTCAAAATGGCGCTCGTATCCGAATGTTCGATCCGATGAAGGAGGATCCCTTTCGTGCTCTTATCCATAGGGGGTCAATGGAAGAACATGATCTTGCCGGCCATGCTTTGCTTTCCTCCAGGGGAAGCAACGAACACCAAATATACGCCGGTCCGAACGCGGATCCCGTTCTGATCCGTTCCCTGCCAGATCGCCTGACCTCCTTCCGAGCGTCCTTTGTAGACCAGATCACCGCTCACGTTGGTGATGCGGACTGTACTGTTCTTGGGAAGTCCCCGGATCGCTATCGGGCCGGTATGTTCTTTCCGCACCGGGTTCGGATAGATCACGATGTCCTCAAGGGAGCTTTGGCCTTCTGTGGCCACTCCTCGAAATGAAACGATGCCCTGGTCCGTTCCGAAGAAGACCTCTCCGGTCTCAGGATGTATCGCAATGTCTTCGATCCCATCGGATATCAGCGGGCTTTCAGCTTCGGAGAAGCGGTGGAGTTGTTCCTTTCCGTCCGGGCTAACGTGAAAGACGCCGGAGTTGGCGGTGCCGATCCATTTTTCGTCAGCTCCGTTCACCTCGATCGTCTTGACCGTTTCATTGTTCAGGAGGGGGGCGACGAATCCGTCGTAATCGACCAGGATCTCCTCGGCATCGGAAGGGTTGTTGCTTAAGAGGTCATCGGGGGTGTAGAAGACAGCGATCCCTTTGTTCGTCCCCACCCAGATCTCATTGTCCTGGTCCTCAGCAATGCTGTGTACGGTCTTGTGAGGGAGCCCCCCTTTTCCGTTTTGATCGTTGATGAGCCGATACGCGTCATCGCTCGGGTCCGTTGGCGTTCCCTGATCATTGAGCACGAAGATCCCTTTATCCGGGACCACGATCCATTTTTGCCCGATCGAAGTGCAGGTGATCCCTCCCAAACGGTCCCCCGAAGTAAATTCTCCCCCAAGGTCGATCGAGTGCCATTCTCCTTCCGATGTGAGCACGGATATGGGGGTGCTCGTATTGCTATTGGTAACCCAAAGGTTGCCCGATCCATCGAAGCTAGACCCCCATGCGCAAACCACGTTCGGGAAGGAAGAATGCGTTTCCAATATGCTGTTGGACGGTGTGTGGACCTTCTTCAGTTCATTCCCCTGAAATTCCCAAAGTCCTTCCCCCCATGTTCCGATGAAGGCATGGGCCGGATCGTTCGGATCGATGGCCACGCTGATCGGATCGCTAAGGCTATCGAGTCCGGAATGCGTTCTTGAGTTGAGGTTTTTCCAATCGTCCTGATGGAAATGAAAGATCCCATCCTTTCGGTAAAAAGGGGTCCAGATGCTGCTCACTCCTCCTGTCGCCACCCATATGTGATCCTTTTCCGCACTCATTTTAAAGATGTTCGTACCGGCAGGTCCATCAGGTAGGATCTTTTCCCCGCTCCAGGAATTCCTGAGTTTGGCCAGTCCGCTCCAACGATCTGCGAACCAGAAGTGGTCCTTCCAGAGGATGGCCTGGATCGGTTTGGGGTTCCCTTCCCAGGGTTGGCTGTGAACGATGCGGGTTTGCTCCCCCTTTTCGTTCAGCGCTAGCACGTAGCCACCTCTTTGGGCGATCACGAGCTTGCCGTCCGAATTTTCGATATCTGATACGTTCGGGGTGCGGGGATCAAAGGAGAAACCTTTCCAGTTCCCGTTCGAATATTGAAGGACGCTGTCCCGCAAAGAGTCCATGGCAGGTACTTCGATAGTGAAGAGTCGGTCGTCGAAGCTCGTGATGTCCTCGAAGCCTCCAGTGAGGCCTTGGGGTTTTTCGTGCTCCCAATTCTGAAAATCGGCCAGATTCGGGGCTTTAAGGGAGGCTTTGTAGATCCCGGAGGTGGCAGCGGCGAAGATGGAATCCTGGAGAAAAGCGATGCTATGGACTTCTACAGCCGAGCTATTGTTCCCGATCATGTATGATTCCCGGACTTCCTTTTTCTCCAGGTCGATCAGGACGATCCCGAAGCCACAGGCAAGGTAGGCCATCTTGCCCCTAAAGGTGATGTCGTTGATGGTCTTCGATCCGATGATCGAGCTTTCCCGGATATCGTTGATCGCCCAGACCGCATTATCAGAGAGGAGATCGATGGCTCCGTTCCTGTAACCGACCACCAAGAGGTCGGTCTCGAAGTTGTAGCGGATGCTCTTGATACCGATATCGTGAAGTGCGTCGATCTTGTTGATCCGTTCGATGCTGTTGTCCGCTGTATTGTAGGCGATCACGCCGTTGCTCGTGGCAGCGTAAACCCTTTTTGGGCCGTGGGTCACGCTAATGCAATGGCCATATGGAAAATGGTCCCGCCAAGCGCCGATGGGCACCTGTCCTTGGGATTGCCCTTTAAGGAGGCCGGATAGGCTCAAAAGGAGGCCCAGTAAAACGGCGGATGGGATCGTTCGGGTCATTTCGCGGCTCTACAACGAAGATAGCGCCGATCTATGATAGGATGCGTCGGGATCCCCGATCGATTAATTTTGAAGCCGCTGGCCCCGTAGCTCAACTGGATAGAGCGTCTGACTTCGGATCAGAAGGTTAAGGGTTCGAATCCTTTCGGGGTCACTTACTGAAAAACAGA